>CAMWYX010000044.1 GCA_947178575.1 uncultured Ruminococcus sp. | reverse complement strand
ACATCCTCAGATTTTCTATTTTAATTATCTCATATTTTTCAGCTTTTGTCAAGTGAGACGCAATTCATCCCCCGCCTATAGAGGCGGGGGTCTTCTTGCTAGAAGAGGATAAAAAATTATTATATAAATCAATCTATAAGTCCGTGTATCTGGCGAGCACTGTTATAGGCATTGCGTGCATTGTTTACATCTGTTGAACTGATATTATGAGCCCGTTCATTGGGCTGAACAAGAACAGTAGTAGGACGACGGCTGTCCCATTCAAACATATACGACTCGCCGGAATGCTGTCCGATAATATTCCGCCATGATACATCGAGTTTGAAATCGGGGTCGGAATTTGTCCAGCATACGACGGCATCTGGGTCAACAACGATAGTGCTTCCGGTATCCTCGTTGCTCATCACGATTGGATTTCCGTCCGATGTTACGGCAACGACGGCATTAGAACCGTTTCCTGTAAGTTTTGTGGTAAACATACCTTTCTGCGAAATAATACCTGCACCCATAAACCGCACATCATAACTGCATTGTGATGTAAAGGCGAGGAGATTTTCGCTTTCGACGTAAAGGCTTTCACCGTTCTGAAGCCGATACAATACTATATGCTGTTGCCTGTCGGCATAGTACGTCACACTGTCACCGCTGAAATCGACTTTCATCAGCGGAATATTTTCACCGGTAAGCCGACGGGTTATCTGACCGAGAATAGCACGTCCGACATTCTGCTGAGGGCCGAGCATAACTTTGGTAAAATTAAAATTTCTTTGTCCTCCGCACTCACCGCCGATAAAAGAACCGGCTTTTGTGAAAAGAACATCATTTCCGCCGGTACAGGTTACCATGAGACTAAGCTCATTTATTACATTAAATTCCAACAAAAAAATCCCTCCTGTTGCAGAACGGAAAGAAGTTCCGATAATTTTCAAGAACAGATATGATACTATTCGAGTTCCACGCCGTAAATACGGCAGAACTCTGATAAATCACGGTTATATCCTGAACCGACCGCATTGAATTTCCATGTACCCTTATACCGGTAAAGCTCTCCGAGTACAACAGCGGTAACCTGCGGAGGCAGATTATCCGCACAATAGCGGACGAGTTCCACGCCGTTGTCATCGAGAATACGGGCATAGAGGTTTCTGACCATTCCGAAATTGTGATGTCTTTCAGATGCTTCATATATGGTAACACAGACGAGTATTTTCTGTACGTTTGGATAAACATTATCAAGAGAAACAGAAAGCTCCGCATCATCGGGGAGCGAAAAATTATCACTGTTTGAACGGTATTTCACGCTTCCGTCGGGACTTTGTCCCTGACCGTAGAAAACGAACCAGTCATCACTGAGAACTTTTTCATTCTGTGCGAGCATAAAGGCGGATACATCGAGTTCACAGCCGGAGCGGTTCTGTTCCCAGCCCACGCACACACGCAGTTTATGTATGGTGTTTCCGTCATTTCCCGAGACATTCCATTTCTGACCTCTGATTAATGCCTGTCCGGAAGCCGGTGTTCTCCGCCTTTTCGGAGTGGAAGCATGTGTCTTAACCGGCTCGGAACTGTTATTCTGTACAGAGACGGAGCTGTGCTGAACAGAACCAATATTCTGCCCTGAATATGCCGTCCGCCTCTTAACCGAACCTGTTGCCATATATGGATTTCTGGAGTTAAGAGCAGACTGAGTAATATTCCCACGGCTGAGAACAGGTTTTATTATACCTGAATTTTCCCTGCCGTATATCTGCCTTACTGTTGACGAATCAACCGGAGGAATCAGATTTTTCGGCACATCGACTGACATATAGAACCTCCGGAATCAGGAATTATTTCTGTTTATATCACCGAAAGTCAAATCCACAGCGATTACGAAAAGAGGGATATAGTCATCAAAAACTTTATTGTCGATATCGAGGTCATACTGAAGTTCATTGCTTACAGTGTTATTTGTTCTGAGAGTGCCGCATTTCACATCATCCTTGAGAATATCGAAATTGCGGTGGTCTTTGCTTGCGATACTGTATTTTGCCTCTACGCCCTGAATATCTTTTCCTGTAACGCTGATAGACGGTTCAAGGAAAAGCGATGTACAAACGAGTTGCATAATAGTGGAATCGTTATGACCTATTATAAAAGACGGCTTCCTGTCAGCACTTGTCTGTACAAGGGAATACAGCTGATAATTGCTTGGGTCCATGAGCAGATATCTTCCTGCCCCGAAGCCCTTTTTCTTCACGGTATATATTATACGTTTCTGTTCTTTATCCTCAACAATATACTTACTGCCTTTAGATGAAATCATTAACTCCATGTTCAACCCTCCAGTATATCAATAAGAATATCAAGACCGCTGTCGATTTCGCTCATTTCTATGTTAAGCGGAGGCAGGAGTCTTACTTTTGATTTTGCCGTAAGTACGAGCAGACCTTTTTCGATAGCTTTGGCGGCAACATCAGATGCTTTTTTGTTTTTAAGTTCAATACCTATCATAAGACCGATTCCGCTGACGGATACGACTTCGGGAGATTTTTCAAGCCGTTTGCGGAAGTGTTCGGCTTTACGGTTTACGTCGTCGAGAAATCCGTCGGACATTATCTTATCAAGAACTGCGTTTCCGCCGGCGCAGGCGATAGGATTTCCGCCGAAAGTTGAGCCGTGAGTACCAGCTGTGAACACATTTTTCACTTTTTCGCCGAACAGGCACGCACCCATAGGTATTCCGCCGGCTATACCCTTTGCAAGAGAAGTAATATCGGCTTTTTTGCCGTAATATTCACCGGCGAGAAGTTTTCCGGTACGACCGATACCTGTCTGGATTTCGTCGGCTATGACAAGAATATCCTTTTCGGCACAGATTCTGTAAATCTCGTCAACAAACTCCTGAGAAAGAGTATTTACACCGCCTTCGCCCTGAATATATTCAATCATTATGGCACAGACGGAATCGTCAATTTTTTCTCTCAAATCATTGCAGTCATTTGTCTGAACGTTTATAAATCCGTCTAAAAACGGGAAAAAGTAATTATGAAAAACGTCCTGACCGGTGGCGGAAAGAGTAGCCATTGTACGTCCGTGGAACGAATTTGTAAGAGTGATTATATTATGGCGGTTTTTTCCGTATTTATCGAAGCTGTATTTTCTTGCAGCCTTTATGGCACATTCGTTGGCTTCCGCACCGCTGTTGCAGAAGAAAACGGATTGATAGCCTGTTTCACGGCACAGTTTTTCGGCAAAGTCCGCCTGTACAGCAGTATAGTAATAATTGGAATTATGCTGTAATTTACGAACCTGACTACACACGGCATCTGCCCAGTCGGAATCGCAGAAGCCGAGGGAATTAGTACCGATACCGCTTCCGAAGTCGATATATTTCATATTTTTTTCGTCTGTACACTGTCTGCCGTAGCCGTTTTCCATTACAAGGGGATAACGTCCGTAGGACTGCATAACATAACTGTTGAATTTTTCTATAGTGTCCATATTGAATCAACCTTTCAGGGAATACTCAGAAAAAATCCGAGTACTGGAATCTGTTTATATAACGGGACTGAAATTCCGGAATAAACAGACTCCGACATCTCATTTTAATATTATAACTCTATTTGATATACAAAATCAATACATAAGTCAATTAAAATTGTAAACTTTTTATTTATTTATAAAAAAAGCAAATCAAATAATAAAAATCATTCAGAATCAATCTCAGACGAACTGAGTTCCTACACCTTCATTTGAAAGTATTTCAATCAGAATTGAATGAGGCACACGTCCGTCGATAATCACAGCACCGTTGACACCTCTGCGGACGGCTTCGACACAGCAGTCGATTTTCGGAATCATACCGCCGGAGACGATACCCTGCATTTTAAGATATGGAACTTCACTGACATTGACTTTCGGGATAAGGGTGCTGACATCGTTTTTATCACGGAGAAGACCGGCAATATCTGTCATCAGAATAAGATTTTCCGCACCGAGTTCGGCGGCGATACGTGCTGCTGCGGTATCTGCATTGATATTATATGTGTTTCCGTCGTTATCCGTTGCCACAGTTGCAATAACGGGAATATTTCCGTTGTTGAGAGCATCGGTTATCGGCTTTGGATTAACGGCGGTTATTTCGCCGACGTAGCCCAAATCCTGACCGTCATCGGTGAGTTTCTTTTTGGCGGTAAGCATTCCGCCGTCTATTCCGCAGAGACCGACAGCACTTCCCTTATGCTGAGCGAGGAGCTGAACGAGTTCCTTGTTTACTTTACCGGCGAGAACCATTTTAACGACATCGACGGCATCTTTATCAGTATAACGCAGACCGTTGATGAATCTGCTTTCGATGTTGAGTTTTCGGAACATATCATTTATTTCAGGACCGCCGCCGTGAACGAGAACGACTTTTATTCCCACGAGGGAAAGCAGAACAATATCCATCATTACAGCGTCTTTGAGTTCTTTGTTTGTCATAGCGTTTCCGCCGTATTTTACGACGACTATTTTGTCGGAATACTTCTGAATATACGGAAGTGCGTCAATAAGAATCTGTGATTTTTCGGTATTTGAGATATTTGAAATTTTATCCATACGGATTTACTCCTTTTATTGATTTTATGATTTTTAATCAGCTTCTGTAATCGCCGTTGATTTTAACATAATCGTATGTGAGGTCACAGCCCCATGCCACAGCAGAACCCGAACCGTTTCCGACAGAAACGAGGATTAATATTTCATCTCCGGACAAAATTTCCTTTGCGGTTTCCTCCGAAAAATCAACGCCTGCTCCGTTTTCGCAAACGTGGATACAGCCTTTATCGGAAGCGATTTTAACATCGACTTTATTTATATCGAAATCCGCATCGGCATATCCGACAGCACAGAGGATACGTCCCCAGTTTGCATCTTCGCCGAACATTGCGGCTTTAAAAAGGCTTGACGTGATAACGGATTTAGCTACAGTTTCGGCTATTCTTTCGGTTTCTGCGCCGGAGACGGTGCATTCAATGAGTTTGGTTGCGCCCTCACCGTCACGAGCCATCATTCTTGCAAGATTCATCATGATATTATAGAGAGCGTTCTCGAATATCTCAAAATCTTCGTCTTCACGAACGACGGGTTTATTTTCTGCTGTTCCGGAAGCCATAACGCAAACCATATCATTAGTGGAAGTATCACCGTCAACACTGACACGGTTAAGAGTAACCTTTACAACATCGCTAAGTGCAAGCTGGAGGAGTTCTGTGGAAATATCGGCATCTGTGGTGATAAAAGTAAGCGTGGTAGCCATATTCGGGTGAATCATACCGCTTCCCTTGAGCATACCGCCCATACGGCAGATTTTACCGCCCATTTCAAATTCAACAGCGATTTCTTTTGGACGGGTATCGGTAGTCATGATAGCTTCCAAAGCACGTTTATTTCCGTCATATGACAGACCTTCAGCGAGTTCCTGCATACCGCCGGCGATAGGCTCAATGGGGAGAACCTGTCCGATAACGCCGGTAGAAGCGACGATAACATCATCAACGCTGATTCCGAGCTGACCGGCTGTAAGTTCGCACATTTTTTCGGCTTTCTGAATGCCGTCGGGATTGCAGGTATTAGCGTTCACGGAATTTACAATTACGGCTCTTGCCCTGCCGTTTTCAAGATGTTTTCTGGTAACGACAATAGGCGCACCCTTGACTTTATTTGTAGTATAGACGGCGACAGCGTTGCATTCTTTATCGGAGACGATAAGAGCGAGGTCATTTTTCTTTTTTGCCGAGGGAACTGCATTATTTGACACAGCAGAATTTTTTTCCGTATCGGTGAGTGGCTTATGAGCAAGACCGCACTGAATACCGTTTGCTCTGAAACCCTTTGCGGCACATACACCGCCGTCGATAAAATTTACATTTCCGATTTTATTTATTTTCATAAAATAATCACCCTATCTGTTTAAAATCTTATTTGAATTAAAAATCATACATTCAAATCAAAGACATATGTAAGCATACCGGTATTATATTCCGGAGAAAGAACGTTTCCGTTTCCGTATATTCCGTAAAAGCATTCAACGACAGCAGAATTTCCGTCATCTGGGGAATAGCAGTTATACGCACCGCTTTCTATGCACTTGACAGAAAACATCATTTCATCGATTTCGCCTGTTTTTTTTGCGAAACGTCCACGTCTGGAGTATACATCTATCCGTGTGTGACCCGATTTGTTTTCGACCTCACACAGAACAACGCTGATATTTTCATTTATTTCAATCACATCATTGATTTTTGATTTATTTACATCTTCAGCCAGACTGTTGACAGCACACGCAAGAATAACAGATGCGACTATTGCCTGAAGCGTTATCACATAATTGAATTTCTTTTCATTTGCGATAAAAACACGCACAAACCGATACGCAAGAACACCTGTTATTATAGCAAAGCAGACGGTATAACAACTCATAACTCTGTTGAAAACAAAAAGTTCCGTATCGGTAAGTTTAAGATAACTGAAGAAAGCTATTCCGGCAACGCCCGAAGTTATACCGACATAGTGAAGTGAATCAAGAAGTTTTGAGTAATCAAATTTCTTTTTTTCCTCTTTTGATTTTTCTTCCGCCATATTTTAATTATACAAGACCTGTGGTTTCGTCTATTCCGAGCATTATATTAAGGCACTGAACAGCTGCACCGCTTGCACCTTTACCGAGATTGTCGAGCCGTGAACAGAGGAGTATTTGTTCATCATTTCCGAAGACAAAAATCTGCATTTTATTTATTCCGCTGAGAGTATTAGAGGCAAGGAAAAAAGATTTCTGTTCATCTGCTGACATAAGGGGCATGACATCAATCATAGCAGAGCCGGAATAGTGATTTTTGTACATCTCATGAATCTGAGAAGCGGTTGTCTTTTTTCCGAGCATTCTCGTCTGAACAGGAACAGATACGACCATACCGCTGAAATAATCGCAGACCATAGGATTAAACATCGGCGGATATGTCAGACCTGATACAGTCTGCATTTCGGGAAGATGTTTATGTTGCTGAGAGAGGGCATACTGACGGGGACTGCCGAACTCCTCAGGTCTGTCATTGCTTTCGTATACGGCTATAGCTTTTTTGCCTGCACCGCTGTATCCGGAAGTCGCATATGCGAACACCGGAAAATCCGCCGGTATAACGTTATTTTTCACAAGAGGATATACTATTGAAGCGAATCCGCTTGCATAACAGCCCGGAACTGCTACTCTGTTTGATGTTCTTATTTTTTCACGGTGTTCCGGAGAGAGTTCCGGAAATCCGTATGCCCAGTCCGGATTTGTTCTGTGAGCGGTTGAAGCATCAATAATACGGACGTGATTATTATCCTTGTCAATGAATAATACAGCCTCTCTTGAAGCCGAATCTGGAAGACAGAGGAAAACATAATCGGCACTGTTTATAAGGCGTGCACGTTCTGCGGAATCCTTGCGTTTTTCCTCGGAAATACGGATTATTTCAATATCGTTTCGGTTCTCGAAGCGTTCCAGTATTTTAAGACCGGTAGTACCTTCCTGACCGTCTATATAAATTCTGACCATAGAATCACCTTTTAATATAATTATTTTTTATCTCTTTTCTTCTGGATTTTTCTGTCGTACTTGGCTTTTTTGGGGTCTGTGCGGTCGGATTCGTCTTCTTTCAATGAATGCCATATATTTATTGCAAGAGTGACGACGACAATTCCGGCGAGCCAAAAAATATGTGCAGAGGGAATAACAGCAATCCACAGACCCATTATAAGTTCACCGACAACCCATATTACGCCCATAAGCAGAGTGAGACCGAGCGTAAAAACCAAATCTTTTTTACTCATAGAATTTCAGTAGTTTTTCGGCATTTTCAATCTGAACGCATACGGCATCGGGAGACGGACCGCCATAGGATTTCCGTTCCTTAACGCACGTACCGAGATTGATAGCTTCGTAAACATCATCGGTGAAGAGTTCTGTCATTTTCTGATACTCCTCAATTGGAAGAGTTTCAAGAGTAAGATTCTTTTCAATGCAGAGAGCCACAAGAGTGCCGGTAATTTTATAAGCATCACGGAACGGCATACCTTTTTTAACGAGATAATCGGCACAGTCGGTAGCGTTGATGAAACCCTTTGCGGCGGCATTACGCATATTATCGGGAATAACACGCATAGTTGCGAGCATAGGGATAAAAGTCTTTACGCACAGTTTGACGTTGTCCACTGTATCGAAAATCGCCTCTTTATCCTCCTGCATATCCTTGTTATAGGCAAGCGGAAGACCTTTCATCATGGTAAGAAGTGTAACGAGATTTCCGTTCACTCTGCCGGTTTTACCACGGATAAGTTCAGTAACATCGGGATTTTTTTTCTGAGGCATAATTGAAGAACCGGTAGCGAAAGCGTCATCAAGTTCAATGAATTTAAATTCCCACGAACACCAGAGTATAATTTCCTCGGAAAAACGTGAAAGGTGCGTCATAAGCAGAGAAAGAGCACAGTTGAGCTCCACGCAGTAATCACGGTCGGAAACGCCGTCAAGACTGTTTTCCATAGGAGCAGTAAATCCGAGCAAATCGGAAGTCTGCTGTCTGTTGGTTTTATATGTCGTACCGGCTAATGCACCACAGCCGAGCGGACAGTAATTCATACGCTTATTTACATCGCCGAGCCTGTCGAGGTCACGGAAAAGCATCTGAACATAAGCCATAAGGTGATGAGCGAAAGTAATCGGCTGAGCTCTCTGTAAATGTGTATAACCGGGCATAACTGTTTCGGTGTACTGTTTTGAAATATCAATAACGGTACTGATTAATTTGATAACAAGTTCCTGAATTTCCTTTATTTCGTCACGTAGATAAAGACGTAAATCAAGAGCCACCTGGTCATTGCGTGAACGTGCGGTGTGCAGACGTTTTCCTATATCGCCTATACGCTTTGTAAGTTCAGCTTCGATAAACATATGAATATCCTCCGCTGTGGGGTCAAGCTGTAAACTGCCTGATTCAATATCAGCGGATATTTTTCTGAGTTCGTCAACAATTTTAACGCTGTCGTCTTTCGGGATAATACCGCAGTCGCCGAGCATAGTGGCGTGTGCGATACTGCCCTGTATGTCATGCTTGTACATACGTCCGTCAAAGGCAATGGAAGAATTGAAAGCGTTGACGGTATCATCAACCTTTTTTGAAAATCTTCCAGCCCACATCATATCAGCCATAATTTTTTCTCCTATCGTTTTAATTTTTAAATAATTCGATATTTAATTTAATTATATCTTAAAACCACCGCTATAAATAAACACTCTTATCAAAACAGAAATAAAAACAACTAACAGCGTCTTTTTTCCGATAGATTTATAAACAGATGAACGTGAAAAGAGCATAATTACACCAACAATCAAGGCACTGGTTGGAGCAAGCAGGGCAACGATACAAAACAGCGTTTCAGCAAATCTTTGCTCTGACACAAACTTTTTATATTCCAATTTTTTCTGTTCCAGCACTTCGCTTATTATATCCAATTCTTCGGCAGAATACAAATCTTTCTGTGTTTTATAGATAAGTTCCAAATCCGGAATACTGCATATACTTATTTCATCAATAAATTTTTCTCTATCCATAATATTTCCTAAATTTTCAAGTATCAATCCTGATTAAATCACGGATATTTTTATTTCTGTAAATCAAATCATCTCTGACAGTAAAGCCGATTTTTTCCCAGAAGCCGTTACCGAGTTCATTATTTTCAAATACCACAAGAGCGACCTTGTTAATACCCTCATTTTTGAGAGCGTCCATAGCATTATTAACAAGATTTCTGCCAATACCCTTATTTCTGTATTCGGGCATAACAGCGGTATGATATATATAACCTCGTCTGCCGTCATGACCCGTCATAATAACGCCTATAATTATTCCATTATCTTCAGCGATAAAATTCGTTGTGGGATTTCTTTTCAGAAATTTGCATATACCGTCTCTGCTGTCATCAGAATTATTCAATCCCATACCGTGAGTGTTTATCCACAAATCATAAACAGCATCATAATCACTGATAGTCATTATTCTGATATTAACCATAGTTATTCCTCCTTATATTGCTGTTCAAATTGTTCCTTGCTGATAGTCTTAACACTATAAGTTATATTAAAATCTTTATCAACTTCAACGTGGTATAGTTCAAAATATTTAATGGGGTCACCGCCAAATGTTGAATAACCCACATATATATCAGACGTTCCGGAATTTATGGGTTTATATACTTTTCCGAAAACATCACCATTAGTATTACCTATACCCAGTTTAATACCATTGATTGCATAAAAGTCTTCAGTTTCCTGCAAAACATTGTTGTCGGAATTATAGTATTTTTCTGCATATCCTCCACCGCCCTCGCACATATGAGATATACATAAATTTCCGTTTTTCATAATTCCTGTTTCGTCGTACTTTGCATATTCAATTTTATTCGCAACGGATATACTCACAAGTAAAATTACAAGTATTAAAATAAGTATTAATATCAGCCGGAATATAAAACATATAAAATTAAATATACCTTTGATTATTTTCATATTAAAAACCTCATTAAGTGGTAATTTTCCACACCGTCAACATCGTCACAATAGGTATATTCTCCGACTATAATATTTGGTCTGGTTATAACGTTTTATAAACGATTTCTTTTATATTTTCATTCGGATATATAAAGTTAATGATTTTTGAAATATTCTTCTTTAACCTTATCAATTGTTTTTCCGCCTATACCGAAATTTTTATCTGAAACTTCCTTGATTGTAGTTACAAAAAATTCTTGTGGTACATTCATAATTTCGGAAGATACTTCCGTAAGACGTTTGATTAATAATTCTTTCTGCTCATCTGATAACGAACCGCTTTCAACAGTGATATAAGGCATATTATTCACCCTCCGGTATTTTAATCTTGATTTTAAATCACAACAGGCAGGAGTTACCCTGCCTGCGGAAAATCTATTATATTGAGCGGAAACGGTTACTTGTTATTGCGTTTCTGGTCAAGACGAGCCTTAACGTGAATCGGGAGACCAAAGAGGTTGATAAATCCTTCTGCATCGTGCTGATTGTAAACCTCATCTTCGTCGAAAGTAGCGACTTCCTCATCATAGAGGGTATAAGGAGAAGTAACACCGGCATTGATGATATTGCCCTTGTAGAGCTTGAGTTTAACATCGCCTGTAACAGTTTTCTGAGTTTCGGTAACGAATGCACTCATAGCTTCACGGAGAGGAGTATACCACTGACCGTTATAAACAATATCAGCGAACTTGATGCCGAGGTACTGCTTGATACGGGCTGTTTCCTTATCGAGACAGATAGTTTCAAGAACTTCATGAGCGTGATAGAGGATAGCACCGCCGGGAGTTTCGTAAACGCCTCTGGATTTCATACCGACGAGACGGTTTTCAACGAGGTCAGCGAGACCGATACCGTTTTCACCGCCGAGCTTGTTGAGAGCGGTAACCATTTCAACGCCGTTGAGTTCCTTGCCGTCGAGCATAGTGGGAACGCCCTTTTCAAAGTGGATAGTGATATAAGTAGGCTTATCGGGAGCATCAATCGGAGAAACGCCCATTTCAAGGAAACCGGGCTTTTCGTACTGCGGCTCATTAGCAGGATCTTCAAGGTCAAGACCCTCATGTGAGAGATGCCAGATATTCTTATCCTTAGAATAATTGGTTTCTCTGTTTATTTTAAGCGGAATATTGTGTGCTTCAGCGTAGTCGATTTCCTGATCACGTGATTTCAGATCCCATTCACGCCACGGAGCTATGATAGCCATATCAGGAGCGAAAGCCTTTATAGCGAGTTCAAAGCGAACCTGGTCATTACCCTTACCTGTACAGCCGTGGCAGATAGCATCAGCACCCTCAGCGATAGCAATTTCAGCGATTCTCTTTGCGATAATCGGACGAGCGAAAGAAGTACCGAGCATATATCTGTTTTCATAGATTGCACCTGCCTGAACGGTAGGATAAACGTATTCCTGAATAAATTCCTCTTTCAAATCCTCGATATAGAGCTTTGAAGCGCCTGTAGCGATAGCCTTTTCTTCAAGTCCGTCAAGCTCAGTACCCTGACCTACATCGCCGGAAACAGCGATAACTTCGCAGTTATTGTAGTTTTCCTTGAGCCACGGAATGATGATAGAAGTATCGAGACCGCCAGAGTAAGCGAGAACGACTTTTTTAATATTTTTCTTATCCATTACAATCTCCTCCATAGGAATAATTTTTCAATAATTCTATTATACACAATTTTAAAATAATGTCAATAGTTTTGGAATAAATATTCATTTCAGGGCGAAATATTCCTGTTTGTGTGAATATTATTCAATTATTGAAATTCTTCACCTGTATATCATCTGTCTTTCACCTTTTTATCACATTTTCAATGTATAATTTTATTAATACAATTTAACAAAAGAAGAGAGGAATATTGTGAGAGAAGACGGAAAAAGTGAATTTGTCGGCACAAAAGAAGCTGCTGAAATGCTGAATTGTTCTCAGGCAACTATCAGCAAACATTGCAGAGAAGGAATAATCGAAGGAGCTGAACAGGATAAAAAAGGCAGTCCATGGAGAATTCCAAGAAAAACAATTGAAAATATTTTAAAATGTTAAGGAAATGAGAAAATGACAGATGAAATAAATAGAGAGGTACTTCTTATATATTTGAGCAATTTGAGAACTATGGAACTAATTATCCATAAATCACAAGAACAGATTACAAAACTTAAAGATAGAGAAATCAAATCAAGAAAATATTTAGATGAGTTATTGTCAACAGTTATTGAGAAACCTCAACCACCGATACGTCCAGAAACACTAACAGTATCTTCTTTTTTTAAAGGTAATGGTTGTATATTTGGGTTAGCAATTCTTGTTATACTTTTTGCAGTCCTTTGTTTCCTTAATGAGTTAGTATTTATTGGATGTCTTACAATTATCGGTGTTGTTGCATTTTTTATTTTCTGCATTTGGCTAACGGTAAGTTTAAAAAAAGATGAAGAAAATAAATATGTTTTTCAAAACGAGAAGTATCAAAGGGAATATGATGAATATTTAACTCAAATAGAG
>CAMWYX010000043.1 GCA_947178575.1 uncultured Ruminococcus sp. | reverse complement strand
GAAAATCTTGATGAATCTGAAATAGAGCTATACTTCGATGCAGAGGAAAAATTAAAACAGGAGATGATTGATATTATTGAATACATTATGTAAGAGCCTGTTCAGTATCTTTTAAGAATAATACGGATAAAAGCTAAATTGACCATTTGAAAAGAATTATGTAATTTACGTTCACAATTCTTCCAGAGACGACGGCATTTATCAAGCCAGCCAAAAAAACGTTCAACAATCCAGCATTGGTGCAATATCAAATATTTTGTCTTTTATTCCTCTTGGATAACCAACGAACTGAGAACTTTTTCAATATTTTCATCATATAACTGAAAATCATTGCAGAACTTTTCAAGTACTGTTTTTAATGATAATGCCATTCTTTGCTGGACTTTTTTAAGTTCAGCATTTTCTTTTTCTGTATTTACAATATCTCTTAAAAGATAATCAGCCGAACAACCGAAATATGATATACATTTCAGGAAGAACGAAAAAGGCATCTCATTCTTTTTCTGCCATGCCATATATGTTCTGCGTTCAACTTCAAGTTCTCTGCAAAACTCTTCCTGTGAAACATCTCTTCGTCTAAGTTCTCCGTTGATATTGCTGAATACTGTTATGTATGATTTGCTCACTGTCAACCCCTCTTTCTTTTGTTCAGCAGGGATTTTAAGTTTTTTCCTGTCCTCTGCTGTTGGGATACCGCTGTTGTCGTACAACGGTTCAGAAACGTTCCGTTTAGCCTACTTTTTTTACATCGTTAATTCCGAGAAGTTCGTCTGCCGACATTGTTAGTGCAACTGCAAGTCTTACAATCACGGGAGCTGTTGGGTCAAACGCTCCTTTTTCCAGCTGTGAAAGATAAGGCTGTGAGATTCCTGCCTTCAATGCAAATTCCTCCTGTGTAAGTTTCAGTTCTTCACGGCGGTTTCTTATTCTGTTACCGAGTGTCATAATATCACCCCTTTCTGTCTGCCCCACGGAGCAGGTATTTTTTTACACTTTTTTATAATTACATATTTACTTTTAAAGTGCGTTGTGATACAATTATTACAGGGATTTTATACCCTGAAATATTGGTATATTTATATTATAACTAAGAATACTGAATTTGTCAAGCGATTCTATTAAAAATAATTCAGTATTCTGAATTATTGTGAATTTTCCACAATCAATAGGAGTGCAATTTATGTTTTATGAACAATTAAGAAAAGCTTGCAAAAGCAATCATACATCAATAACAGCAGTTTTAAAAAAAATAGGTTTGGGAACAGCTAATGGTACTTATTGGAAAAATGGTTCTGCTCCATCGTCTGATACAGTAGTTCAGTTAGCCGAACTTTTAAATGTTTCCACCGATTATTTATTGTTAGGAAAAGAAGATTTAAATGGAAACAACATATCAAATTCTACCATAGGAGCTGTAGGCAATAATTCAAGCGGAACAGTTACTATAAATAACAATTCGATTCCAGACGATTTAAAAGCGGAAGACACAGAATTTTACACACAGGAGCAGAATATAAGTGACATAACAAAAGAAATTATTAAAGTCTCTGAAAGTCTTCCGATGCGAGAACGAGTCAAACTACTAAGTGTGATTTACGATTTTGAAGAAAATTATCGTAAATCAAATACATAAAATTAAATTACAATGTGTATAAAATAACTTAGTGAACCAGTTCACCAACAATCATAATTTAGTTCACTAAGTGAACCGAAATATTTTTCTAATACAATGAAAATTTTTCAAAGTTTATAAATTTCCTAAAATACTTTAAAACGCTATTTATAGCTGTTCAAACACTTTAAAACACTCTCAAACGGTCAACTGTTTCAGAAAACAAAAAACCTCGAAATCGGGCTTTTTGCTCCGAAATCGAGGTTTCATTTCTTTCACGTCAAAATATTTAATTTCAATGTTCCCAATTTTTTTCACTTTTTACCGCCGGTTTTTTGGCTATATACCGCCGTTTTCCGCCTGTTATCCGTATTTTACCGGCTTTGTTCGGTTTTTTTCGGTTTTGTATTTTGCGTGAAAGATTACAAAAATATTAAAACAGATTAAGGAGGAATAAAAATATGGCAAGAAAATCAAGAGTGTGGTCTGATGAGAAAATAGCATATGTTCAGTCAATGATGCCCGACAAAAAGATAATGTTTATTACGCTTTCCAGTAGCCTTAAAGGACAGTTTTTATGCGATGATGACTACGATATTATTCTTGGCTACACTGAATCTCATGGTGGTGTATATGCAGTCTGCGATGCAACTCTCCACAAGAAAAGGGGTTCGATTTCTTTCGGTTTCAAATATGAAGATATACAAAGCAGAAACATAAAGGTGCGTTATAAAGCACTTGACAATACACAAACACTGTATGAACGTGTACTGCTGATTCCCTGCAAAGAACTTGAAGAGTTCTGTAAAAATTGCGAATACTACCTTTATTACTATAAACAGGACGATGAAAAAGAAAAACTGCTCGGCGTTTATAACTCCGATACAGATGAAATAGAACTGAAGTCTGAATAAAATCCAATCTCCTCGAAAAATTCGGGGAGATTTCTGTTGCATTATTCTGTTATATGTGTTATAATAAATATAATAATAATTGCAGCGAGGTGACGGATATGTCTGATTATAAACCTATACCGATAGGAATAGAGGATTTTAAAGAAATAATTGATAAAGAATACTGTTTTATTGATAAGACAACAATTATTAAAGATATTCTTGACAGCGGTTCAAAGGTAATTTTGTTTACCCGACCGAGAAGATTTGGAAAGACGCTCAATATGAGTATGCTCAGAAGATTCTTTGAGAAGACGGAAGAAGATAATTCCTATTTGTTTGATGGACTGAAAATATCAGGAGCAGATGAAAAGTATCATAAATATATGGGGCGGTATCCTGTTATCAGTATTTCCTTGAAGAATATGAAGCAGCCCACATTTGAGAAATCTTTTATACAATTCAAAGAAATAATAGCAGACGAATTTGAAAGGCATCATGAATTGTTAAATAATTCGGTATTGACAGGAAGAAGGCGACAAAGAATACAGAATATTATTGATGATACTGCGGACGATACTGTTTATTCTACATCACTAAAACTTCTTTCAGATTGCCTTTGTGCAGTTTATAAGAAGAATGTTATTGTTCTGATAGATGAATATGATGTACCGCTGGAAAATGCTTATTTTAATGGCTTTTATGATGAAATGGTGAACCTGATACGTTCTGTTTTTGAGAGTGTATTAAAGACTAATGATTCTCTTGAATTCGCTGTTTTAACAGGTTGTCTGCGTATATCCAAAGAGAGTATTTTTACGGGACTTAATAATCTGAATGTATATCCTGTTACTGATAATGCTATGTCTCAGTATTTTGGTTTTACGGAGCAGGAAGTTAAACAGCTGGCTAATTACTATAATTTATTCGATGAATTTGACGTAATTAAGAAATGGTATGACGGATATTTATTTGGTGAAACAGAAATATATAATCCATGGAGCGTATTGAAATATATTCAGTTTGCTATGCATAATAACAATAATCTTCCTGATGCGTACTGGGTGAATACAAGTTCAAACAGTATTATTCATGAGCTTGTTGTAAAGAGTGACAGAAGAATCCGTGACGATATAGAGAAACTCATCGGAGGAGATTCAATAGACAAACCTCTTTATCAGGATATAACATATGTAAATATGAATGTAAAATCCGACTATATCTGGAGTTTTCTGCTCCATACTGGCTATCTGAAACCTGTCAGAATTTACAAAAAAGGAATACGGACATATTTTACTGCTGTTATTCCGAATCTTGAAATCGTTACAATTTATGAGAATATATTCAGGCAATGGTTTGACGAATCAGTAAGGATGGCGGATAAAAGTGTACTGCTCAATGCGGTTCTTGAGGGTAATTCTGAAACATTTGAACTTGAAGTGAACAGATGGCTTCTGAAAAGTATAAGCTATCACGACGGTTATGAGAATTTTTATCATGGTTTTCTTGTCGGACTGCTTGAATATTCTGATGAGTATCTTGTTGAATCAAACCGTGAAAGCGGTACTGGACGCAACGATATTGTAATTAAAAATGTTCTTACCCGTGAAATTGCTGTCATAATTGAGATAAAATCTGTTGACAAAAATGAAACTCTTGACAGTATGTGCGATATTGCCCTTAAACAGATTGATAAAAAACAATATGAGGTTAATCTTGGATATGAGGGTTACAAAAAAATTATCAAATACGGTATTGCTTTTGAGGGAAAAAGATGTAAAATAAGGGTATAATTCATACCCTTATTTGTACCCTTACGGAAATAAAATTACCTTGAAAACAATGAAAATAACAGCATTTTCTGTGAAATAAAATGCCGTTTTTTGGAGATATTTAGATTAAATGGTATGAGATGATATGAATTTTGGGATTCTCATAACCCGAAGGTCGTTTGTTCAAATCCAGCCGCCGCAACCAATTCATAGAACGCTGTATGTCGTGGAAATCACGATATATAGCGTTTTTTCTTATCTCCGAAAATCGGGAGATATTATTCTGTCCGTTGTTTGTCCGTTATTTAGAATTTTTGTCACGTTTCTGATAAATGCAGTCCGCAACACTTGTCATTGCTCTTGCCTGAGCCTCCTGAAAAGAATGACTGTAAATATTCAGAGTCGTATTTGCATCGTTATGACCGAGGCAAGCCTGAACCGTCTTAACGTCCACGCCATTGCTGATAAGTACCGAGGCATTAAAGTGACGGAATGAGTGAATATTGCAGTAGCGGATATTGTGCTTTTTACAGAAATTTTCAAGAAATCTGCGTGGAGCTCGTACACTCATTGGTGAACCGTCAGCTTTGGTAAACAGCCTGTCGCACTCAATCCATTTGTCACCGAGAGAAATTTTGTAATCGTCCTGAAATTTTTTGTATTCAAGGAGCTGATTAGCAAGTTCACGGGGAATTTTCAGCATACGGATACTGCCCTTAGTTTTCGGAGTATCGGTGTAAATTCCCTTTTCTTTTGTCCAGAGCGAATTACGTCGAACGTCCATAAGGCAGTTTTCAAAGTCGAAGTCTTTCCATTCCAAACCGAGCAGTTCACCACGTCTTAAACCTGTAAAAATCGCAAGTGTGAAGAATATCACAAACGAAAAATGTTCGTTTTTTTCATCCTCAAACCAGTCAAGAATATGCTGAACCTCGTCCATTGTGTAAACGTTTCTTTCTTTTTGGATAACCGTCGGAAGTGATACATTTCTGCACGGATTGGAACTAATAATCTGCTGTTTCACGGCGAAATCAAACACCGAGGAAATAAACGAAATGTAGTTTTTAATAGTCTTAGGCGAAAGATATTCAATAGTATCGCCGTGCTGGTCGATTTTGGGAGTTTCCGTCAGCTGAGTGATAAATTTCTGTATTGTACGTGTCGTAATTTTGTCCATTCTCATATGTCCGACAGCCTTGTAAACACGGTCTGAAAAATAGCGGTAATTGCGGATTGTCTGGGCTTTCAGTTTGATTTCAGTATATTCTTTGAACCACTGTTCTGTAAACTCCTGAAATTTCACCGCCGAATTTACGTGACCATTCATACACGATTCCTCGAATAAAACAGCCTGCCTTTGAAGTTCTTTTTCAATCTGCTTTTCTGTCATTTTAGGGTCAGGTTTCCCGTCATAGAACGCTCAACCTGATTTCCGTTTATATCGTAACCGCAGGAAACCCTGATTTGATAGGATTTTCCACGTTTTCTGATTGTAGCCATAAATTTTTCCTTTCTCAAGGACAGTTTACGGCATACTCCTTTGAAATTATTTTAGCGCAGATTTATGTATTTGTCAAGCACCTGAAAAGGAAAATATGCCGTAAATTTTTCTATTTTATTCTAACACATTGTTTTTTCTGTTATCTTTATAAATTTCAAATTCAGTCGCTAAGGCACGGGAATTGATAAACTCTATAGCTCTGCGGTACTTTGATTTCAACTGCTCCAGTTCTGCAACTTTTTCAGCACTCTTTTTCAACTGTTCACGGGAAAAAGTTGCAGGCTGTTTGTACTTGTTAAGTTCAGCGGTCAAAAATTTCACCTGTACTTCCAAATCGGTGACTTTCTGCAATAATTCAGCATTTTTAGATTTCAGTTTTTTGGTATTTTTTACGCTCGCAACCTGTTTTTTCGCAAAGTCTGTTAAATTCTGAAAATCTTCCTCTGAAAGAGAAATTTTATTCTTGCTGAATCGTGATTTTTTCGTCTCTATGTTGTCGATTTCCACAATTTTAACTTTCTTTTCAGTAGCTGTTTTCAGTTCGCCATTAAGTGCATCAAGTTCAGACTGCGACTTTTCATTCTCAACTGCAAGCTGTTCAGCTTTTCTGCGTTGCTCCTTGTATTCCGAAACTTCCAAAGTTCCATGTGCTTTTTCGGGTGGTAACGGTTCAATTCCATGCCGATGACATATTTCATTCAGCACTTCAACTTCTTTTTCTCTCCAGCGTGCAATCGCCTGTTTTCCGTCACCATAGCCCATTTCTTTGAGTGCCTGAGCGATGCCGTTCTGAATGTACATTCCCCGTTTGTAATGTCCGATAGGTATGTAATCAATATGCAGATGCGGAGTTGCCTCGTCCATATGTAGAACGGCATTGAATACGTGAAAATTCGGATTTCGTTTCTGAAAGCCGTTCATGTACTCCGTCAGACAGTCCGCCACAAGCCGAAAATCTTCCGTTCCATATCCGGAATCTTCCATTCTGCCAATCTGGACTACATCTTCATAGAAACTTTTACGCTTATCGGTTGCTGTAATCACGGAATTTGACGGTTTGCAGTGGAATAGATGTTCATAATATGTACCGTGGATTTTGCGGTCATTTCTTTTCTGTCGGGCATTGTACCTCTCGACTGCACCTCCAAAAAGTTCCTCATATACTTCACCAATAGGTTTTGAAATAAATGTGATGTTGTCAGCAATGCGTTTTTTGTCAACATTATTTGCAATAAAAGTTCTGTTATTGTGAGTGATTGAACCCTTGCCCTGTCCGAATGATATTCTCTTTGATTTCATATTTTTCCTTTCTGTAAGCTGAGGAAAGTGCTATCGCAAACGGTTTGATAGCCGGATTTACAAAGGGCTTGCGCCGTTTGTAACGCCTTAGTACTTGCGACATTAGTGTGACCACTAACATCACAAGTACACGGCGCTCTGCGAGGCTGAACGGCAGACGGAGCTGCCGAAATCACTTCTGAAAATAAGAAATCAGGTCAGCCTTATTGATGAGAATTTTTCCATGTCTGCCCTCACCGGTGCGGATAAATTTTACTTTGTTCTGTGCCACGAGTTTGCGGACAGTGTTTTCTGAAAGTCCCTTTACGGCATCACAGCATTCCTTGACCGTGAGCATCTCAACAGGCTTTTCGACAGGTTCAGAAACCTCCGTATCATTCGTAAGCTGAATTAACAGATTCATAATCTGGTCGGCGATTTTTTCTTTCTCAATCTTTGTCATAAAAAACTCCTCTTTCTCTCTTATCGAGTTTGTGATTTGTGAACTTTCAGCATTATCAACATTATCGACAAAATACATTCAAGTGTCGATTGTGCTGAAAATGTTGATAGTTCAGATATTTGGATTTATATAAATCATAATTCCGCTTTTATTATTTCCGTTCGCACCCTTGACGGTTTCACGGCAGATATATCCATATTCTTCGAGCATTTCAGCAGTCTCATTGAAATCCTGTGCGTTCTTGAAAAGTGTGCATCGGCAGATTTTGTACAGGTCATTCTGACGAATCTTATAAATATTTTTCGATTTGATTTTTTCGATAACTCTCTCTGCCTTGATTGTACCAATATCAATATCACTCTGTCCGTAGGCGAAAATTGCCTGTTCACGATAATAATTCGCAATCTCAATCGCAGAGCAAAGCGTGTCCAGACTTACATGAACTTCGACAGGATTTCTGTCGTCAAGCTCGCACTTTATGCAGTGAATAATTCCGCAAATCCGCAGAATCAAACCATGATATTTTCCGCCCCAGTCACGACAGAATGCCATTTCCGTTAGCAAATTTTTTTCAATGAAATTATTGTAGTAATCAACAAATTCCTTGAACGCTTTACCCTCGAAATGCAGATATATCTCATTTTCGTCACGATATGTAAATTTTTTATGAAGAAGTCTGTAAATCAAATGCTGGTAATTTTCCGTAACGTTTTTCGGCATTGGCTGAGTATCATACTTTCGCTGACCGATGTTGCTTTGCGGAAAACAATAAATCAGCCTTGCAATCAGACCACTTCCACGGAATGCCGTGTTATTTATCATGCTGTCGAACACATAAGGTTGACACGCAAGGCAAATCGACATATATGGACGTTTCAGCGTGATGCTGTCCCTGCCTACACGGTCACTGATGTAGGTTTCGCCGTTGTATGATTTGAGTATTAAGTCAAGGTTTGGAATATTGTTCGAGTAGCGACCATTGAAATTTCCGAGCATACCCGCCTCGTCTGAAATCATCAGCAGTGACTTGTTTTCATAAAGCAATTTTACGAGTGCTTCTGGTGTTACGTCATCAACAACGATTCGGCGGAAATTATTGTCCTGAATATTGCTGATTTTTGTCTGTAAACCGGCGATTTCATTCGCTGTAACATCATCTTTCTTTTCAAGTGCCGTAAGTTGACTTTCAAGAATTTTTCGTTCAGCCTGACATCTGAAAATATCAGTTTTATTTTGTTCGTTCCAGTCGTGTGTGAACTGCGCAAAAGGACGTTTTATCGCCGAAATTACAGGAGATTTCTTGAAACTCGGTTCGGCAATTGTGAGTGCATCAATCACGAGCGGTTCAGTGTGGTCACGCTTTCCCGACATTCTGTAAACTCCCGAAAAACAGTAGCTTGCCGAAGAAATCAGGGCAGTTCCAGCCATTGCAATGTCTGTTGACGTACTTTCTGATACCGCAAAAGCCATGTCACGCAAAATCGGCGGAAGTGCGTTTGCAGGATAGCGAATCAGGTTCGACCTATCTCGGCGAAGCGGAAAAGGATTGCTCCATTCATTCATTTTATCACCTTTCTTTTTCTGATGTTCAAAATCGAATGTATCTTGACACAAATTCGATTTCATGATAAAATTATATCATGAAAAAAAACAGTATTTCAATATGTCAGGCAGAATAAATACAGTGTCAAGGGAAATTAAGACATGAAAAATTTGAATCAGGAAATCACGAGAAATAATATTATAAATATGAGAAAATCCCATAAATACAGCCAAAGACAGCTTGCCGAACTTTTAGGGGTATCACGTACAACATACAACGGAATTGAAAACGGAAAAGTGAAAATTACGATATTCTATGTTGAATTACTTGCAAAATTTTACAATGTTCCGACTGAAAAAATTGCAGTAGTTTCGGGCAGTTACGACGAGGGATTTTATCATGGAATGCAGGCTCAGAAAAAAATAAATGACAGCGAATTTGACAGCCAAAACATGAAAATATATCAGACTGAAAAAGAATTATTATCAGGAGAAAAGACAGAAAGTACGCTTTATCATGCATTAAAATCTATGGGATATACACTGGACATTATAGATTTGAAGGAGTGCGACCCTGCAATAATTCCGTCTGATATTTTGAAATCATGTGACAGTGGAAAAATTTTCGTTCTGAAAAAAGAAAAAAATTTTGTTGCATACTGGTCACCTGATGATTTCTGTAAATTCGAGCATTTTATTATGACTTCAATAAACGGCTATTTATCGGAACTTGCACAAAAAACTTATGAGGCATCAGAAAATCCGAAAAGTAAAAATTTTGTTTTCATTGACGGCAAAAGAGTTGCTTTTTGTCGAAATTCCAACACATTCAAGCCGAATACTAGAACTCAAAAACTTTTTACAAGTGATTCAAAAAAAGAAAAATATTTTGAACGCAAAAACATAGATGAACTTAAAGATAACCTTAAAATTTATGGTATCAAAAATGATGAGGATAGCAAAAAATAAGCTATAATACTAAAAAACAGTATTGACTTTTTCAGACAATTATGCTATAATTTTTACAAAGTTTGGATTGTGAGGGATTGTTGTGACTGAAAAGGAACAGAAAAAATCTGCAAAAGCGTTCGCTGAAAGGTGGAACGGAAAAGGATACGAAAAGGGCGAAAGTCAACTATTTTGGATTGATTTACTGCAAAACGTTTACGGAGTTAATAATATTTCCGAATTTATTACTTTTGAAGAACAGGTGAAACTTGACCATACATCTTTTATTGACGGCTATATTGATGCAACGCACGTTATGATTGAGCAGAAAAGTATTGATAAAGACCTCCGCAAAGGAATTAAACAGTCAGACGGTACACTTTTAACGCCGTTTCAACAGGCTAAACGTTACGCATCAGACCTGCCATACTCGAAACGCCCACGCTGGATAGTGACTTGTAACTTCTCAGAGTTTCTTGTGTACGATATGGAAAAACCTAATGGTGAACCGGAACAAATTTTCTTAAAAGATTTATCGAAGGACTATTACAGACTGCAATTTCTTGTGGATAACAAAAATAATGATTTTCAGAAAGAAATGCAGATTTCAATTGACGCAGGCAAAATCACAGAAAAACTCTATAATTCGTTGATTCAGCAGTATAATAACCCTGATTCTGTAGAAAGTCTGAAAAGTCTGAATATGCTTTGTGTTCGGTTAGTATTCTGTTTTTATGCCGAAAATTCGGATATTTTTGTGCATAATCAGTTTAAACACTATATGCGTGATGTTCCTGTTGATAAATGGCACAGAGAATTAAAAATTTTATTCAAAATTCTAAATACAAAGCCTGATGACCGTGACCCTTATGATGACGAAAAATTAAATGCTTTTCCGTACGTCAACGGTGGACTTTTTGCGGACGAAAATATAGAAATTCCACGATTTACCGAAGAAATCAAAGATATTATCATTAATCAGGCGTGTGGTTTTGATTGGCGTGATATTTCACCAACTATTTTCGGTGCGGTATTTGAAAGTACCCTGAATCCCGAAACACGTCGGTCGGGAGGTATGCACTACACGTCCATTGAGAATATCCACAAAGTCATTGACCCACTGTTTTTAGATGATTTAAAAAATGAACTGAATGAAATCAAGTCGCTGAAAGTCGAAAAAACCCGTAATCAGAAGTTAAATGACTACAGAAAAAAATTGTCTGAACTCATGTTCCTTGACCCAGCGTGTGGCTCTGGTAACTTCCTGACAGAAACTTACATATCATTGCGACGGCTTGAAAACGAGGCTTTACGTGTTATTTACGGTGGACAGAAACAATTTAACATAGATGATGACTTAATCAAAGTCGGCATACACCAGTTTTACGGAATTGAAATCAATGATTTTGCGGTTACTGTTGCTAAAACGGCGTTGTGGATTGCCGAAAGTCAGATGATGCACGAAACAGAAGAAATAATCGAACATGACCTTGATTTTCTGCCGTTAAAGTCCTATGCGAATATCGTTGAGGGAAATTCCCTCCGTATTGACTGGGCGGAGGTTGTGCCTAAAGAAAAACTGTCCTATATTATGGGAAATCCCCCCTTTGTCGGATATAAATTTCAGTCAAAAGCACAAAAAGAGGATATGAAAAATATTGCAGTTGATTTTGAAAACTATGGTACTTTAGACTATGTTTCAGGTTGGTATATAAAAGCGTCGGAATATATGCTTGATACAAAAATATGTACTGCTTTTGTATCAACTAATTCAGTATCACAAGGCGAACACGTTACAACCTTATGGAAACCGCTGTTTAACAAGGGAATACATATTAATTTTGCACATAGGTCTTTTATATGGGACAGTGAGGCAAATTTAATGGCACACGTTCATTGTGTTATAATCGGTTTTTCCTCTTGTGAATTGCAAAAAGACAAAATTATTTTCAATAATGAAAGATTTGTTAAAGCAAAGCACATCAACGGATATTTACTTGATGCTCCTGATATATTTATATCCAAACGCAATAAACCATGGTTTTCAGCTACTCCGACAGCTACTAAAGGCAATGCCGGAATGGATAATGGAAATCTTACCATTACGGCAGAGGAACGCACTGAAATATTAAGGCGTGAACCTGAATTAAATGCTGTAATAAAGCGTCATATGAGTGCAGACGACTTTCTGAATAACAAAGAAAATTACTGTTTCTGGCTGAAAGATGTTTCACCAGTTATTTACAGCAGAAGTAAAGAACTTCAGAAAAGATTGAAAGCTGTAAAAGATTACAGAGAAAGCAGCAACAGGCAGGCAACTAAAAAAATGGCTGAATATCCTATGCTTTTTGCAGAAATACGTCAGCCACAAACAAACTATATCATGTTACCTGTTGTATCATCAGAGAAAAGAAAATATATTCCAATTGCATTCCTAACACCTGATATAATAAACAGTTATGCAAGTATATCTATTCCGAATGCTACACTGTATCACTTTGGTGTATTGTGTTCCAATGTTCATAATGCGTGGATGCGTGCAATCTGCGGACGGCTTGAAATGCGGTATAGATATGCAACATCACTTGTATATAATACTTTTCCGTGGTGTACACCTACTGAAGAACAGAAAAAGAAAATTGAATTTACCGCACGGGCTATACTTGACGCACGGAATAAATATCCGGACTGCTCCCTTGCTGAACTATACGACGAACTGACAATGCCTCCCGAATTACGCAAGGCTCATCAGGCTAATGACTTAGCCGTGATGTCTGCTTATGGTTTCGACAAGAAAATAACGGAGAGCGAGTGCGTTGCAGAACTTATGAAGATGTATCAGAAATTAACAAAGGAGGTAAAATTATAATGATTAAATTAGTTATTACAAATGAGTATAATGGTTTTGACTTTGTACCATGGATGGGAGAAAAGCTAAATAGTACACTTGAAAGCTTAGGTTTCATTTGTTCACATTCTTTGGATAAATCTCTTTACAAAGAGATATTAAATGATGCTATTCATTATCTCACTACTATTTATAATGCAGTTACAGGGGGCTGTAATATAAAACTGAATATTATAAATGAATACAATAATTGTAATTCGCAACTATGGGTTAAAGAAAAAATAAATCATGCACTTAATTTGGTGAAAATATTATATGATAATTCTGATATGGAAAAGGAATGTCAAAAAGACTTGATTTTTATTGCATTGTGTGATATTATTACAATATACAATGCTGTTGAAGGTATTGATGAAATTTCAAGTGATAAAATAGCAGCTTTTATAATAAATAATGATAATGGTTGGAATAATGGAAAAGTGCTTGATATTGTTGAAGATGATAAAAAACTTCAAAAAATATTTTCATTAATTACTAATGACCCATCAAACCGTACATATATTGCAGAATTATTAGCACAATTAAAAAATCATAATAGCTGGAGTCGTTATATACAAGAGGAATTAGAAGAAGTACATATGGGAAATAAAACATGGAATGAATT
>CAMWYX010000042.1 GCA_947178575.1 uncultured Ruminococcus sp. | reverse complement strand
TCCGGAATTATTATTGATGTAAGACCGGTACAATATGAAAACGCATCGTCTCCGATACTTGTTACACTGTCCGGAATTGTTATCGATGTAATACCTGTACAGTAATAAAACGCACTGTCGCCGATACTTGTTACACGGTCGGGGATTGTTATTGATTCAAGACCGGAACATTCTCTAAATGTACTGTTGCCGATACTTGTTACACTGTCAGGGATTGTTATTGATTTAAGACCTGAACAGCCTGAAAACGCACCGCTGATACTTTTAACACCGTCAGGAATTACAACATCTCCTTCACAGGTCTCGCCGTCTATAAGAATATCATTTACAATAACAAGCGGATTTTCTTTCTGCCTTGCTTCAAGCCAAGGTGTGCGGGAAAATGCCCGTTCTCCGATACTTGTAACATTATCCGGAATCGTTATTGATTCAAGATTCACACAGTTCCAGAATGCACTGTCGCCGATATTTGTTACACTATCTGGAATGGTTACTGATGTAAGACCGGTACAGCCAAAAAAAACGCCACTGCCGATATTTGTTATACCGTCAGGAATTTTTATTGATTTAAAACCAGAGCAATGTGAAAATACATTATTTCCAATACTTGCAACGTTATCAGGAATTGTTATTGATGTAAGACTGGAACATTCAAAAAACGCACTGTCTCCGATACTTGTAACACTGTCAGGAATTGTTATTGATTTAAGATTGCAACAGCTCCAGAACGTCATATCACCTATACTTGTTACGCCATCCGGAATTGTTACTGATGTAAGGCTTGAATTGGCATAAAACGCACCGCTACAAATATTTGTAACGCCGTCCGGAATTACAATATCTCCCTCACAGGTACTTCCATAAATCAAAGTATTATTCACGATAACAAGCGGATTTTCTTCAATCTTTGCACTAAGCCACGGAGTATAACCAAACGCATAGTCGCCAATACTTGTTACACTTTCAGGAATTGTTATTGATTCAAGATTTGAACAACTTGAAAACGCACCTTCACCTATACTTGTTACCGGCAAGCCGTCGATTTCAGACGGAATTATAATTTCCTTTGCTGATTCATCACAGTCTGTAATTTCTATATGGTCGTTGTATTTTTTATATGTCAGATTTTCATATGTTAGATTTTCAGAATCAACCGCAATTGTTTTAATCGCAGAATCTGTAATTTTCACGTTGTTCATCTGAAAAGTTCCCCCGACAATACAGCAGGCGGAAATACACGCAATAATTTTTTTGATATTCATAGAAATCACCCTCAAGTTTCAGAAAATATAGTCTTTTATATGGTATAATTATACCGGATTTTCGTCATTTTGTCAAGTATACAAAATTAAAAAAATAACTAATTGTTTTGCTGATGCTAATATCAGGAAAAACTTGAATTTTCTTACATAATGTGATATAATACTCATTGATGATTAATTCTGATTAAATTTACAGGAAGTGAATTATATGACTTTTTCAAGAACAGAACTTCTTTTCGGCAAAGATGCCCTGCAACGGCTGAAAAATTCAAGAGTTGCTGTTTTCGGCATCGGAGGTGTGGGAGGATTCACTGCCGAAGCTCTTGCACGTTCAGGAATCGGAGCGATTGACCTCATAGACAACGACACAGTCGCAGAAAGCAATATCAACCGCCAGATAATCGCCCTGAGAAGTACAATCGGAAGATTCAAGGCGGACGTTATGAAAGAACGTATAGCCGATATAAATCCCGATTGTTCCGTAACAGTACACAAACTTTTTTTTATGCCAGAAACCGCAAATCTGATTGATTTCAGCAAATATGACTATGTAGCCGATGCAATCGATACCATAACCGGAAAAATTGAAATAATTATGCAGGCTGATAAATCCGGCGTTCCGGTTATAAGTTCAATGGGAGCAGGAAACAAACTCGACCCGACAGCTTTTGAAGTTTCGGATATATACAATACGTCGGTCTGTCCGCTTGCCCGTGTTATGAGACGTGAACTCAGAAAGCGGGGTATCAAATCCCTGAAAGTTGTATATTCCAGAGAACAGCCGGCAGTAATATCGGATTCTGTAATTCAGGACAACGGCAAAATTGCTCCGGCATCGTGTGCATTTGTTCCGTCTGTTGCAGGGCTTATAATGGCAGGCGAAATAATAAAACATTTGGCGAAATAATAAATCAGTTTAAATTAATTTATAAACAAAGGAGATTAAAATGGTTTACAATAATATAATAGAAGCTATGGGTCACACTCCAATGATAAGGCTCAATAAGATGAACAGTCCCGAAAACGCCGAAGTACTGGTGAAATTTGAGGGGCTTAACGTCGGCGGTTCTATAAAGACACGCACCGCATTCAATATGATTCGCCGTGCCGAACAGGAGGGAAGAATCAACAGCGATACTATTATCGTTGAACCCACAAGCGGAAATCAGGGAATAGGTCTTGCTTTAGTCGGAGCTGTCCGTGGCTACAGAACTATTATCATAATGCCCGATTCCGTCAGCGAGGAACGCCGTAAACTTGTACGCCATTACGGTGCGGAAGTCATGCTTATCCACGATGACGGAGATATAGGTAAATGTATCCGTGAATGTCTTGATACCGCCCTGAAAATGGCGGAGGAAAACAGCAATGTATTTGTTCCGCAACAGTTTGCAAACGTCAATAATATCTATGCTCACAAATATCATACGGCTCTTGAAATACTCGAACAGACAGCAGGGCGGATTGACGGATTCTGTTCCGGAATAGGCACGGGCGGAACTATTACCGGAATCGGCGAAACATTGAAATCACAATATCCTGATATGGTGATTTGGGCTGTAGAACCCGAAAACGCCGCAATTCTCGCCGGCGGAAATATCGGAACTCATTTGCAGATGGGCATAGGCGACGGAATAATTCCGGATATACTGAATCAGAAAATCTATGATGATATTTACATTGTAACCGATGATGAAGCAATTCAGACCGCACGGGATTTGGCACGCAAAGAGGGAATAATGTGCGGTATATCCAGCGGCACTAATGTTGCGGCGGCGTTGAAGCTTGCACAGAAATTAGGAGCTGGAAAGACAGTTGTCACAATACTTCCCGATACAGCGGAACGTTATTTCTCAACACCGCTTTTCAGTGAAGAATAAATCAGAATCAAAAATAATATCCGGAAACAGCTTTTTTAACTGTTTCCGGACTTGTTTTTATTATTAAAATTCAGCATAAATCAGAAATCAGCGTATCACTAATATGACAGAAGCAATTAGAGACGGTATTCCGATAAATGAAAACATAAATATTTCCATTAATGATTGATAGTAATAAGCCGGAGTAATTATAAATTTATCTGGCTGTTCTTCTATATATGCGATTTTAACTTTCGAGCCTTTTTTATATTTTCTGGTTACTATACTCATTCCGACTTTGCTTTGATACTTGTGTTTGATTTTTGAGGTATCGCAAAATTGAATAACTGGATAATACGTTTTTGTTCTATAATATTCCATATTAAAATCCTTAATCACCGCATTGGCAGATACTCCGTTTTTAAAGATATATCTGACAGAAATAAAATGATTCAGTCCGGATTTCATTCCATGCAATGAAATAACAGATAATATTACCAAAAATACAGACAGCCAAAAATTAATCTGATTTCCTCCATAATAAAAATATCGAAGTTGTAAGAAAATTATCATAGAAATATAGAAAATCAATATAATCAAAAAAGTTTTTTTCATATTACGTCACCGCCTGAATCCTAATTTATCATACTAAAATTATACATCAAAAGCAGTCATATGTCAACAGAAAAGCCATAGTATTCTTGAATTACACCCAAAAATACTACGGCTTGAAATTTCTGTTACACTTTTAATTTTTAATTCTCTGAATTTTCTTCAGAATCTGAATTGTCTGATTCCTCAAAATCCTCGATAGTCAAATCATCGTAATCAAATTCAAGAAGTTCATTGCAGTTCGGGCAGTTTATTGAACCCTCATCAATCATTCCCTCGTCAACAAGAATAGTATCTCCGCATGACGGGCAGGTAACTTCATAGAGTTCGTCATCGTCGTCCCATTCGTCATCGTCATCATCTTCATCTGAATCCGAATCGAACTCTTCGTCAAATTCATCATAGTCATCATCGTCTTTATCATCTTCCACGCCGTTGCATATTCCGCACTCACCGCAGTCATTATAAATATCTTCTTCGACCTGTCCCAAATCCTTGTCGAGAATGTCGCAGAGTTCTGTAAGCTCATCGACCTGAGACTGTAAATCCTCGATATATGCTGTCATTTCGGTCATTACTTCGGTCATCTTGACAAGTGCTTTTCCCTCTTTGGTGGAATCGTCAATTCCGAGACCTTCAAACAATCCCTGTAAATAAGACATTTTTTCAGTCAGTTTCATATTTAAGTCTCCTTCGTTATTATTGCAAGAGCCTGTCTGCACAGAATCCCGAAAAGGAAATTCCTGTGCGGACAGGTTCTGTAAAAAAATTCTTAGCTGTTTGCACGTCCCATATATTCGCCGGTTCTTGTATCAACCTGAATCTTTTCGCCCTCGTCGATAAACAGCGGAACTTTAATTTCCGCACCTGTTTCGAGAGTAGCGGGCTTTGTAGCGTTTGTAGCTGTATCGCCCTTGAATCCGGGGTCTGTCTGAGTAACTACAAGTTCAACGAAGTTAGGCGGTTCGATACCGAAAACACTGCCCTTATATGAAAGAATCTTGCATATCATTTCTTCTTTTACGAATCTGAAGCTGTCGCCGAGAACAGATGCACTTACCGGAAGCTGTTCGTAAGTTTCCATATCCATGAAGTAATAAAGGTCGCCGTCATTGTAGCTGTACTGCATATCTTTTCTTTCAACGAAAGCTGTCGGGAACTTTGCAGTCGGGTTGAAAGAAGTTTCAACAACTGAGCCGGTGATTACATTCTTATACTTTGTTCTTACGAATGCAGCACCTTTACCCGGCTTTACGTGCTGGAACTCAACAACCTGAACGACCTGACCGTCCAGTTCAAAAGTAACACCGTTTCTGAAATCGCCTGCTGAAATCATAAATTAAAAACCTCCTGAATCGAGTACGGGGAAATAAAAATTCCGTACAGAAATTAAACTCATTTATAAATCCGTAATAAAACCGGAACTATAATACATATGTATTCTAACATATTTTAAAGGATTTTGCAATACCTAAAACAAAATATTATAAAGATATTATATTTTTTGCACATTTTGTCAAATTTTCGCAACCGTTTTCATGCAAAATGACAAAATCTTCAATACGTACTCCGAATTTTCCGGCTATATATATACCAGGTTCAACTGTTACAACTGCACCGGCAGGAAGTATTTTTTTGTTGCTTGGCGAGGCGTTCGGGTTCTCATGAATTTCAAGTCCCACTCCGTGACCGAGCGAATGACCGAAAAATTTTCCGTATCCAAAATCGGCGATTATACTCCTTGCAATATTATCGAGTTCCTGACCTGTCATTCCTGCACGAGCCGAATTTATAGCGGTATTCTGAGCATCAAGAACAATATCATATACTTTTTTCATTTCGTCGGTCAGAGTGCCGACACATATTGTGCGTGTCATATCGCTGTGATAGCCGTTATATACTGCTCCGAAATCCATCAGAACAAATTCGCCGTTCTTAACTTTTTTATCCGAGGGAACTCCGTGTGGCATTGATGTATTTTCTCCGGCAAGAGCAATTGTATCAAAAGAAATTCCCTCCGCACCGTTTTCGAGCATTACACGGTCAAGCTCCATAGCAATCTGACGTTCTGTAACATCAGGCTTTATGAATCCGAGAATATGCTCAAATGCCGATTCTGCGATTTCCTGTGCCTTTTTTATACATGAAATTTCATATCCGTCCTTGACCGAACGGAGCGAATTTATTGCGTTGCTGAGTACATCGGTATCAATAATCTGAATATTTTTAAGATGTCTGCGCATATTATTCAGCTGACTTACGGTAACTGTCTGAGATTCGACAGCCATATTTTTCGCACTGTTTTCCTCAAGCAGATTTAAAATCTGAGGATAGAGTTTTTTCATTTCGATAACTTCCGTATCTGTAACAGATTCACGGGCTTTTTCGATATACCGGAAATCAACAATCAGATACGCCTTGTTCCGGAATGCGATAACTGCTCCAGCGGAAGATTTCATTCCGGTAAAATAACGCCTGTTCACATCGGAAGTTATAAGAACGCTGTTCACACGTTTCGGAAGAATTTCAAATAACTTTTCAAATCTGTTCATAATTAAAGCTCCGAAAGTGCCTGAACAGCGAGATAATAGCTTGCAAATCCGAGACCGCATATACTTCCACGGCATACCGGAGCGATAACTGAATTTGAACGAAATTCCTCACGTGCGTCAATATTGCTGATATGAACTTCTATCACAGGAATTTTTATCGCTGCTATTGCATCTCTTATGGCATAGCTGTAGTGGGTATACGCTCCGGCATTGATTACAACGCCGTCAAAATTATTACGTGCGGAATGGAGCTTATCGATTATAGCACCCTCGTGGTTTGACTGGAATATTTCGCATTCAAGACCGAGAGCCTTTGCCCTGTCGATTATATTATGATTCAGGACATCTATTCCGGAATCGCCGTATACACCGGGTTCACGCTCTCCGAGAAGATTGAGATTAGGGCCGTGTATAACTAAAACTTTTTTTATCATAGAAAGTCCTCCTGATTATTGATATTCAAAAAATAAAAAGCGGACGAATTACTCCGTCCGCTCCGATGTCATATACCGCAAGGATTAATACTTGCGCTTACGAGCTGCCTCGGACTTCTTTTTACGCTTAACCGAAGGCTTTTCGTAATGCTCTCTTTTACGCACTTCTGCAATAACGCCGTCCTTGGCACATGACCTCTTAAATCTTTTAAGAGCGGTGTCAAGGGACTCATTCTTGCCGACACGAACTTCTGCCATTTACATTTCCCTCCCTTGTTCAGAGGTTGCCCACAGGAAACCCCGGGCTATATACTAATCACTCCGGAGGAGTGTCAGCTACCTGAACTTCAAATAAATTACGAATACTAATGATATTCTACCACAAATATGCAATCATGTCAAGTCAGTTTTTGGAAATTTTAAAAATTTCGTTATTTTGCAACAATATTAACAAGTTTATTTGGTACATATATCTGTTTTACAACATTTTTTCCGTTAACTGCTTCCTGAACTTTACCGTCAGCCATAGCCATAGTTATTATGGAATCCTTATCGCACGAAACAGGAACGTTCAGCTTTGATTTAAGTTTTCCGTTTACCTGAACAACGATTTCAATGGTTTCATCAACGCAGAGAGCTTCATCATATGTTATCCACGGCTGTTCGCTGAGGATTTTTCCGCATACAGCATTGTATATCTCCTCAGAAATGTGCGGAGCAAACGGATAGAGCATTGTAACAAATGCACCGAGTTCTGCTTTTGTGATACTTCCGGAATTATAAATATCGTTGATAAGCGTCATCATAGAGGCAATAGCTGTATTGAATTTCATTGCCTCTATATCTTCCGAAACCTTCTTGATAGTCTTGTGGAATGAAGATTTAAGATTGTCGCTGTATTCTTCGCCGTCAGTCATAATTTCCTGAAGTCCCCACACTCTGTCGATAAAGCGTTTACAGCCCCTTATGCTTGATTTGCTCCACGGTGCAGCCTTTTCATAGTCGCCCATAAACAGAACATAAAGGCGGAGAACATCTGCACCGTATTCTTCAACAACGTCATTAGGGTCAACAACGTTTCCACGTGATTTTGACATCTTTTCGCCGTCCTCGCCGAGAATAAGACCCTGAGCCGTTCTCTTTGCATACGGTTCGGAAGTGGGAACAAGTCCGAGGTCATACAGGAATTTATGCCAGAAACGGCTGTAAATCATATGACGTGTAACGTGTTCCATACCTCCGTTGTACCAGTCAACAGGAAGCCAGTATTTAAGAGCCTCCTGAGATGCAAATTCATCATTGTTATGCGGGTCGCAGTAGCGGAGGAAATACCATGACGAACCAGCCCACTGAGGCATTGTATCAGTTTCACGTCTTGCCGGTTTTCCGCATTTCGGACACGTACACTTCACAAAGCTTTCTATTTTAGCCAGAGGGCTTTCGCCGTCCGTACCCGGTTCAAAATTTTCCACTTCCGGAAGTCTGAGAGGGAGTTCCTCATACGGAACGGCAACCATTCCGCACGTATCACAATGAACAATCGGAATCGGTTCGCCCCAGTAACGCTGACGGTTGAACGCCCAGTCTTTCATCTTGAACTGAACGCCTTTTTCTCCACAGCCCAGTCTTTTGATAATTTCAAGAGCCTTTTCAACAGCCTCTTTTTTATTGCTTATGCCGTTGAGTTCGCCGGAATTTATGAGTTCTCCTTCGCCGGTATACGCTTCCTTTGAAATATCTCCGCCCTTGATGACTTCAATAATATCAATTCCGAACTTTTTCGCAAAATCATAATCACGTCCATCGTGAGCCGGAACAGCCATAATTGCACCTGTGCCGTAGCCCATCATTACATAATCCGAAATATATATAGGTACTTCTTTTCCGGTAATCGGATTTATCGCCGTCAGTCCCTCGATTTTCACGCCTGTTTTATCCTTTACAAGCTGAGTTCTTTCAAATTCACTTTTCTTTGCACATTCATTTTTATAGTCGTCAAGAGACTGAATATTTGCGATTGAATCCCTGTATTTCTGGATAATCGGGTGTTCCGGAGCAATAACCATGAACGTAACTCCGTAAAGAGTATCGGGACGGGTTGTATAAATCCGGAGCTGTTCGTTATATTCCTTGATTTTAAAGTTCACGAATGCACCTGTTGATTTTCCAATCCAGTTTTCCTGCTGAAGTCTTACGTTCGGGAGATAATCCACTTCTTCCAGACCTTGCAGAAGCTTGTCGGCGTATTCGGTAATCCGCAGATACCAGACTTCTTTTGTTTTCTGAACAATTTCGCTGTGGCATATATCGCATTTTCCGCCCTGTGAATCCTCGTTTGAAAGTACGACCTTACAGCTCGGACAATAATTTACATTTGTCTTGTCACGGAAAACAAGTCCTTTTTCAAACATTTTGAGGAATATCCACTGTGTCCATTTATAATAGCTTTCTTCGGTTGTATCAACAACCCTCGACCAGTCAAATGAAAATCCGACTGTTTTAAGCTGTTGTGTGAATTTTTCAATATTCCTGTCCGTAACTATACGGGGGTGAATATTATCCTTTATAGCTGTATTTTCTGTCGGCAGACCGTATGCATCAAATCCTATAGGAAACAGAACGTTATATCCCTCCATACGGCGTTTACGGCTTATCACTTCCAGACCGGAATAAGCCTTGATATGTCCTACGTGCATTCCGTGACCTGACGGATAAGGAAATTCCACAAGACCATAGAATTTCTTTTTCCCGTAGTTATCGGAAGCCGTGAAAGTATCGTTTTCCTCCCAGTATTTCCGCCATTTTGATTCGACAGATTTAAAATCATACTTGCCCATTTTTCATCATTCCTTTTATAGTTTATAATTTATGATTATTTCCTGAACAGCGAGGAGACCTCACTGTACCGATTTGTAAAGTGTTCTTTTATGTCTTTCTGCATGACAAGCAATATAACAGCTCCTGCATCAACAACTGCTTCAATAAGATAAATCAGCGTTGACGGAAGATGTGTAAGATTATAGCCCATATTTGTCACGACCGAAAGTGCAAGCAGTACAGCCACGGCAATATTCAGATACTGTAAACCGCTGTACATTACCGCCGTTGCTATAACCGCAAAAATAACATCTCCCAGATTGAAACCTCCGCCGATTATCATATTCAGTACAGCTTTTGCAAGCATATATATTCCTATGACAATCACATAGTTCCTGCCAGTCTGATTATTTGTTTTCATTATGAGTTCTCCTTGGTAAGAAGTGTGTCAATATCAACTCTTTCGCCGTCAGCCCATACTCCCTCAAGCTTGTAGAAATTACGTGCTTCCTTATGGAAAACATGAACAATAATATCGCCGTAATCAAGTATTATCCATGTATTTCCGGTATCGGCTTCACGTCTTTCGGGTTCTGTGCCGTTCTGTGAGAGCTGAAATTCCACTTCGTCCGCAAGGGTACGGGCGTGAGTATTACTCGTGCCGTCTGCGATTACAAAGTAATCCGCAAGAATTGTCAGGTCTGATATTTTAAGTGCCTGAATATCTTCTCCCCTCTTGCTGTCGAGAGTTTTTATAATAAGATTCAGTTTTTCCTGCTGTGTCATAGTCAATCTTCCTTCCACCATGGTTTTTTGCTTGGGTCTCTCATAGGCTCTGTAGCGTCCTCAATATCATCAAGAGTAGCTCCGGTATCGTCATAGAGTTCATACTGATATTCAGTTATAAGCTCAACAATAGATGTGTCTTCCTCCGTCATATCTTTCTGATACGGACGGTAATATTTATTGAGCAGTTCGATAGTAGCTTCCTTATGAACCGAATATACATCATAGATATTTCCGTCGGCGGCATAGAATTTAGCGTCCTCGCCCGGAACCATATTCACCTGTACTTCGTCCATATTTATTGTTGATGCAAAGTCGGCTATCTTTCCCAAATCGCCGATAGAGAGGTCTGTATACAGAAGACCCTTATCGTATATTTCTTTTATATAGCTGTACAGTTTCAGCCGTCCCTCATTCTCAACAATAGAGAAAAGCTTCTGCATTGCAGCCGCCATGAACTTACGCTGATTCTGCATACGTCCGATGTCTCCCTGTATCCATTCACGACGGAAACGGACGAACCATTCAGCCTGTTCTCCGGTAAGCACGATGTCGCCTTCCGGTATTATCTTGTCTGCCTCATAGATTATCTCATTTTCGACGTGCATCGGGATTCCGCCGATAATATTGACTATATCCACAATATCGAAACAGGCGGTAGTTACATAGGCATCTATAGGGATTCCGAAATTTTCCTGAACAGCGTTCACGGTACGCTGAATAGGCGGCATGATAGTCGGGTCTCCCATAGAGTATATGCTGTTGAATTTACGTGTAACACTTGCGGTATAATCCGGTAGACAGGTATCACGCGGAATCTGTAGTATATTGAGTCCGCCGTGACCGATGTCGAACTGTACGACCCACATTACGTCAGTATTAAATTCTTCTTCGTCAAATCCGAGGAAAAGAATACTGTACTGACCCTCAATAAGCTGCGGTAAATCAAGACCGTCGTTGAAATCTTCATCAACAGCATCAGGATTAACATTCAGATTGATATTATTCTTGTCAAGTTTGCCCTCCATAGCAGCCGGCTGCATATTTTTGAAAAAAGTGACAAGAGAAATATTTCCGCCGTTTTCTTTATCGAGGCATATCGGCATATTAAGAATCATAAGCACGACGATGACCAGAGTCGATAAAACCGCTGAAATCTGTATGGCTTTGTTTCCGATTCTGCCGGATTTTGTTGTGACTTCTGTCTCTGATTCCTGATTTTCTGATTTTATTATTTTTAATCCTTTGTTTTCAAAACCTCTGTTCTGGGATTCGCTGTTTTTTGATTTTTTCTTTTTCCTGCTCCGTCTGTCCGGAATTTTAGATTCTGCATATGCACGTGATTTTTTTCTTTTTACGCCTTTACGTGGTTCGGATTTTTTTCTGCGTCGCTGTGGCGGTTCGGATTCGTGCTGACCATAATATTCACCGGTATTGTTAAGTCTTGCAAGAGTTCTGAGCGGTTTAGGTCTGTCCTCGGAATTAAATTCATTATTTTCCATTTTTGCCCTCTTTATTTCTTTTTTCTTCTTTAAGCAAACGTCTGTAGAAATTATATCCCTCAACGGTACAAGGAGGAAGAACTCCGCCCTTTTTGATTACGCTTTTTATTGAAAATGCAAGAACCGCAAGCATTGCTTCATTGAGGTCTGTATATACCATTCTGCGGATTTTATCAACGTCCTTGTAGTCACGGTCTGCGGAAACAATATCGGCAAGATAGACAATTTCTTCAAGACGTGTCATGCCGGCTCGTCCGACAGTATGAAAACGAACCGAATTGATAATATCAATATCCTCAACGCCGAAACGTGTCTTGATAAAATATGCACCGGCTACGGCGTGCCAAAGTGAACGTGTATCAAGTTCTTCACGGCAGACTGTAAATCCGCTTTCCTCAACAAGCCTTTTCTGTTCTGCGGAAGGAAGTTCCTTGCAGACATCGTGGAGAAGTCCGGCAAAATATGCCTTATCAGGGTCTTCGCCGTATTTTTCCGCAAGCTTCCGGCATTCGGAAGCAACATTAAGGGAATGCTGGTATCTTTTCGATGAAAGATTATCTTTCAGATATTTCTTTTTGTCATCGGTATTGTAGAACAAAGCTCTCACCTCGAATATAAATTACTGGACGTTATATATTGTACTACATTTTTGTCAAGATAGCAAGAGAAATTTTGATTTTCCCGAATTTTTTTTCTGATTTCGGTTGATGATATTTCAACCGGCGAAGCCTGACACAGAATAATTCGTCCGAATTTGCACAGGGAAACAGCTTTTCTGTTAAGTTCGTCCATATCGCCGTTTCTGCGTGACACGACAGCAAGAGATACGCTTTTCAGAATATCCTCGAATCTGTACCATGTCTCAAAACAGAGAAGCATATCACTTCCGACAAGGAGAAAAAGCTCATCGTCGGGGAAACGTCTGCGGAACTCCTCAACCGTATAGAAAGTATAGCTTTTACGACAGCTACGGATTTCATAGTCGCATACGTCTAATTTTTCGGATACCTGACAGGCAAGCCGGAGCATTTCCAGCCTGTCCTCTGCCGGAGCATATTCCGCACTCGAACGGTGCGGACTGATAAGCGACGGAACAAGATATATTCTGTCAAGATTAAGCTCCGCCACTGCCGACAATGCAAGATGTACGTGTCCGTTATGAACGGGATTGAAACTCCCTCCGTATATTCCGATTTTCATTTTGCGGATTTCGGGATATTCTCGATAACGGGGTCTTTCGGATTCCGCCTGAACAGAACAAATTTGTTTCCGATTACCTGAACCACGTCCGAACCGGTCTGTTCTGCAACTGCATCTGCTGCCTCTCTTGCCGTCCAGCCGGAATTGTCAAGAACTCTCAGTTTAATCAGTTCTCTTTTTCGGAGTGCATCATTTATCTGACTGCACATTATTTCCGTAACTCCGCCCTTGCCAATCTGAAAAATAGTGTCATATTCTGCGGCAATACTGCGGAGATATGCACGCTGTTTACTTGTAAGCATAATTATTCACCTTTTTCGCAAAATTTATAAAATCTTTTAAAGTTATTTTTTAAGCATTTCGCAGAGAGCTTTCATAGCTTTTCCTCTGTGACTGATTTCATTTTTTTCATCGGCGGTCATCTCGGCCATTGACTTATCGCCGTACATGAATATCGGGTCATATCCGAAACCGTTCGTACCTTTTTTTTCAAAGCCTATATTTCCGTCACATCTTCCGCAGACCGTGAACTGCCGTTCACCGTCAATATATGCAACCACGCACTGAAACGATGCACGGCGTTCCTGCTCCGGAACGTCTTTCATTTCTTTCAGGAGGGTTTCGCATTCCGAACCTTTCGGGGCATATCTTGCAGAATATACTCCCGGTCTGCCGTCGAGAGCATCTACACAAAGTCCGCTGTCATCAGCAAGAACAGGCATTTTAACAATATCGTATACCGCTTTTGCCTTAATCATGGCATTTTCGGCAAATGTTGAACCGTTTTCCTCCGGCTCGCAGTCTGCTCCGGCTTCTTTCTGTGAGATTACCTCAATTCCAAGCGGAGCAAGTATTTCCGTAGCCTCATGGAGTTTTCCGGCGTTATTTGTAGCCATAACAATTTTAGTCATTTTTCTTTTTACCTTTCTTTCCGAATAACCGGCTGAAAAATCCTTTCTTTTTCTGTTTTCCGCCGGATTCTTCCAATTCTTCTGATTCTTCCTGAGATTCCTGTTCTTTTTCCGGTTCAGGAATAATTTCAGGCTCTGGAATTACTTCCGGCTCAGGGATTATTTCTGGCTCAGGGATTATTTCCGGCTCGGGAATTACTTCCGGCTCAGGAAT
>CAMWYX010000041.1 GCA_947178575.1 uncultured Ruminococcus sp. | reverse complement strand
ACAACCACAGCAACAAACAAGGTCACATCATCTACAACATCAATTTCAACGCATAATACCAAATCTACAACCATATCAACATCTACACTTAATGTTATATCAACCTCAACACACAATACCACGTATACAATTACATCAGATACAACTTTTGTTACCGCCTACCAAACTACATCAACCATCTTAATTAGTAATCCTTCTACTACAACTCATATTGATTCAACCACTGTAACCACACCGCCGGCTACAACTACAGTAATCACATCTGTGACACCAGTTCATGAGTTTTTAATCAACATCGAAGATACTTTAGGCGACAGGGTTTCACACGCAACCCTCACACTCGTAGGCGTAAAAATAGACGGAAGCTTTGTTGAGTTCAATGGTAATTCCATTATTGATGAAGAAGATTCTGTTATCATCAATGATACGGGTGATGATATTACCTGGGTATCCGGAAATAAATCTGTAATTCTTAATCTTGAGAACGGTGAGTATGTACTCAGTGTTACTTCAGTTCCGGATGATTATGAGTTATCCTATGACATAATATTCACGGTATCAGACGGTGAGATTATAAATATAGTAATCAATAATGTTAAACAGGAAATCACAGATACTAATACAATTACAATGATTGTTGATAAACACGATTCTGTGACCACAACGGATTCACTTGCAGATAATGCAGGAGGTTCAGGAACAACAACCACACCGACTACCTCAAAACCTGTAGATAATACAGGTGATTCAGATATCACAACCACAGCTGTAGCTGTAACAACGACTGCGGATTTGGGCAACACAGATGATTCAAAAATAACCACATCGGTATCTGCAACAAAACCTGTAGATAATACAGATGATTCGGACACTACCACAGCACCGGTTACTACAACGGTCAATGCTGATATTACAGGTGATTCAGACACAACAACTCCGGTTGTTACAACATCGCCCGTAGATAATACCGATGACCCGAACACAACATCTGAAATCACACAGACAACCATAACAATAACCGGTACTATACCGACTGCCACAGCATTAACCACATCTACAGAAACAACCACATCTGTTTTCGGTGATACAACCGATACCACACCTGATTCTGATGATACGTCAACCAATACAACACTTGCTTCCGGTGATACAACAACCACATCTACAGATACTACCACGCCTAACAATAAAGGAACTAACGACACACAAAAAACTGCATCAATAAACAAAACAGTTACAGCAAAATCTGTATCAACAAGCAAGGCAACAACTAAACATCACTTCCTCTCCAGTCCGAAAACCGGTTCGGAATCAATTGCATTACCCATTGTTTTACTCATAGTTTCGGGAATTGCACTGACGGTAACACGCAGAAAAGATGACTGATTGTAGATTATGAAATAATTAAACAGGAACATTCAAAAAAGAATGTGAACAGAACCAGTAAAAACGGACAGTAGACAAAAAGAACCTCCTATGGTATAATAGAAACCATAGGAGGTTTTGTTATGGCAATTTGTTTTATCATATCATAGTGCCGGAGACGGGACTTGAACCCGTACGATATCGCTACCGGTGGATTTTGAGTCCACTGCGTCTGCCATTCCGCCACTCCGGCAAATATCACATATAACATTGTATCACAAATCGGCATTAATGTCAAGCAGATTTTAAGTTAAATCAAAAAAATATATTCGGAACGCACGAAAAATCACTTTTCAGCTGTGTATATATCAGAGAGTGATTAAAGTGCGTATTTATTTTGATTTGATTCTGATTAAGAAACGGAGGTAAAAGTTTGACAGATGATAAAAATACGGCATTATATGCTTTTGAGAAATATGGCGATATGGTTCTGAGGACGGCATATTCATGTTGCGGAAGTTATTCCGAAGCCGAGGATATAACGCAGGATATTTTTCTTATGCTTCACGCCCGACCGGTAGTATTCAATGATGATGAGCATATGAAAGCATGGCTTCTGCGTTCTGCAATAAACAAATGCAGAAATTTCCGGAAAAGTTTCCGGTTCAGCCGGACATATTCAATAGATGAAGAAAATACCGGAAATCATGCGTCGTACTGCATGGATACAACAGATATAGAAGTCCGTGAACTTATATCTCATCTTCCGAAAAAATATTCGGCGGTGCTTTATCTTTATTTTTATGAAGAACTGACCGTCAATGATATTGCCGGAATTTTAAAGAAAAATCCGAATACTGTCAGTTCTCTGCTCCAAAGAGGAAAGGCAAGACTGAGGTCGGAAATAGAAAAAATCAACGAAACGGGAGGTCATCATGAAGAAAAATAATTATACGGAACATCTTGATAAAATAAAATGCAGTCCTGAATTTCAGAAGAAAATGATTGAGCTTTTATCATCTGAACCGGACGGCGAATATGCTTACACTATCAGCGATGTTGAAAGAGTTTCGGATTCAGGACTAAAACATCATTTCGGAGCTTTTGCGGCAGCATTTGCACTTATAATCGGTATCGGCGGAGCGTTTGCTTTCACAGGAAATGATGGATATTCTCCGTCTTTCGGCGAATCAGAAGTGAGCAATTCCGGCACTGAACAGGTTAAGATTTACGAAACGGCTGAAATGTCAATATACAGAAACACAACAATCATCAACGGTAAACTGGCAGGAAAAAGCGGATTTCATAATTTCGGAGATATTCCCGAAGAAACGGCGGAAAATATATATCAGTTTATTTCAACGGCGAATTATGCGGAAGTATCGGAAAATCAGTTCAGCGAAAACGAAAACCATATAGATATAAGATTTACAGGTGAAAATGAATTTTTATATTCCGTTACCGAAAGCGGAATCGTTGTCTGCGAACATAACGGCTCAAGAATCTTTTATCGTTCTGAATCAAATGTTTATGCTGGAATCTTAGATATAATTGCACGTAATTTTCCGTATTTCAATTTTTCAACGCTGATAGAAGAAGATTATGGAAATTCAGTTGCCGAAGCAGTAAGCGAATATATTGACTTTACAAAACGCACACATCTTTCCTCAGCAGGAGATTCTGTAATGTTTTACTATGACGGAATATTCACAGCTTATATAAATGAAAACGGTTTTATAACTGTGGAATATTCTCTTTCCGAAACGGGCGGAATACAGTACCGGTTCAGTTCATCTCCCGAATTATATAATAAAATAAAAGACATAACGGAAAAAACAGATTTTGTTATCGTGGAACTACAGGAATCAAAAGAAAAAGATAAAAAAATCACAAGTGAAAAATTCACCGCAGAACTTAAAGAATCACTTTCCGGAGATTGCCGGTTTTCATATCATTACGGTGAAAGTCAGGGAATGTGGAGCAGGTGTCTGATGGATTCCGAGCCGGATATAAGTTCTTTTATCGATGAGATAAGTAAATTTGAATGGCATATCTGTGATTCCGGACAATATGATTCTCTTATGAGAAAAAATGTTTTTGTAATAAATAACTGGCGTTTTGGCAGTATACCTATGATTATGAACGAGGAAACAGGAACGGTCTATATCGCCGAGGGTGCGTCTGAATCAGGTTATCTGGAGGCTTTGCGTAAAATTATCGGACAGACCGATAAAGGATATATCATATATCTGCTTGCCTCATATCCGGCGAGCATTTCTGATATGCAGGCTGATATTTCAGTCAGCAGTATGGATAAATACGGAAAATTTTCCGGAAACGGTACTATAAACTGGAATCTGCGTGAAAATACCGGAAGTATAGTACTTTCTGACAACGGAGACGAAATAAAATATATCCGTAAGGACGGAGAATGGAGGATTACCGGCGAAACAGAATCAGAGGGAAGTATATTCTATGATGTTCCGGCATTTGACTATACAGAAATATATCATACTGTTCTTGGCTATCTGACAGACAGCGTGGAATATCCGGACAGAATGCGTGATTTTTCCGTCGAAAAGATTGAGCAGTACAAAGAGGGAATATTCGCAGGCGACGGAAATAATTATAAATATCATTTTATATATACCTATGGTGATATAAGCTGTATATGTGATTTTACTGTTGATTCGGCAGGAACTATATTATCTCTTGAAATGAATACCGAATCTGATACTCAGGAAAACGAAACACTTAAATTTGAAACCGAAAATATAATAATTAAATAGTTTACGCCATGAATCCGAAGTTTTATAATATTCTGAAATTTTTTTCAAAAAAGACTTTTATTTTCAGAAATAGTATGTTATAATAAAAATATAATATTTTTGAAAGGAACTCTGTCCATGAAGTCTAAAATAATTTCTGCACTGTTATCAGTTGTAATGATACTGCCGTTTATAAATCTTTCCGATACCAAAGCCACCGGATTTACCATGAAACGCACAATTCACAGCGATTCAGCCATGCTTATAAATCTTGACTGCGATACTGTTATTTTTGAAAAAAATGCCGATGCCAAACAAATGCCCGGACCTCTTGTAAATATAATGACAGCTGTCGTGTGTATAGAAAACTGTCCCGACCTCAGCACTGAAGTAACTGTTGATGAATCAGTCTATTCCGAACTTTACGAAACCGAATACATTGATGATTTGCGGTTTGCAGATATATATGATTCGGACGTGCTTCAATATACCGATTTGCTTTATGCCATGATGCTCACATCTTCTGTTGAGGCTTCACAGACAATAGCATACAATATAAGCGGGGGAAATATTCAGACATTTGTTGAAATGATGAATGAAAAAGCCGCTGAAATCGGACTCGATGCAACACATTTTACAAATGCCACCGGTATGTATGACCCGAAACAATATACAACCGCACGTGATATTGCAAAGCTCACACAATATGCATTGAAACTCCCGAAATTTGATGAAATATGCTCGACATATGTCTACAGTCCTTTAGTTCCGAATCTTGAAAATCACCCCGACCGTCAGTCGTGGAAATGGTATCATTCAAATCTCATGATGGACGAGGAAAGCGAATACTATTATCAGGGTGTACGTGGAATCAAAACAGCAAATCTTGAAAAAGGCGGTCGAAATATAGTTGCCTTATCAAGCAGAGACGGAAATAATTATCTTGCAGTTGCATTGAAATCACCGATGAACAGTTCCGACGGAGACACAGTATTTTATCATATCGAAGATGCATCAGATATGTTTGACTGGGCATACACTCATTTTTCATATAAGGTAATTCTTGCCGATACCGCTGAACTCGGTGAACTTCCGGTTGAACTGGCAGACGGAAATGATTACGTTCTTGCCCGTCCGGAACGTGAAGTTTCGCTTCTCTGGTATGATGAGATAGATGTTTCTCTTATCAGCCGGAGCAATATAGTGTGGAATCAGGAAAAATTAAAAGCTCCGGTAAATGCCGGAGAGCTTCTCGGACAGGTAACCCTTGAATTTTCCGGCGAACCGCTTGCAACGGTAAATCTTGTAGCCGTATCAGATGTAAAACGTTCTGCATTGAAGTATAATATGTATGTGGCAAAGCTTTTCCCGAAATCAAAGTGGTTTAAAAATGCATTCATAATATCAGGAATACTTTGCGGTATCTATATTGTGTTGTGCATTTACGCTGTTGTTATGAGGCAGAAACGAAGAAAGCCCATGAAACCAAAATATGCAGTTCCTAAAGTTGATAAGAAAAACAAAAAATAATATTATTAAAAAACGGCGGAAAATGGAAGTTCTCCGCCGTTTTCTATATGTTTGGATTTTTTTGATTTCCGATGTATTCAGAGAATAATAAAACTTTTGCTGGCGTATCCTACAATATCGTTATATGTCACAACGTACCAGTTTCCGGTTTCGCCGGTAATAAGAACAGCTGCATTATTCGGAATTTTTCCTATTATTCCGCCCTCTATTGACGGATAATCACGTATATTGAGATTGCTTCCGTCAGTGGCAACCATTCCGAACTGTATGGCGGACGGCAGAATAAACGGTATTCCGAAATAATCGCAGAGTGAACTTACAAGTGTTCGAGCTATGGTTTCGATATTATTTTTCAGCCATGCTTCGTCCGCATAATTGTCATGATAGCCGAGTTCGCACAATACAGCTACTGCACGGGTCTGCAATACTTCCCCGAGATTGTACGCCGGCAATGCACGGCATTTTTCGGGCAGAGGATAGATTGCTTTCAGATTGTTAGCTATTATATTTGCAAGCTGTTCGCCGTAAACGCTTGACGGAGCAAAATATATATCAATTCCTCTGAGTTTTCCTGCCATCTGTTCGGGTGCGGCGTTGGAATGAAGTGCAAGATGAACATCATAATTTCCGGCGTTTGAGTCCTGTATAGCTCCCTGAACATTTCTGTCGGGGTCATTTCTTGTGAATGCTATTCCGGAGGAGAGGAGAAAAGGCTCCATTCTGTCGGCGAGAAGATTCATATAAAGCTGTTCGTTTCCCTCGGTGGCGTATTTATTCCATTCCTGCGTGGACGGACTTAAGAATATTTTTGGCATGATAAAGCTCCTTTCCGTTGATTAACCTGTACCGGTTTATTATATGCGGAAAGGAGCTTTTTTGTTATTCCGGAATGCTTAATTCGGCAGATGAAAATTCATCATTTTCGGTATGATTATAATTCGTGTGATATTGAACTGTTACACTGTTTTTATTCCATATCAGATTATAGTGTTTGGAATCACGGAACGGGAAAAATCCGTTTTCTGTATTAAAATAGCCGAGATATATCAATTTTCCGTCAGCCGATACGCTGTAACACGAAAATGCACCGTACAGAAGCGAACTTTCATCACGGAAAGCAATACATCTGTCATTGTCATCATCATAGAAGTATTCCCAGCTGTCGGAATCGATTATCATTGATTTTTGTATCGGGAAATCACTGTGAAAACTGTTACAGCTTATCAGAATATCGTCATTGACGTTGAACTGACATATATCGCACATCATTTTACGGATATACAGCCGGTCATATGGCATATCGAGTTTGGCAGGTTCAAGATAATATGCGTATCTGTCGCCGATTTCAGGTTTATTCTGATTTGAACCGGCTTCGTATATTACGGAAGATGATTTCTGTTCTTCGCTCCAGCCGGAAAAAAGAGTGCTGTCGGGATTGAGTGATATATATTCGTTTACGGACATATATCCGCCCGGCATGGCGATATTGATTCTGTCGCCGGTATTTATGATGTTTATATTGTCGGGATAGCATAAATCAAAATGATACACGTCGGTTACTTCTATTTCGCATATAGTCCATGGCTTGCCCTCGTATGCGATATATGTCAGATTAGTTATTTCGCCCTCAACGGCTGTTGACGGTTCAAAAAGAAGCATATTTACAAGACTTTGCAGAAGATAGTCATATATCGGACTGTCGGAACTGAATTGTGATTTCAGAATATCATCAAAAATATAGTCATCAGGATAACCGTAGAACATCGGATTATCCGCATCGATATCGGCGGTTGTATATGTGTGACTGAAAAAACTGCTGTAATATATTGAAGCAGTAGTAGTTGTTTCGGTTGTTTCTTTTCCGGAAGATACCGGTTCTGTTGTATCTGACGAATTTATTTCCTGCTCCTGAGATGATATACCGGCAGATTCTGTATACGTATCGGTCTGACCGTCATTTTTGGATTCTGTAATTTGAGATGAAACCGTTGTACTCACGTGAGGTATCGTATCGGCAGAAGTGATTATATCATGATGATAAGTCGTTGTATAAGAGCCGGAAATCATGTAAGTATTTCCGGTTGTGGCGGTAGTCGATACGGATTTTCCGGCTGATGTGGTTATTTCCGCTATTATTTCCGGAGGAGTTTCGGGTTTCTGGGATTTGTTTCCCCCGAATGAAAACAATATCAGAATCAGACATACCGAGACGACCGTCATAACTGCCGAAACGGGAAATATCATTGCCTGATGGGCATAAAAAAATGATTCTATGGGGTGGAGCTTTTTCCATACCGGTTCGGAACTGATACGCTTTAAAAAATCATGTTTTCTTTCCGGCATTTCCGAGCCATATGTTTCGCTGAGAAGATTTTTGATTTTGTGGTTCATAGCAGTTATTCCTTTCCGAGTTCTTTTTTTAGTTTTTCTGTTATTGCTTTTATTCTTCGGCTCATGGTAAATCTTGATGTGTTGAATATCCTGGCTATAACTGAAATATTTTCACCGTTTACAAGTCGCATTATTATGATTTCACGTTCTTCCGGCAGAAGTTTTTCCATAGCCTGCCGGACTGCTATTTTCCGGATAATATCGTCATTTGTATCCTGTACGTTATCAGGAAGAATTTCTGTTGTTTCTTTTCTCCGGCGGTCAATGCAGAGATTTCGGGCTATTGTATACAACAGCTGACGTTCATTTCCTCGTCCGTGATATTCCGTGTGTTCGATGTATTTCAGAAATGTTTCCTGAGTAATATCTTCGGCATCATATCTGTTGCCGGTTCGGTACAGAACATATCGGAATATATTGTCATATTCTTTTTCTATTTTCATTTGCAGAAGCTTCTTTCGGTTTTTTTGATTTCATATATTACAACGTTTTCGGTTCTTGCTATGAGCAGGTGAATTGTAAACTTTCTGTGAACAAAACAGCGGTAATTTTCCGACTGCTATCATATAATTATCACATAAGTGGGTATAATATTCTTTGATGAAACTTTTGAAATGAGGTAATTCCTATGTCAGATTTCTACAACGGTTACAATAATGACGAGGACGAGCAGTCTTCCGGCAGTTATTCATATTATTCTGAAAATACTCCCTCCCCGAAAAAGCCGAAAAAATATACGGGACTTAAATTTATTGCTTTTATTCTCTGTCTCGGAATCGTAGGAGCAGGTTCTGTTCAGGTTTATAAATTCATGGACAACAGCCGGTTCGACCTGAATGAAGACGAATCCGAAAACTCCGGAAACTCCGAAAGCAGTACAAGCGAACCCACAACAGATAATAATAGTGATGATGATGTATCTTCCGATTCCGATAAAGCTCCGTCAGCTCCCGAACCGCAGAACCTCCCCGGATTGTTTGATATTGCCGCACGTACCGACGCTAAAGCTCTTCCCGATATAGTTGACGAAATTATGCCCTCTGTTGTAGGTATTTCCTCGACGTTTGAAATTACCGAGCAGACAAGCGGATTTTATCCGTGGGGCTGGGGTTTCCAGTCAGAACCCATAACACGTCAGGCAGTTGCAACAGGTACGGGAATTGTTATGACCGAGGACGGATATATTGTCACAAACGCTCATGTTGTATACGATACCTCGGACGAATACCGTGCCGGAGAAGCTATTGAGGTTTCGGTTCTTTTCAGCGACGAAACAGAACATGAAGCCAAAATTATCGCTTATGACGAGGAAACAGACCTCGCAGTACTCAAAATCGAGGGAAGCGGTTTTGTTCCGGCAACTTTCGGAAACAGTGATGAACTCAGGGTCGGCGAACTTGTTATAGCCGTCGGAAATCCGCTCGGATTTGAACTTTTCGGTTCTGTTACAAGCGGAATTGTATCTGCTCTTAACCGTGAAATATCAATCAACGAGAAAAATATGACTCTTATCCAGACAGATGCCGCTATAAATCAGGGAAATTCCGGAGGTCCTCTGCTTAACAGCTGTGGTCAGGTAATAGGAATAAATTCCGCCAAAATGTCATCAAGTTACGGCTCTGCAACTGTTGAGGGTCTCGGATTCGCTATCCCGATAAACGATGCAAAAATTATAATAGATGACCTTATAAACAACGGCGGTGTTACAGGACGTCCTCAGATTGGTATTTCCGCAGTTGATATTACCGAGGCTTATTCAAGTTATTTAGGACTCCCTATGGGAATATACGTCCGTGCTGTTGCCGACGGAAGTGCCGCCGAACAAGCCGGAATAAGAGTCGGTGACGTTATCATAGGAATCAATGATGAAGCAGTCAATACAATGGACGAACTTAATTCAATAAAAAATAAGTTCAAGGCAGGAGATACAATAACTCTCAAAGTATACCGTGACAATGAGGATATTGATGTAGTTGTAATTCTGAATGATGCAAACGAAAATCTCAATAATCCGGAATCCGCAACCGAACCTGAATCAGAACCTGATTTTAATTCCAATGCACAGCAGCGTTGATTTGCTTTTGCCTTTCAGAAATTTTAAATAATTAAAAATCCTGCCGTGTTTTATTCACAGCAGGATTTTTAATTTGATTTTATTATTTCATTCCGTAATTTTTAAGAAGTGCTTCTATTTTTGCATGAGGGTCAAGAATCTGACCGATTGAAACATCATGATTTATAGCCTCGATGAAGTATGAGATATATTTGGAAACGTCTACTTCATGGAACCATGGACGGCTTAGGAGTTCCGGCGAACGGTAAGTGAGATTAGTTCCGAGTACACCGCTTATAACGCCCTCTTCATAAGCCTTATCGAATTTTTCAAGACCGTTCGTGAAGATAGCGTATGTCGCATATGTGAATATGCGTTCCGCCTTTTTCTTCTTGAGATTGTAGGCAAGGTCGAGCATTGACTCGCCGGAGGAAATAATATCATCGGCAACGAAAACATCTTTTCCCTCAACCGGATTTCCGAGATATTCGTGGGCAACAATCGGATTGCGACCGTTCACTATTGTTGAATAGTCACGTCTCTTGTAGAACATACCCATATCAACACCGAGAACAGAAGCATAATACATATTTCTGTTGAGTGCTCCTTCGTCCGGAGAAACTATCATGAACTTGTCCTTTGTGAGACTTAAATCTTTGAAATCATGAAGCAGGCATTTCAATACCTGATATGTAGGCATAGCGTTATCAAGTCCCATAAGAGGAACAGCGTTCTGGACACGTGGGTCATGTGCATCAAATGTGACGATATTTGAAACGCCCATGGAATAGAGTTCCTGCAATGCCCATGCACAGTCGAGGGATTCACGGTAACTTCTTCTGTGCTGACGGCCTCCGTAGAGGAGGGGCATGATTATATTTACACGGTGAGCTTTTCCGCTTGCAGCCTGAATTATACGCTTTAAATCCTGATAATGGTCGTCAGGGGACATAGAGTTCTGCATACCGAAATAGTCGTATTTAACATTATAGTTACCGACATCTATTATTATGAAAAGGTCTTTTCCACGGACGGTTGATTTGATAATACCTTTTCCGTCACCTGATGAAAAACGTGGGCATTCAGCTTCGATAAGGAAGCTGTCAGTGTCATAGCCTGCCATTTTAGCCCAGTCAACAAGATAATTGTTGATTTTTGCGCCGAGTTCGGTGACGCTGTTCATGGCAATAATGCCGATTGGTGCAGCACTGATTTCGCTGCTGAATAAATTTCCTCCTGATGCAGTCATTTAGGTATTCTCCTTTTCGATTTTAAAATTTTCACCTGTTTACACAGGATACGGATACAGGATATTGTGCGGAAATATTATTTGCAGAAATTATCAATATAATTTCCTATATCGTGAGCGATTATGTCCCGTGCAGTATCTGCGTGTTCGATTTCGTTCACGACTGTTGATTTGTGTTCAAGTTCTTTGTATACGGTGAAGAAGTGTGTCATTTCGTCGAAGATATGCTTGGGTAACTGTTCGATATCCATGTACATATTATAATTGGGGTCATCAAACGGAACTGCTATTATTTTGTTATCGTGATGTCCGTTGTCGAGCATCTGGATAACTCCTATAGGATAGCATCTGACCAAAGTGAGGGGCATAAGTCTTTCAGAACAGAGTACAAGCACGTCAAGAGGGTCGTTGTCATCAGAGTACGTCCGAGGTATAAAGCCGTAATTTGCCGGATAATGGGTAGAAGTGTGAAGTATTCTGTCCATTTTTATGAATCCGGTTTCCTTGTCAAGTTCATATTTTATTTTGCTTCCTTTGCCGATTTCTATAACGGCGTAGAAGTTGTCCGGACTTATTCTTTTTGGATTTATATCATGCCAAATATTTTTCATTGATGAACTTCCTTTCCGGATTTGTCATCTTTTAAGACGGCAATCCTGAATCTTCTATAATAAGTATATCATTTTTTCACGTTTTGTCAATACTAACCTAAAATCTATGTGAATTTTCGGCTTTATGACGAAACTTTTTTATAATAACCTGCTGTTTTTTAGCAATATATTTAAGACCGTGTATCAGTAAACTATTTCCGTACAAACAATTAAATACATCTGACAGGCTTGTAAAAGTTCACAAAATTAAAATTACAAAAACTATTGATTTTTCTGAATTTCTGTTGTATAATATTCATAGGTGTTATTTTTTGTACAGCAGAAACGAAAACAGATTCTAAAAGCTGTACTGCTGTATGCTAAAGGTAGGTGACATTGATTGAAAAAAAAAATTGCAGTAATAGTAGCCGGAATTGATGAAGCTTATCAGAGCGATATATTAAAAGGAATACAATCCTCCTCCTCTGAATGTTCTTTCGATTTTTATGTGTTCGTATCATTTACGGGGGTTATGGATAACAGATGTCACGACTTCGGAGAACTTAATATATTCAATCTTCCCGATTTCCGGAACTTTGACGGTGCAATACTTCTTACAAATACAATTGATTATCAGCCGGTTGTTTCTGATATTCTCCGCCGTATAAAAGAAGCCGGCATACCGGCTGTGAGCATGGACAATGATGTTCCGGAATTTCTTCATATCGGTATCGACAACAAAAGTGCAATGCGCAAAATTACCGAACATTTCATAAATGTTCACGGATTTACAAAATTCAACTATATTTCAGGCCCTGCAGATAATCCGGAAAGTGCTGACCGCCGTGACGCATTTTTGGAGGTTCTTGAAGAAAACGGTATAGAAATCGAGGAAGAACGTATTTTTTACGGTGACTTCAGGGCTGCTTCCGGAAAACAGGCAATCGAATATTTCCTCCGGAACACTAAATATATGCCTCAGGCAATTATATGTGCCAATGATGTTATGGCTGCTGCCGCTGTGAACCGTCTTTTTGAAGCCGGTTATAAAATTCCGCAGGAAATAGCAATATCAGGCTTTGATAACACTTTCAGCAATCATAATCTGCGTGTTGAGCTTACATCTGTATCACGTCCCATGCTTCGTTCCGGTCAGCTGGCGTGCAAGATGCTGTATAATTATTTCAATAGTATTTCCCAGAACCGGAGCATAATACTTGATATGTCAACCCGCTTTACCGAAAGCTGTGGTTGTCCCGACAGTGCAGTTCATGACATAAAAGAATACAAGGAACTGAATATAACACATTTCAGCCGTATGGAATCTATGACCGATTATATGTCGCTGTTTAATAGACTTTCCTGCAAACTGCACGGATGCAGTTCGTTTAACGAGTATATTGAATCACTGAAAAAATTTGTGATTCGTATGAATCCGGGAGAATTTTATTTCTGTCTGTGCGAAAACTGGTCGTATGATTTTATTGAAGATAACGGAAATATCCGAAAAGATGAATCATTTCCGAAAACGTATTCCGAAAAAATGATTGTTCCGATTGCATACGCCGACGGAAAGTTTCATGATGTACCGTTTGTGGAACGGCGGAATCTTTTTCCGGATATTGCTGATAAATCAAATTCCGAAAAATTTTACTATATATTACCGCTTCATTTCGGTGAACGCTGTCTCGGCTATATGGCGGTGAATAATTGTCATGTCTCGCTTCATAACGCAATGTTTCAGGGGTGGTGCATAACTATAAACAATTCCCTTGAAAATATCAGAAAACTCCAGTCTCTTGACTATGCGGTCAAAAAACTCGGCAGACTGTATGCTCAGGATACATTTTCCGGAATATATAACCGCAACGGATTCGTGCTTGCAACTGCTGATACCTTTAAAAGATGTACTCTTGAAAAACGCAGTATAATGCTTATGTTCATTGATTTGGACGGACTTAAATATATCAATGATACTTTCGGGCATGATGTGGGAGATGTGGCTATACGTTCAGTTGCCGATGTTCTCAATCGTTCATGCACCAACGACGAGATATTCTGTCGTTTCGGGGGCGATGAATTTATTGTATTTGCCTCTGACTACACTGATGCGGAAGCCTCAAATCTGACATACAAAATTCATGAAAATATTGACTGGGTTAATAACACAATGGGTAATCCGTTTATGTTAAGTGCAAGTATGGGTTATGTTATTGCCGTTCCCGAAAAGGGAGAAGACCTTTTCAGATTTGTTAATCAGGCGGATAAGGTTATGTATGAAACAAAGAGAAAGAAAAAACTCTCTAAAAATCTGAGACGTTAAGTATTCTGTTTACCTGTTATTATATAAATTTTTGGAAAATTTTGTATATTTTGTATATATATTAAATCCGTTATAGGCAATTTTTACAAAATTAAATTTATTTTTAATATTTTCTTGCAATTTCATATTAGATATGATATAATCTATATGGTATGTCAGTTTTCTATTTTGGATTGAGCGTTTCAATTTGGGCGGAGTGGTATATTTATGAAAGTAACAAAGGTATTGCGTGTAAGGAAAGCCGGTTCTGTTCTTCCGGTATCTGCAAGTAAAGAGATAAAAAATTCTGAATCTCCGAAGGCCGTACCCGAAATTAAGGAAAGAAATCCTCAGTCTCCGGAAGCTGTACCCGAAATCAAGGAAA
>CAMWYX010000040.1 GCA_947178575.1 uncultured Ruminococcus sp. | reverse complement strand
ACAAGTATCGGAGAATGGGCGTTTTCAGGTTGTACCGGTCTTACGTCAATAATAATTCCGGACAGTGTAACAAATATCGAACACAGTACATTTGGAGAATGTTCCGGTCTTGAATCAATAACAATCCCCGACAGTGTAACAGTTATCGGAAGCTATGCATTTGACGGCTGTTCAGGTCTTACATCAGTAATCATTCCGGACAGTGTAACAAGTATTGAAGACGGTGCATTTTATAACTGTTCCGGTCTTGAATCAGTAACAATTCCAGACAGTCTTACAAATATCAGCCGTGATGCGTTTTATCATACGCCATGGTTTGAAGCAATGCGTGAAGAAAATCCGCTTGTTATTATAAATAATATTCTGATTAATGGCAATACGTGTGAGGGAGATGTAATAATTCCTGACGGTGTAAAAAGTATAGGCAGTGAGGCATTTTGGGGCTGTTCCGGTCTGACATCAATAATCGTTCCGGACAGTGTAACAAATATCGGATTTTTGGCATTTAAAGAATGCTCCGGTCTTGAATCAATAACAATATTAAATCCGGATTGTGAAATATTTGATGATTCGGATACTATTTATAACGGAAATGATGGTTACCTTAACTGGAATCACTATTTCAACGGCGTAATCCGTGGCTATTCCGGTTCAACCGCAGAGGCATATGCCGAAAAATACGAACGTAATTTTGAATCAATAGGAGAAATTGAAACTGTTTCGGGCGATGCAAACTGTGACGGTGAAATTTCTGTTGCAGATGCAACTCTTGTACTGCAATACTGCGGAAACAAGGATAAATACGCACTTACAGAACAGGGAAAAATCAATGCCGATGTTGACGGCACAGCAGGTATATCAGCTATGGACGCACTGAAAATTCAGCAGTACGAAGCAGGTATTATTGATAAATTCTGAAATAAAATATATATATCCGTCGGAAAACTCCGGCGGATTTTTCTGTCGGGAATTTGTTTGTGTTATGAAATAAATTGTTTAAAATATAATTTCAAAATCTTCTTGACGTTCCGGAAATTTTGTGGTATCATATTATTATAAGAATCTGTTTTAACAGACGGATTCGGAGAAATAAAAAAACTGCAAAAGAAAGGATAATTATGAAATTCAATGAACTTAATATCTCTCAGGAGATTCTCGACGCAGTAGGAGAACTCGGATTCTCCGAAATGACCGAAATCCAACAGCAAAGTATTCCGCTTATAATGCAGGGAGTCGATGTTGTCGGACGTTCAAACACCGGAACGGGAAAAACCGCAGCTTTCGGTATTCCGGCGGTGGAATCCATAACCGATAACGACCGGAAATCTCCGGCTGTTATCATTCTCTGTCCGACAAGAGAACTCGCAGTTCAGGCGTGCGGAGAACTTCAGAAATTCGCAAAATATAAAAAATCCGTAAAGACGTGTGCTGTCTATGGCGGAGCAAGTATGGAAAAGCAGATTGCAGAACTCAAAAGAGGTGCAAATATTATAATCGGTACTCCCGGACGGGTTCTCGACCATATCCGCAGACGTACCCTTAAACTTGAAAATATCCGTATGGTTATACTTGATGAAGCAGATGAAATGCTGAATATGGGTTTCCGTGAGGATATTGAATCAATTCTCTCGAATGTTCCGGAGAAAAGACAGACTATTCTGTTTTCGGCAACAATGCCTCCGGATATTCTCGCTATAACCGAAAAGTATCAGCGTGAACCTGTTCAGGTGAAAATCAAATCCGCACAGAAAACAGTCGAACTCATTGACCAGTTTTTCTTTTTTGTTCCTATGGGCAGAAAAACAGATGCACTTAAACTTCTGCTTTCGGCGTATTCTCCGGAATCGGCTATGGTTTTCTGCAATACAAAGAAAATGGTTGATGAACTCACGGAGGAATTGCAGAAATCCGGCATACACGCTTCCGGACTTCACGGGGATATGAAACAGGCTCAGCGAACTCAGGTAATGAACAGCTTCAAATTACATAATACCGCCGTTCTGATTGCGACCGATGTCGCCGCACGTGGAATCGATGTCAGTGGAATCGATGTTGTTTTCAATTATGATTTGCCTCAGGATAATGAATATTATATTCACCGAATCGGACGTACCGGACGTGCCGGATTAAAAGGAACGGCATATACTCTGATTACAAGCCGTCGTCAGCAGTACGATTTGAAAGATATTGCACGCTACACCAAAGCGGAAATAACAGAACTTCCGCTCCCCGACAGGAATGACGTTATCAAAGCCAAGAAGAACGCTGTAATCCAGAAAATAACCGGAATGACCGCCGGTCATGATGCCTATGATATAATTGATACTCTTGCCGGCGAGGGAATAGACAGCCGTGAAATCGCCGCAAGACTTATAAGTTCGGGACTTCAGAAAGAAATAGATTCACTTCCGGAATTTGAAATGCCGAGACCTCTTAAAAAGGGTAAGCGTTCCGGAGCAAAGACGGTCAAAATCGATTTGAATATCGGTCGGAGCAGGCGTATAGCTCCTAATTTCATACTCGGTGCACTCGTTGATGCAACCGGTATGTCAGGGCAGGATTTCGGAAAAATCGATATTTACGAAAGCCATACAACCGTTGAAGTTCCGGAATCCGAATACGATTATATTATCGACAGTACAAATCCGATGAAAATAAACGGTCACAAGGTTGAGGTAAAACTCTATAAAGGAAGTTCATCAAAGGAAAAAGCTCCGGAAAAACATTTCACGGCAAGAGGAAAAAGCAAATCCGGACGGCATAATAACGCAGTCAGACCGTCAGGATTTTCACAGAAAAGAAATACAAAGCACAGACGGGGATAAAAAATAAAATCTTACACGTTATCGTCGGGAGGTGGTTTTTTGTGAGTGGTATGAAAAAACCCGAAAAGAAAATGTGGACAAGAATTGTTGTCCTCATTATGGCAGGACTTATGATGCTCAGTGTTATTCTGCTTCCTTTTTTAAGATGATATTATTAAAATAATAATCTGCTCCGTGTATTGTGATACGCTCCGACACGGAGCGATTTTTTATTTATCAGGTTTCATATTCCGACAAATTCCGCAGGAAATTTGTTGTATAATTATATCAGAAAATCTCCGGAGGTGATGTTATGCAGACTATTTACATTGATGTCTTAATCATATTGAACATATATGTAAATTATTTTCTTCTGCGGATTACAGCAAGAATAACATCTTCACCGCTTAAAGCTGTACGTTGTCTTGTGGCTTCCGTATATGGCAGTCTGTTTTCTTTGCTGATACTTGCTCCGGAACTTCCGTTTATACTTAATATTGTGATAAAACTTGCCGCTGCTGTTACCGTCGTTATTTCCGCATTCGGAATCCACAGCAAAATCCGGCTGATTAAAAATACGTTGTCTTTCTTTGCTTCAAATTTCATACTTGCCGGAGGAGTTTATGGTGCATATTACTGGCTTAAACCGTCTTTCATGCATTTCTCGAATTCTTATTTCTACATAGATTTTTCACTTTTACTGCTGATTATATGTACTGCCGTTATGTATCTGATAATTTCGGTGTTCCGGCATTTCAGCGATAAATCGCCTCCTGACTGTTATCGGATAATAATAAGATTCAAAGAAAAAATATTCACGCTGAATGCACTTGCAGATACAGGAAATTCCCTGACTGATTTTTTTTCCGGCAAACCGGTTGTAATATGCGGACGGAATGAACTTGAATTTCCGGAAGATTTTTCCGATTGCGGACTTCCGGCGGGATTCCGGCTGATTCCGTGTTCGACAATATCGGAAAACGGAGTTATTCCGATATTTCGTCCTGACGAACTTCTTATCATCAACACATTGACCAACGAAAGAAAATCAGTTGATGTCATGGTAGGTCTGGGAAAAAATGACGGAACGGCAATATTCAATCCAAAACTGTTGAATTATTAGATTATTGATTATGAAGGAGCAAATTATGAATATCTTAAACAGAATCATCAACAGACTTAAAAATCTTCTTGGCGGAGACGTTTTCTACGTCAACGGCTCTGATACACTTCCGCCTCCGCTTACGCATCAGGAGGAAGAAGCCGTTTTCATCGGACTTCTTGACAATGACCCCGAATCCCGAAAAAAGCTCATCGTACATAATTTACGGCTTGTAGTTTATATCGCAAAGAAATTTGAATCCACAGGAATCGGAATCGAGGATTTGGTTTCAATCGGCACTATCGGACTGATAAAGGCTGTCAATACTTTCTGTCCGGCAAAGAATATCAAATTCGCAACATATGCCTCCCGCTGTATCGAAAATGAAATACTTATGTTTCTGCGGAAATCATCGCAGTACCGCAGTGACCTTTCAATCGACGAACCGCTTAATATCGACTATGACGGCAATGAACTCCTTCTTTCGGACGTTATCGGAACTGACGACGATGTTGTAAGCAAGGGAATCGAAACGGAAGCAGAACGGGAACTTATCCGTACTGCTGTATCTGAACTCTGCGACCGTGAACGTGAAATCATGGAACTCCGGTTCGGTCTCATTGACGGAAAAGAAAAAACACAGAAAGAAGTCGCCGACCTTATCGGAATATCACAGTCGTACATCTCACGGCTTGAAAAGAAAATAATCAAGAAACTGCGTGTTAAACTCGAAGCATTGTGCTGAATCCTATATCAAAAAGGCAGGGATAATATCTCTGCCTTGATTTTTATTTTTTAAATCATTTTTTTTGAATAAGCTATTGAAAATTATGAGAATTTGTGATATAATGTAAAGTGTAGAAATATATCATCTTTTTTTTTCAGGAGACAGTTATGAAAAAATGGTCTGTCAAGAATATTGATAAAAACGTTGTTTCCGGTCTTTCGCTTAACTGCGGAATTTCACCTTTTACCGCCTCTGTACTCGCTTCTCAGGGATATTCACGTCCGGAATCAGTAATGGAACGGCTTGAACTCCACGAATTGTCCGACCCGTTTATGATAAGAGATATGCAGAAAGCCGCCGATATTATAAATCAGGCTATTGACGAAGGCACAAAAATCTGCATATACGGCGACTATGACTGCGACGGCATCACTGCAACCGCAATATTATATACATATCTGTATGAATGCGGTGCAGATGTTATGTACTATATTCCGGAACGTATTGAGGGATATGGTCTGAATAATAACGCAGTTGATAAAATCCATGAAAACGGTGTTCAGCTTATCATTACTGTTGATAACGGAATAACTGCTGTTGAAACAGCTGAATATATTTATTCTCTCGGAATGAAACTCATCATTACAGACCATCATCAGCAGGGAGATGTGATTCCGAAAGCAGAAGCTGTTGTTGACCCTCATCGTTATGATGATACTTCAATGTTCAAGTACCTCTGCGGTGCGGGAATTGCCCTTAAGCTCGTCGCTGCTCTCGACGGGGGCGACTATACAATGGCTCTTGAACAGTTCGGCGACCTCGCCGCTATTGCGACCGTTGCAGATATTGTAAGCCTTACCGGAGAAAACAGATATATAGTAAACTATGGTCTTAAACTTATAAATAATACCGACCGTCCTGCAATTATGGCTCTTATTCAGGTCAGCGGTCTTGAAGATAAAGCAATTGATTCGCAATCCATATCTTTCGGAATAGCTCCTCGTATAAATGTTGCCGGACGTTATGGCTCTCCGCTTATGGCTCTGAAACTTCTTATATGTGAAAACTATGATGAAGCTCTTGAGATTGCCGAAGAACTCGACCGGCTGAATACACTCCGAAAATCGGCTGAAAACAGTATTATTTCCGATATAAAATCAATGATTGACAACGACCCGTCAATAATCCGTGACCGTGTTATATGCCTGTTCGGCAAGGGCTGGCATCACGGCGTTATCGGGATTACCGCTTCCCGTGTTATGGAACGTTTCGGAAAACCGTGTTTCATAGCTTCGGAGGATAACGGCGAAATCCGAGGCTCTGCACGTTCTTTCGGAAATTTTTCGATATTCGATTCTCTTACTGCTGTTTCCGGAGTTCTGGAAAAATTCGGCGGTCACCCGTCGGCAGGAGGATTTACCATAAAAGCCGGCAAAACTCAGGAATTTCGACGGCTGATAAATGACTATGCCCGCAAAAATCATGAAGTTATGCCGTTCCCCGAAATTACTGCGGATATGAAACTTTCCCCACGTGATATAACCGTGGAAAATGTGGAGGGATTACAGATTCTTGAACCTTTCGGCTGTGGAAACGAACAGCCGGTCTTTTGTATCGAAAACGCCGAAATCATGGATATTACCGCACTTTCCGGCGGTACTCATTCAAAACTCCGGATAAAGCTTGACGGAAATTTCTTTGAAGCACTGGTGTTCCGCCGTTCACCGGCGGAACTTATTGTAAAATCAGGGGATATTTGTAGTCTTATGGTATCTTTGAATATAAATGTCTACAGAAATAAAACTTCCGTCAGTATCATTATTTCAGATATACACCGCAACGGTTTTGAACAGGATAAATATTTTGCGGCTCTCAATTCGTTTGAGGCGTACAGTCGGGGTGAAAAACTTCCTGTAGCTTACTACAAAGCAATGCTTCCCGACCGTAATTCCGCCGCCGAAATATACAAGCTCATTCCGTCATGCGGAATAAATACCAATGTGCTTTATTTCCGGCTGAATAATCCAAAAATCAATTTCTGCCGGTTCTGTATTGCTCTTGAAGCAATGGTACAGCTTGGTCTGATTGAGATTTCCTATTCAGATTCAATTGTCAGACGTTTAAAGGCGACACATAAAACAGATTTCAATTCTGCACCTGTTATTGAAGATATAAAATCGCTGTCCGTATCATGACCGGATTTTGTTCCGGATTAAGATATTGATATAAAGAGATAAAATAAAATAGCGTTACGGCTTGTGAAAGGATTGATTATTATGGATAAAGAAAAAAACGTAAATCTTGAAGTTCCGATTCCGGCGTGTACCGATGACGAATTTAATCAGCTGTATATCAGCAAAATTCCGGATTTTGACGATAATTTCACTATTGAAATGATTATCCAGAAAATCCTCAAAGACGATAAACAATATGACCTCAGCAAGATAATATCAGCGTATGAGTTTGCCGCTAAGGCTCATGAGGGTCAGAAGCGTTCGTCAGGTCAGGATTACATAATCCACCCGCTCGCCGTTGCGTATACGCTCCTTGAACTTGGAATGGATACAGATACAATCTGTGCCGCTCTCCTGCATGATGTTGTTGAAGATACTCCTGCTACACTCGAAGACCTGAAAAAACGTTTCGGTCAGGACGTGGCAATGCTCGTGGACGGCGTTACAAAACTCGGCAAACTTCCGACATATACCAAAGAACAACAACAGGCTCAGAATATCCGGAAGATACTTCTTGCAATGGCTCAGGATATCAGGGTAATTATTATAAAACTCTCCGACAGGCTTCACAATATCCGTACACTTAAATATCGTCCGTCGGAAAAACAAAGAGCAACCGCAAGGGAAACAATGCATATATACGCCCCTATCGCTCACCGTCTCGGCATAAGGGCTATTCAGGAAGAACTGGAGGATTTGTCTTTCCGCTACCTCGACCCTTACGGATATGCCGAAATTGAAAATCTCCTTGAAAGCAATAAAGAAGAACGTGAGGAATTTATAAGAATTATAAAAAAACGTATAGAAGAACGTTTTCAGCAGGAGGATTTTACAGAGCCTCCGCACGTTTCGGGACGTGTGAAAAGTATATACGGCATATACAAGAAAGTTATCATGATGCATAAGAATATCGAGGAAATATACGATAAGTACGCCGTAAGAGTAATAGTCAATACAGTCTCGGAATGTTATAATATCCTCGGAATTGTACATGATATGTTTACACCGCTCCCTAACCGGTTCAAGGACTATATATCGGGAAAAAAAGCAAACGGCTATCAGTCGCTCCATACCACCGTACTCGGCAGGGAGGGGATTCCGTTTGAAATTCAGATACGGACGTGGGATATGCACGAAACCGCCGAATACGGTATCGCCGCCCACTGGAAATACAAAGAGGGTATACGTGGACACGATAAAATGGAAAACCGGCTTGCATGGATTCGCCAGATTATCGAAACACAGCAGACTTCCGACGATGTTGAGGAAATTGTCCGTGTTATAAAAAACGATATAGGCTCGGAGGAAATAGTAGTCATGACTCCGAAAGGTATGTCAGTTATACTTCCGGCTGATTCGACTGTCATTGATTTCGCCTATCGTATTCATACGGAAATAGGTCACAGAATGACAGGTGCAAAAGTCAACGGCAGAATAGTTCCGCTTGACCGCAGGCTTGAATCCGGCGATATATGTCAGATACTCACTTCCAACAATCCCGATAAAGGGCCCAACCGTGCGTGGCTCAATATCGTCCATACAAACGAAGCAAGGGCAAAAATCCGTTCATGGTTCAAGCGTGAAAAGAGAGAAGAAAATATCGCAGTAGGAAAAGCAGAAATCGAAAAGGCGTTCAGGCATCATCAGATGGATATTCCTGAAAATGAACTTTCTGCCTTTCTTCAGGACGATTTTCCAAAACACAACTGCGAGAATCTTGACGATTTCTATGCTTCGGTAGGATATAAGGGAATATCTCTTGAAAAAATTCTGCCGAGACTGAAAGAAAAATATCAGAAACTCTATAACGAATCACCAAAAACAGAAGAAAAACCGATTCCGGAAGTTATCACCCCTGATGTAAAAGGAACTATAATTCTTAATAAGCTGAAAGGAATAGCATGGAAAATAGCTCAGTGCTGTAGTCCTATTCCGGGAGATGATATTGTCGGATTCATTACACGAGGATACGGAATTTCCGTACATTCCACAAAATGCTCAAATTACCGTGCGGCAATCAGACGCTGTGACCCGCAGGAAATGGAACGGTGGCGAAGCGATATACTCTGGTCTGATGACAGCACATCGGAATTTCAGACCAGCTTTGAAGTCGTTGCCACTGACCGTGTAGGTCTTGTATACGATATTACCGCTGTATTTATGGAATCACGCATACCAATTGTGCATTCCTCATCACGAAAGCTGAAAAACGGCAACGCACTTTTTGAAAGTACGGTAATTATCGCCGGTGCAGACCAGCTTAAGATTCTTTTTGATAAGATAAGAAAAATCAAGGGCGTTATATCCGTCCAGCGTTCAGCTATCTGAAACAGAAAGCCTACCCAGCTAACTGTTTTTGATATATAATGACATAACAGGATAACCAATTTTTTAGCTCCCCCCTTTACTGATATTTTTACCCAAACCCTATGACAGCACAGTGCAGATTTATGACGTGTGCAGATGTCATTCATACTTTAAATGATGCTGTCTTAAACGAACTTAGGAGGAGTGTTTATGAAAAATAATTTCAGAAGATTTATCGCATTGGCAACCGCCGTTATCGGCATGATACCTGTTGTTTCCATAAGCGGTTCACACGCTGAGGAAATCATGGACGAAATACCGGAGGAAACTCTCGAATTTACCGAAAATGATACAGGTATATCTGTGACAGGCTGTGGACGTTCAGTCCAGAGCATCGAAATTCCGTCGGAAGTTGACGGTATACCGGTTACCGATATTGGCAGTCAGGCATTCTTTGGATATCCGAATCTGAAATCAGTTGTTATCCCCGACACCGTTACGTCTATCGGTCCGAATGCTTTCAGCGAGTGTGCAGAACTTGCGGAAGTGTTTATCCCCGAAAGCGTAGAAGTTATTGACGAATATGCTTTTTATGACTGCAATAATCTGACATCTGTCGTTATTCCGGAAGGCGTTAAAATTATCGAATGGAGTGCATTCGCTCAGTGCAGTAATCTTACCGATGTTTCTCTGCCGTCTACTCTTGAGAATATCGGTTACAACGCTTTTGCCGATACTCCGTGGCTTAAGGCAATGTATAAGGAAAATTCAATGTTTATACACAACAACACGCTTTATTCCGCAAAGGAAACCGAATTTAAGCCGAATATCCCCGGCGGAGTCGAGAAAATAGCCGAAAGTGCTTTCGAGGGAAGCGAATACCTCAAACGTGTCACAATGCCAGATTCACTGACTTATATCGACAGATTTGCATTTGCCGAATGCAATCATCTTACAAAGATAAGCTTTTCGCCGAATATAACATATATCGGTGAATCTGCTTTCAGCGACTGCTCATCGCTGAAAAGTATCAGTCTTCCCGAAAGTCTTACCGAAATAAGTCCACGTACATTTGAGTATTGTGCTTCTCTTGAATCCATGGTATTCCATAAGAATATTCAGTATATCGGCAAAAAGGCATTCAGCAGCTGTGACTCTCTCCGTTCTGTCATTATTGAAAATCCTGAATGTGAGATTTACGATGCAAACAATACTTTTTCAAATGAATACGCTGATGATTTCATGTTCACAGGCACTATTTACGGACATGAAAATTCTACTGCTCAGGCGTATGCCGAAAAATACGGAATTAGTTTTTCTGTTATCGGCGATTTGAACAGTGACAGTCAGTTTACTGTTGCCGACCTCGTATGTGCTGAAAAATATCTGCTCGGTTCAGGTGAACTCCCTGACTGGAAAGCCGGAGACCGCAATAACGATGACGCATTTGACGTATATGATATGGTTCTTCTCCGCCGTAATCTTATCGTATGAAAAGAATCACGACATAACCAATCCATAAGCTCTTAAAAAGCAGTGGACAGTGTGAACGCTGTCCACTGCTGATTTGTAACCGGAAAATTATATGATTATTTCTGACCTGTTATATCAATGTAAAATAATTATAAAAACAAAGGAGTAAAAAATGAATATCAAAAATTTACAGCTCGGGGAAATAAATGCGAACTGTTACATTGCAATTACCGCTCCGGAACAGTGCATCGCCGTTGATATAGGCGGAACTCCTCGTCTGCTTATAGAATATCTTAAGATGAACCGACTTAAACTCACAAAAATACTTCTTACTCACGGTCATTTTGACCATATGAACGGCGTTGAGGAAGTGCGGAAAGCTACCGGTGCGGAAGTATTTATTCATGAAAATGATGCGGATATGCTTTCGAGTTCTTCGCAGTCTCTCCATGCTATGATGTCAATAATGCCTTTCAACAGTGTCGGCGAATATAAAACTGTTCACGACGGCGATATTATCAGCGACGGAAACTGTGAATTTAAAGTTCTTCATACTCCGGGGCATTCGGGAGGAAGTGTATGTTATATCTGTGATGATGAACGAATTATTTTTTCCGGCGATACGCTTTTCTGCTGTTCCGTCGGCAGAACCGATTTCAGCGGAAGCAATCCCGATGACATGATTAAATCTCTTGAACGTCTGTACAATCTTGACGGCGATTATAAAGTCCTCACCGGTCATATGGAATCAACTACGCTTGACTATGAACGGCAGAACAATCCGTATATGCGACGTTTCCGGAAATCCTGAACTATGGAGAAATAAATGATTAAAGCTGACAATTACAGAATGCCGGTAGTTCTGACCGGCAATTCATTTAAATACGAAATTGAAGCCGTATGCAAATTGTTTTTTCATACGGCAAGATTTAGATTTTCTAATGACATAAATGATGCGCAGGGTAATAATTATATCCTTGCAAGCGTCATTTATGACAACGGATTATTTGTTTTATCGCAAATCCGACTGAATGGTGATGAACCTGAACACGAAATAAAATCACTTCCGTTCTCTGCTGAGAAAAATGATATTGAACACGAGCTGTGCCGTCTGATTTATCACATACTCCGCAGGAAAACAGGAATAAATCCGCCGTGGGGACTTATGACCGGTATACGTCCTGTTAAAAAAGTGACGGAACTCATACAGCAGGGATTTTCAGAATCCGAAATCCGCCGGAAACTCACGGAACGCTATGAACTGTCGCCGAAAAAATTCAGTCTTGCATATGAAACGGCAGTGAATCAGCTTCCGATTATTAATAATATTGACCATTCAGCGGTAAGTCTGTACGTATCAATACCGTTTTGTCCTACACGGTGCAGTTACTGTTCGTTTGTATCGCACAGTATGGATTCCGCAGTAAAGCTCATACCGCAGTATGTTGAAGCTCTCTGCCGTGAACTCGAAATAATTGGAGAAATCGTAAAAGATACCGGTACAAAAATAGATACAATATATTTCGGCGGTGGAACTCCTACATCTATTTCAGCACAGGATATACGCAGAATTATGGAATCTGTTGCCAGAAATTTTGATATTTCCGCAGTTCGTGAATACTGCTTTGAAGCCGGAAGACCTGATACTATCACAGATGAAAAACTTCACGTCATAAAAGAAATGGGTGCAAGCCGAATATCAGTAAATCCGCAGACTCTGAATGATGATGTTCTGCGTGTTATCGGGAGAAAGCATTCCGGAAGCGACGCATTGAGAGCATTTGAATCGGCAAGAAAAGCAGGTTTCACAAATATCAATACAGACCTTATAGCAGGACTGCCGACCGAATCTGCAGAGAGTTTCCGGAATACGCTTGACAGAATCACAGAACTTTCTCCGGAAAGTATAACTGTTCATACGCTGACCGTAAAGCGTTCCGCCGATTTATTTGAATCCGGAATCGCAAATATGACGAATCCGGCGGCAGAAATGGTTGATTACAGTATAGACAGGCTTATGTCTCTTGGTTATCTGCCGTATTATATGTATCGTCAGAAAAATACAGTGGACAATCTCGAAAATGTCGGATATGCAAAAAAAGGATTTGAAAGCCAGTATAATATTTTTATTATGGACGAGACTCAGACTATTCTCGGAGCAGGGTGTGCGGCATCAACAAAGCTGGTATATCCGGACGGAAAAATCAACCGGATTCACAATTACAAATTCCCGTATGAATATATTACCAGATTTGATACACTGATGACAAAAAAGCAGGAGGTTATAGAATGCCTGAAAAAAATAAAATCTACACCGCAGAAATAACAGGTCTTACATCGGAGGGAAGCGGAATCTGCCGGATTGAAAACATGGCGGTATTTGTTCCCCGAACAGCTGTGGGGGATATTGCCGAAATAAAAATAGTTAAGGTATTATCAAATTACGCTTACGGAATCGTGAATAAAATTATAGAATCGTCTCCCGACCGTGAAAATCGTCCTTGTGATGTCTATGAAAAATGCGGAGGCTGTGTTTTCCGTCATATCAGCTATTATGCGGAATGCCGTGCAAAAGAAAAAATCGTGAAAGATGCTTTTGAGAGAATAGGCGGTCTTTCTCCTGTTTTTGACGAATTTATTCCGGCTGACTTTCCGGAACATTATCGTAATAAAGCACAGTTTCCCGTTGCGAGCATTGACGGGAAAGCAGTATGCGGATTTTATGCCCCTCGTTCCCATCGGGTAATTCCTGCCGATGAATGTCCGCTCCAGCCTGAAATTTTTTCCGATATTCTTCATGTTATTCTTGATTACATAAATTCGGCAGATATTTCTGTTTACGATGAAAAATCTGGAACCGGAATTATCCGGCATATCTATTTAAGAAAGGGATTTTATTCAGGCGAGATAATGGTGTGTATTGTAGCAAGAAAAGATATTTCACGCCGTCTTGCTTCGCTTTGCCGGATTCTTTCCGAAAAATTTTCAGATATAAAAAGCATTGTTCTGAATATAAATCCCGAAAGAACAAATGTGATTCTTGGTCAGAAATGTTTAACTCTGTACGGTTCGGAGACTGTTTCCGATACAATGTGCGGAAATAAAATTGAGATTTCACCGCTTTCATTTTATCAGATAAACATACCGCAGGCGGAAAAACTCTACCGCAAGGCTCTTGAATATGCCAGTCCGTCGCCGGATTATACTCTTGCAGACCTCTATTGCGGAGCCGGAACTATAGGCTTATCAATGGCGGAATATTTTAAAAATATCATAGGAATTGAAATAATTCCCGAAGCCGTTGAGAATGCGAAAAGAAATTCCGCTGTAAACGGAATAGAAAACGCACGTTTTTTCTGCGGTGATGCCGGTGAAATATTCAAAAATCTGTCATATCAGCCGGATATTGTTGTTGTTGACCCTCCGAGAAAGGGCTGTTCTGCCGAAACCCTTGATGTGATTATAAATACTTCTCCGAAAAAAATTATCATGATTTCATGCAATCCGGCGACTGCTGCCCGTGATTCCAAATATCTTGCACAGAGGGGATATTCTGTTGAACGGGCGTGTGGGTGTGACCTTTTTCCGGCAACAAAGCACGTTGAGTGCGTTGTGCTGATTTCAAAGGAGGGATATTGATGTCATATTTTCTCATAGATTATGAAAATGCCGGTGCTGAGGGACTGAACGGGTTGACAAAGTTGACTGAGAACGATAATTTAATCCTTTTTTACAGTGAAATTAAAAGTACTATGACATTCACACTTCATAGAACTCTTAATGAATCGAGAGTGGCAATTAAATATTGTAATATTGATTCGGATACAGAAAATGCACTTGACTTTCTGCTGTCGTCTTATCTGGGTTACCTGATTGGAAAAAGTCCTGAACTGCAGAACGAGCAGTTTTATATAATTTCTCAAAACAAAAGGTTTGATATATTGCGTAAATGCTGGAGTACTAAAGTTCCCGTTTCAATAATACCGCAGATTTGTATGGCGGATTTAAAGGAGACATCAAAAAATTCACCGGAAAATAAAGAAAAAACAGACGAAAAAATAAAGCCTAAAGAGACAAAAGAAAATTTTACTATTATGCAGATGCTTTCTTCTGTTTCTGGAATTTCTGAATATATTCCGCAGATTATGAATATAATCAATACATACAGGACTAAGGAAAAATTAAACGCTGAATTAACTAAACTTGAGTGTGTTCACATTAAAATGGCATCAAAAATCATAGCAAGAGAAACAACAGAGG
>CAMWYX010000039.1 GCA_947178575.1 uncultured Ruminococcus sp. | reverse complement strand
TTTCAAAAAGGTAGGAGATTCTGAATCGTCTGCACTACCGGATACTGACAAGCCCCCACTTCTTAGCGAACGAAGTGAGCGAAAGGGGGGGTAGTTGACTTAACCGCCTCCCGTTATAAATAATCAAAAATAAAATCAGGATTCGGATTATATTATAAACAGATTCCGAAATAATATTCATGATAAGCCATTTTTTAAGATTATTTTAAGACTAAGCGTATATAATCATAGCCATAGTAAAAAACAGGAACTTCCGAATAATATCAATTAAAGGAGATTTGATAAAATGAAAAAATTTAAATTTATCGCCGGAATTTCAACAGCAATAACGGCAACCGCACTTTCGTTAGGTGTACTCACCGCACTTTCGGCAGGAGCAGTTGAAACAGTATACGGCGATGCAAACTGTGACGGTGAAATATCTGTCGCCGATGCTACAATAATTCTGCAATATCTCGGAAACAAAGATAAATATCAGCTTTCAGAACAGGGTATAGACAATGCAGATGTCTATCTTCGTGGCGACGGTATTTCTGCTATGGACGCTCTCGCTATACAGAAATACGATGCCGGTACTATAAAATCACTTCCGGAATCATGGCTGGATTCTCCCGACGTACCCGATACGGACACGACATATATTCATCTGAACGGCTCTTCCGCTGATATTGACGGAAACAATGCGGAAGCAAAAGGCGGAATTATTACCGTCAGTCATTCCGGAACATTCTACGTTGACGGCACGCTTTCGGACGGTCAGATTAATATAAATATCCCCGATGAAACCGCTGACCCCGAAACTGTAAAAATCTATCTTAACGGCGTGAATATCACAGGAAAATCAGCTCCGGCAATTCTTGTGACGAATGCAGAAAATACATCAATCAATCTCGTTGACGGAACAGAAAACTTTATTTCTGACGGCGAAACGGCTTATTCCGGCGATTATCTCGGCTGTGCGGTAATCGAAGCAAAAGATGACATTACAATCAAGGGCGGAGAACTCGGAACAGGTACGCTAAATATCACCGCAAATACTCAGGACGGCATTGTCTGCAATAACGATATCAAGATAAACGGCGGTATCACAACAATCACAACACTCAACGCAACGGACAAGACAGACGCAATAAAAGGCAAAAAATCAGTTACCGTCAAGAGCGGTACTCTCAATATTGATTCAGAGGGCGACGGAATAAAATCATCAAAGGGAAGTGTTGCGGTTCAGGGCGGTTCAATCAGCGTAAAAGCCGGAAACGATGCCGTTCAGGCTGAAACATCTATCGATATTTCAGGCGGTACTGTCATTGCAGGCGGTGACAGAGGTCTTACGGCTATTACAGGAATCAACATCACCGGCGGTACGGTTGTAGCAACAGCTACGGATAATCAGGCAGACAATTCAATCATGAGCGGTACAACTCAGGGAACAATGCTTCTGAACTGCATTGCTTCTGCGGAAACCGACGGCTGTTGGAAAAAAGCCAACGCACTCACGATTGACGGAGTTATTGACTTCACAAAATGGGAGAAAAAATATTCCTACGTTGTTATAAGCTCCCCTAAGTTATCAGGCGACTATTCATATATGTTAAAGAATGCTTCAACAGGTGCTAATGCTTTATATGGCAATTATAATTCATCTATATTTAAAATGAACGGCACTGTTACTGTATTCGACAATGTAAATCCTGCCGGAAACGGCACGAGCATTAAGCCTCCTGCCGAAACCGATACAAACTCCTACACGATTACCCTTGACGGAACAAATATAAAATCAGATGCTCCTGCTGATACAGCTACAGTTGAAAACGGCGTGCTTACTATCAAAAAAGAGGGAAGCTATTCGGTAACAGGCAAGGCGGAAGATGTTCAGATTGTAGTCGACGTCGATAAAACAGCATATCCGGACGCTGTCGTTGAACTCAATTTAGAGGGTGCGGATATTTCAAACAGCACAACTGCTCCGGTTTATCTCAAAGCAATCGGCGACGAAGTTCAGATTATTGCAAAATCCGGAACTGTAAACACAATTTCTGACGGAACTTCCCACACTCAGACATACACCGATTCAGACGGAAATGTCAATACAGTCGAGGGAGCAGTTTTCGCAAGAGATGATATAAAATTCAAGGGTTCAGGCTCGCTGACAATCAACGGAAATACCGATGATGCCGTTGTCTGCAGGAACGATATTAAAATATACAACGGAAATATAACCGTAAATGCTGTCGATGACGGTATCAGAGGCAAGGACAGCGTTACAATCGGCAATGCAAAAGATACCGATTTCAGCAATCTGAATCTTACCGTAAAAACACAGCAGGGCGACGGAATCAAATCAACTGCAACTGATACTGATACATCAAAGCAATACGGAATTGTTACAATCAACGGCGGTACAGTTGATATTAATTCATATGCCGACGGTATTCAGGCAGAACAGGATTTCGTCATGAACGGCGGTGAACTCAATATCTACACATATGAGGGTTCTGGATTCACCGGCTCAGGCAGTTCATCGGGAAATAATAACAATAATCCGTGGGGAGGCGGAGGCTGGGGAGGAATGCAGGACGGCAATTCCAACAAAACTGATATTTCAGCCAAAGGCATAAAAGCCGTAGGTCTTTACGATACAGCAGGCACGACTTGGCAGAACGGCGGAAATATCACGGTAAACGGCGGAAAGATTACTGTTGATTCCTCGGACGATTCGCTCCACTGCGGTGGTCAGATGAATATAAACGGCGGAATATTCAGGCTCGCAAGTGCCGATGATGCCATGCACTCCGACCATGATTTGATTCTCGGAAATTCCGGCGGAGCAAATAACGATTTTGAGATATACGCTTCAAAGTGTTATGAGGGTATCGAGGGAGCAAATATATATCAGTACAGCGGTACGGTAATAATAAAAGCAGATGACGACGGCTATAATGCCGCAGACGGTGCGGACGGTTCAGGCTCCGGCAATAATATGGGCTGGGGACAAGGCGGATTCGGCGGAGGATTCGGAGGCGGAAACAATGTTCTTGAAATCTCCGGAGGTGTTGCAATTGTGCAGTCAGCAAGCGGTGACCATGACGCTTTCGATTCAAACGGAAATCTTACTGTTTCGGGCGGTATCGTAATCGCAAACGGCAACGAACCCCTTGACTGCGACGGAACAAAAAGCACTTCAGGCGGAACTGTTGCAACGGTATCTCAGGGAAATTCAGTTTCCGCAGATACACAGTTCACAATTGCGGACGAATCCGGAAATGTAATTGTATCATTCACGACAATGCAGGCTATGGGTTCGCCGTCGCTCAGTAATTCAGGTCTTAAGTGCTACACCGGCGGTACAATCTCCGGCGGTACAGACCTTATAACTTCCGACGATAAAATAACCGTATACGCAGACGGTACGATTTCAGGAGGTACAGCTGTATCAGCCGGCGGAAATCAGGGCGGAAACAACAACAGACCACGATAATTTTACAATCCTCTCACAATAACAGAAAAATTTCCCTGTATCAAAAATACAGGGAAATTTTTTGTTATTTAAAATAATCAATAAATATATTCATATCTTTATGATTCAGAAAGTCAATACAGTTTTTATATTTTTCTTTTACGTGTTCAGAATCCTCATAATATTCAATAGTTTTTACATTTATATCATATCAAGCCGTCTGCGTATCGTTTTATCCCTGACAGGATAAATACATTCTGACGGAAGTTCTTTTGTATTAAGCCTGCCTTTTTTCCGCTGTTCATTCCATTTGCGGACTGACTGCGTAATATCTTCAATACTGTATATTGCAGTATCAAGAAATTCTCTCAAAGTACTACCTTTTAATCCTATCTGAATCGCTGCACGGTTTATCGGATTACCGTTTATATTTCTGTCAGGGTCCCACTGACAATAAACATCGGTATCACTAAAAGCCTTTTCCCATTGATTACCGTCAAAAAGTATGGAATCCGGTGATGTCAGAACGGCTTTTTCAAGTAAATTATTGAACCTGTCCCGATATATGTCCAATGCCAGAATACACTCCTGATTTTTCTTTGTCCCCCAGTTTGAACGGTACATCAGCCACAGAAATGACGGCTTTATCCATGTCATACGGTTCAGGCTGAAATTGTCACCGAATGTCTGCAAAGCTAATGCCTCACTTGCAATTGTACTATTATAAGCCTGATATACTCTTATGCACTTTTTATCGTATTTCGCAAATATTTCTTTTATGTATTCCAAAAAATCACAGCTTTCTGTACATGGTTGCATTATCCTCAATGTAAGCTATGGCAATGAACCAGTCAAATTTTGATGATACAATTTTATTCATCTCTTTTATCATCAATATATTTTTTCAGCTTTATAAACCTATGTTCATTCACAAGATTCTGATATTCTTCCGATTTTTGCAGAATCATATCAGTAGTCACATCGTCAAATCTTGTTATTGTTACAAAATCATCTTCGCCGTTTATGGTTATAACAAGTTTCATACCATAGAGTATATCGCCCATAAGTCTGGAATATCCGGCTTTTACAACTTCGCACCTTATACTCTTTATATCTTTATAATTAATAGTTTTTTTAATTATCCCTTTTTTAAAAGTAACTTTCTTGTCATCAGCTTCAAAAGATGCAGGAATATTGTTTGAAAAAAAAGAACCGACAATTGCAGCTATAAATGCAATAATAATGCAATTTAAAGAGTATGTGAGAAAACCTATGGCAATAGGTATAATTGCTATTATGATACAGCACAGACTAATAAAACTGCTTTTATGTGTATAATATTCTCTCATGAAAAAATTCCCTTTTCGCCTCGTATACTCTCTATATCATAGTCAATAGTTTTTTATTATCAGAAATTCTTATTTCTGTAGTCTGTTAAGATATTATATATTTCCTGCATATCGTTGTCCATAGCATGAATGCAAAGTTTTTCAATATTTCTTTTAGTGACAAAATTCGTCTTTTCAAGAATTTTACTAATTCTCTCGATGTCATTATTTTCAATAAACTGCCTTATAATCCTGACAGCATTTTTCTTCAGGTAGGCTCCAGCGTCATCATCGGCAGTACAGAAGAAATAATCCGCAATCAGTTTGAACTTGATCTTATGGCTGAACTTACGTGAAAAGTCTTTTTTAAAGAGCATACCTATTGCATCAGTTATTAATTCGCCAGCGTTTTTAATTTCTTGATAATCTATTTTTAATTCATTTCCGTTTATTATTATGCTTGTAAGACTACCGCAATATCCAAAAGCCTCATCTGCTATAATTTTTGTGCTGTTGGATATTACTATGCTCGTAAGGCTGGAGTAACAAAAAGCCTCAGCCCCTATACTCGTCACGCTGTCGGGAATTGTTATGCTTGTAAGTCTTTCGCAAAACTTAAAAGCCTTAGCTCCTATACTCGTTACACTATTGGGAATTGTTACGCTTTTAAGCCTTACGCAAAACGCAAAAGCATTATCTCCTATACTCATCACACTATTGGGAATTGTTATGCTTGTAAGGTATTTACAATCACTAAAAGCATACTTGCCTATACTCTTTACGCTGTCGGGGATCGTTATGCTTTTAAGGTTGTGGCACTCACAAAAAGCATACTTGCCTATACTCGTCACGCTGTCGGGGATTGTTATTTCTGAGTCATTGCCCATGCATTTTATCAGTACACCATTTTCTATTTTAAAATCCATAATTATATACTCCATTTATAATATAATTTATTATGTGTATAATATTCTTTCATGAAAAAATTTCCTCTTATTTATCCCTTTCAAAAATTATACCATAAACAAAACAGCATGTCAATATTTCAGAAAATTTTTCAAATCGCTTGCAAAATCAATAATACTATGATATAATAAGATATAAACGTGCTTCGGCACAAATTTTAATCTATGAAAAGAGGAATTTATAATGCCTGCAAATATTGTTGTCGGAACTCAGTGGGGAGACGAGGGAAAAGGTAAAATTATTGACATCATTTCTTCACGTGCAGATGTTGTTGTTCGTTCACAGGGCGGAAATAACGCCGGTCATACTGTTGTAAACAACGGAGAAGTCTATAAACTTCACCTCATTCCGTCCGGTATTCTCTATAAAGATACTCTCTGCCTTATCGGTGCTGGAGTAGTTCTTGACCCGAAAGATTTTATCGGAGAGCTCGATAATCTCGAATCAAGAGGAATTTCAACAAAAAATCTTAAAATCGACCCACGTGCACACGTCGTTATGCCTTGGCATATCACACTTGACGGTCTTTCCGAGGCTTTCCGAGGCGGAAAAGACATCGGAACTACAAAGCGTGGTATCGGTCCTACATATATGGATAAATACGAAAGGTGCGGAATCAGAGTCTATGACCTCGTTCACCCTGATGTCCTCGCCGAAAAAATCCAGACTACCGGAAAACTGAAAAATAAAATCATCACCGAAGTTTACGGCGGAAATGCTTTCGACCTCGATGCCGTAACCGCCGAATATACCGAATACGGAAAAAGACTTGCATCATATGTTGACGATGTTTCCGTTCTTACATTTGAAGCCGATAAATCCGGAAAAACTATCATGTTTGAGGGTGCACAGGCTACACTTCTTGATATTGATTTCGGTACATATCCATACGTCACATCATCTCATCCGCTTTCTGCCGGAGTTTGTATAGGCTCAGGCGTTGGCCCGAAAATGATTACAAATATAATCGGCGTTGCAAAAGCATATACAACAAGAGTAGGAAAAGGTCCGTTCCCGACCGAACTCGACGACGAAACCGGCGATAAAATCAGAAACGTCGGCGGTGAATTCGGTACTACAACAGGAAGACCAAGAAGAACCGGCTGGTTTGATGCCGTTATCGTCCGCCATTCCGTGAGAGTAAACGGCCTCGACAGTCTCGCTATAAACAAGCTCGATACGCTTGCCAATATCGATACACTTAAAATCTGCGTAGCCTATAAAAAACCCGACGGCTCTGTTACCGAACACTTCCCGGCTGTTCTTGAAGAACTCGACGGCTGTGAACCGGTATACGAAGAGTTTGAAGGATTCACGGAAGATATTTCACAGTGCAGAAACTTCGACGAACTCCCCAAAAACTGCAAAAAATATATCACACGTCTTGAAGAACTTGTCGGCTGTAAGGTAAGTATGATAGGAGTAGGTCCGGACCGTTCACAGATAATCGAGCGGTAATAAATTCATCTAAATTGCGGCAGGATACCCCGACCTCTTAGGTCTGGGAAGAATGCCGTACTCCTCCTTTCAAAATTTACGTTATCCTCTTGACAATCACTAAAGAAATATAATAGAATATATTTAGTGAAAAGAGGTGATAGAATATGCAAATGACTGTAACAGCTAAAATACCACTTGTTGTTTCTTTTGAACAGCATGGACTGCTCAATGATACAGCAAATGCTTATCGCAATGCCTGTAATTTTGTTTCTGAATACGTGTTCAGAACGCATAATTTAAAACAATTTTCTTTAAATAAAGAATTATATTATACAATCCGTGAAAAGTTTAAACTTGGCTCACAGATGACACAATCCGTTTTAAAAACCGTAATTGCCCGATACAAAACAATTCAGACAAATCAGCATGAATGGATTCAGCCGAAGTTTCAGATTCCGCAGTTTGATTTGGTCTGGAACAGAGATTATTCTTTAAGTCAGAATCTTTTTTCTGTTAATACATTGAATGGCAGACTGAAATTGAATTATTATGCCAAAGGTATGGAAAAATATTTTGATAAGGAAATCTACAAATTCGGAACTGCAAAACTTGTCTGCAAGCACAATAGATATTTTCTGCATATACCTGTGACTTTTGAAGTTGAGGAATGTTGTGACGCTGCTATTTCCAATGTAGTGGGTATAGACAGAGGTATAAATTTCATCATTGCCACTTATGATAGTGAACACAAGTCAGGCTTTGTCAGTGGTAGAATGATAAAACAAAAACGTGCAAGTTACAAAAAAGTCCGTAAACAGTTACAGCAGAGACAGACGCCCTCTTCCAGAAGAAGATTAAAAGCAATCGGTCAGCGAGAAAACCGTTGGATGCAAGACATTAATCATCAAGTATCGAAGGCACTCGTTGAACGTCACCCAGAACATACGCTTTTTGTCTTGGAAGATTTGACGGGAATCCGTTCGGCAACAGAAAAAGTAAAGCTGAAGGACAGATATGTTTCTGTCAGCTGGTCTTTCTATGATTTGGAGCAGAAACTGATTTACAAGGCATTAAGAAATCAATCTAAAGTAATCAAAGTAAATCCAGCTTATACAAGTCAGACCTGCCCTGTATGCGGTCACACTGAAAAAGCGAATCGTAATAAGAAAATACATCTGTTCTGTTGCAGAAACTGTAATTATCAGTCCAATGATGACAGAATTGGTGCAATGAATCTGTATCGCATGGGAATCAATTATCTTGTCGATAATCAAGTACCGGATACAGTTACAGCAGAGTAAATCTTTGCTGTAAAGGGTGTTGTCAACCACCCTGCAATGTCACATCAGTTCGCTATACAGCGTTCTAAAGAGGTAGGAGATTGCAAATCGTCTGCACTACCGGATAGTGACAAGCCCCCTCTTCTTAGCGAACTATTTGAGCGAAAGTGGGGGTAGTTGACTATCTCCATAATCCGGTAAAAGGTGGTGTAATAATATGGGAATTGTCAGAAAATCCGCTTCGGCGATTATTGCAGGAGCTATTATGCTCTCCGCTGTCATTCCGTATAGTTCAGATACATTTTCCGTACTTAATACAACGGAAATAACCGCTTCGGCGGCTGACGTACCTTATTTCAGCAACTATGACGATGCCGCTGTATATCTCAGACAACAGCTTACAGAACATATTGAGGAAATAACTTTTCAAGTTCCGGTACAAGACAGCGATTTCAGTGAAACTTCCGACATCATACTTGCATCTGCTCTTGAAGAAACAAGAAACAGCTATGAGGGCGACTATCTGCGACTATCTTTCAACAGATACAGCGTCTCCGGCTACCGTACAAGCAGATACTATGAGCTTTCATATACTCCCAGATACCGCATTACAATCGAACAGGAAGAATATATGACTCAGAAAATAGCCGAAGTAATTGACGAACTGGATATGGACGGTATGGACGACTATGACAAGTTAAAAACCATATACGAATATATCATAAATCACGTGGATTATGCATACGGCTCATCTGACGAACTGAGATATACTGCATACGGAGCTCTTGCAAACGGTTCGGCTGTATGTCAGGGATATGCGGTTCTTCTGTATCGTCTGGCAAAGGAAGCCGGTATTTCGTGCCGTTTCGTCTCCGGTACAGCCGGAGGAGGCGCACACGCCTGGAATATCGCCGAAATAAACGGTATATATTATTATCTCGACAGCACATGGGACGATACAAGCGTTTCTATTAAATACTGCAATTACTTCCTAAAAGGTACTGAAGATTTTGAACCTGTCGGAGATTCTGATACTCATATCCTCGATGCTCCGGAAAATCCTGACAATATCTATTATATTGACTATACTTCCGAGGAATTTCAGTCCCTGTACCCGATGAGCCTGTATTCCTACGATACTGAAAATCCAACATACGGCTACAGTATCGGCGATGTAGACGGCAATGAAAAAGTTGATTCCGCCGATGCTTCAATGATACTTCAGACATATTCTATTCTCTCCACCGGCGGTGCGAGTCCTCTTAATCATTTTCAGGAGCGTGCCGCAGATTTGAATAATGACGGATATATAAATTCTGTTGATGCGTCTCTGACACTTTCATATTATTCATACGCTTCCACAGGCGGAAAAGATTCTGTTGAGAATTTTTTAAAAACTCTGATTCAGGAGGGGTGATTTCTTAAAATGAACAACGAAAACAACACCGGCGGACTTGATGATATTTCATACATCGCACCGCCGAAAAAAAGCGGACCTACCGGCGTATCAGCTCCTGTGCTTGACGATATAGAATATGTTGCTCCGTCTGCCAAAAAAGGCGGGCCTACAGGCGTTTCAGCTCCGGTGCTCGACGATATGGGAGATTATGTTCCTCCGGTATCGGCAAAAAAAGGTGCACCTACAGGCGTTTCAGTACCTGTGCTTGATGATGACAATACTCCTTATCAGGCTGAAAAAGAAGACGTACTTATTATGACAGATGAAGAAATAATAGCAAAATTCACTCCAGAACAGCTTGAATCATTCAACCGGTTTCCGGAAGCAAATAAACAATCAGTTCTTGACAGCATAAGAAAACAGTTCGGAGCAGTTGCTCCGCCGGTAAAAGTGACCGCTCCTGTTCTTGACGAGGATAATTACACTCCTCCGCCGAAAAAACAGGAAAAACCACCTGAACCGCCAAAACCTGTCACCGCTCCGGTACTCGATGACGAACCCGCTCCCACCACATATAAACCAAAATTCGTAGACGAGGACCTCGAACGTGCCAAGAAAGAAGCTGCTGTAAAAGCTGTATCCTCACAGCTCGTATCAGACCAGAAAGACTCAAAGGAAAGTCTGAGAATGATGCTCGAACTCAAAGAAGAACGCCGGCGTGAACTTGCCGCAAAGGGATTCAAGGTGTGTATTGTTCTCGGAATTGTCGGAGTTGTGGCTGCCGCCGCATTTTTCCTGCTCTACAGCGGTTCTCTCGGTCTGACGTACAAGGACGGAATAAGCAATATTGCAAATATCCTGAAAGAATCTTCATTATATATTGCCGCAGCTATGGCTGTGTCATCACTCGCTCTCATGTCCGGATTCGGATTTGTCAAATCAATCGCCACTCTTGTGTATGTTGTATCGGCTATTGCACAGATTTTCCCCGGAATTGTAATGATACCACAGCATAACGGAAGCCTCCCTCTTACGGTAGTTCTGTACATAGTTTCTCTTGCCGGAACTATCGGCGTGATTTTTGGTATGTCCGGAATCGAAGCTGTATCGCTTTATTTCAAGCGTGAAATGCACTGAATATACAAAAACATCGTGAAAGGAATAAGCTATGAACCAGAAAAATAACGGTATGAATCCGAAAAAAGTATTGAATATGTTCCTGCCGATTGTGGGAGCTGTATTTATTATCGTGATTTCGACGCTCTATATTCTCTACAAAAGCTGGAGCAATAAGCTCTATTTTGAAAAATGGAAAGATTATGAGGACTGCGGAGTCTGAAAATCTCCGGTCAATAAAAATGCTGTACGGACTGAATCAGTTCCGCACAGCATTTTTTATTATTCTATTCTAAAAAAAATTAACACATAAAATTTAACATTAGTAAAAGATTCAGATTATCTGAGACCGCCCTTGGTATAGAAATTATCCTGAATAACAAGAGCACAGCCTCCGAGGAAATTATTTTTTCCCTCCAGCTTGCTGAGTACCACTCTGTCAGCGATTTCCTCGCTTACAAGGCGTATCATTTCACGCTTTATATAGTCAAACTGCTTTTCATTGAGTTTGTAGTTATGCAGAACTATCTTCTTTGCAAAATGGCTGATAGCTATGTTATTGATAAGTATAGTATACTTTGCGATAATATCGTCAACGACCTTCTTGACAGGTTCTTCACCTCTCATAAGTGCCATAAATACTGTATCTACGCTGATTTTGGATTTATCACCGTCTGTAAGGTCATAGAGAAGCGGAGTTCTGTCCTTTGAATAAACCTCAACGATTGCCGAAAGCATAGCCGAACGTGAAAGTTCCGCCTTGACAGAGCCGTTTGGATAGCCCTCATAACTGCGTCCGTCGGGAGCGACGATAAACTTTTCAATCATAGAAGTATATGAAACATAATCGCTTGAAAGTTCGTTTTTATTGACAATAGCAAGATTGACCTGATTTCCGTTATGCAGGAAAGCCATATTTGTCTGATAACCGCTCTGCGTTCTGAAATCATTGCTTGCAAGAGCCATAAGACCTACTGCATTTCCACAGCATATGCCAATGTCGATACCTGATGAAAGCTTTTCGATAAAACTTGTAAAATCAAGAACGCCATCTTTATAGAAAATTTTAAGCTTGCCCCACATGGACGGAACTATACCCACACCGAGACCAAGAAGCTTATCCTTTGTAAGAGCTGAATTTTCTATCATTGTATTGCATGATTTGATAATATAATTAATAATATCCTTGCTGGTTGTTCTTTCATCAATAACCATGCTGGATTTGTCAAGGATTTCCGAATTGAGATTGGTCAGACCAACACTGACTTCTTTTTCGTCGATAGTTGCGCCCAGTGCAAAACGGCTGTTCACATTGATGTCAATAAGAATTTTTCTTCTGCCTTTCTGCAGTTTTTCAGCATTGACAGGAGCTTCTCCGATTTCCACGAGAACGCCTTCCTCAATCATTTCGTTTGTGATAATCGTGACAGCGGCTCTTGTTATCTCCAGTGCGCTTGCGACATCGACTCTTGAGATAGGTCCATACTCTCTGATTATTCTCAGAATCTGCATTCGGTTTCTTCTTTTGAGATCAAGTTTACTTATTCCTCTTTTTTCCATTTGTATAAACTCCATTCCTGAATTGTAGTTTTTAGAATCCGCAAGTTCATCTGAACAGAAATTACAGGCAATCGCAAAATAGTGACTTTTGCGAAAAACATCAGATGCACACCGACAGGATTCCTCAGGAGTAATCCAAAGAAAAAGATTACTCAGCTTGTAGAAGCAAGATGTCAGCCGCAATCTGTGCGGTACTGCCTTGACCTTACTAACAACTTTTTCTTCTAACAATAATTGCACATACATTATAGCACATTATATAGAAAAAATAAACCTTTTTTCAGAAATATGAATAAAAATCAGCGTTATTAACAAACTCAACTTCAGATTTTTGTTAAAAATTCCGTAATTTTCACTATTACAGGCAAACTTATAACAGAAAGAACAGTACCGGCGGTAAATATTTCCGAAGAGTATAAATAATTTTTACCGAAACGCAGACATTGAAGAGTACACATTGCAGCAGGCGGTGAAGACGCAGCAACTAAAATAACAAGCACAACCTTTTCACTTACGGGCAGGAATGACAGGCACAAAGATAATATTACCGGAAGTATAATCAATCTTATCAAACACGTTTTGTATACGCCGATATTTTTTATCATATCTGTTACTTTTGTTTCCGCCATACTTACGCCGGAAACAATCATCGCCATAGGAGTATTGAGTTCCGTTATGTAACTGCATACACGTGACGGCAGGGACGGAAGCCGGAATCCGGCGAAAAATGCCACGATTCCCAGAACAATCGCAATCATCGTCGGGGAATAGAAAACTTTAACTACTGCTTTCATATCACGCTCGCCGGTAAGCAGAATTATACCATGTGTCCACACAATTATGTTGAATACCGTAATAAATGCGGTAAGATAAAAAACGCCTTCTTTTCCGAACATAGCATCTGCGAGCGGTATTCCCATAAAACTGCAGTTTGAATATATAGCGGAAAAGCGTTCTATTTCTGTTTCTCTCCCCTCTTTTGACGGGATAATCAGATATACCGCACCTATCATCACAGCAAAAGTCGCCAGTGACAGCCCGAAAGCTATAAGCAGATTTTTTACAAGTTCGGGTTTCATATCTGTCTGATAGGACATGAATATTACTACAGGATTGACAACCTGAAGCAGAAATTTTGACAGCTCACGATTTGATGAACTGCTGATTATACCTGTTCTTCTGCACAGTATGCCGACCAGCATAAGAAGCAGCATGATTATAGTCTGATTCAATATTATACTTGCCATACAAACTCCGCTTTCGGATTAATCGCTGATTTTGGCGACAGCATCTATGAAATCAAAACTGGAATCACTTTTTTCTATGCAAAGTTTCCAGCCCTCATTTTTCACCTTGACAACGCAGAGCCAGCCATTTTGGGAAACTTTCTGACCTTTTTCCTTGATAGTGAAATCCACTTCAACACGGTAAGCCTTTCTGACATCTCCGCTGTACTTATTTTCATAATAGGTCTCGATACTATCGAAATTACTTCCGCTCATTTTTTCTTTGGCGACAATTTCGGCTTTTACTTTTCGGATTCCGAGACCGTCCATAGCAGATTCAACAGCCTTATCATTTTTCTTGATATAGTCATTCCATGAAAGACCGCTTATTTCGGCATTATGTTGTATATCGCTGATATATTTTTCGGTATACACAGCATTGAGTATGCGTTCATAATTACCCTTGTTTATGCCCTTTACAGTATCTTTTACAGGATTTTTATATGCACCCGACGCAGCAATTATACTGATAACCAGAACAGCCACCGCAATTACAACCGCAGAGGCTATAACCCATATCATAATCCTGGGCTTTTTTCCGGTGACAGCCGGAACAGATTCATTATTCTGACTGTTTTTTTCTGATTTTTTTCTGAACAGTTTAAAACGTGCCATAATATATAACTCCTTTCAGGCAGTTTTTTTATAATCTTTATTAAGGGTGAATAACGGAGTATATTTCCGGAACGTCCGGCAATAATAGATATGAGGTGATAATAATGCAAGACCACGACATAAAGATATATACTCCACGTCCCACAGATTCACGGATAACCGCCGATGATTCGGCAGATGTAAAGATTTATTCTCCTTCCGCAGAACACTCTGCACATACGCCGTAAAATACAGTTTTTGATGAATCAATAACAAAGCCGTGACGCTCTGCAATATGATTATTTATACTTCCGAGCTTTTCACAGCTGAGATGTATAAGTTTTCCGCAGTTAAGGCACTTAAGGTGAAAATGTTCATGGCATTTTTTTTCGTCCTCGACATACTGATAGCAAGCACCTGTTTTACCGTCGATGACGAATTTCCGGACTATTCCCTGCTCGACAAGACGGTCGAGTCTGCGGTAGATGGTGGCAGTTCCGACCGGTGAACCTATATCACGGAGATACGCATCAATTTCCTGTACACTTGTGTGTCTGTGTTTATTTTTTATAAGATAGTCAATGAGCTTTTCTTTCTGAGATGTATTATATCCTGAATCTCTTTTCATTTCTGCCACTCCTTTTGTTCTATATTTTATCACTATTTTCGAGGTTTGTCAAGTATTTACAAAAGGCACAGGATAAAGATTTTCTGTGCCTTTTGTAAATTATTTTTTCTTTCTTATGATGTCCGATACGTCCTGAAGTGATATAAATGCATCTGAATCAATATAATAGACGATTTTTTTCAGCTTGTTTATCTGAAAATGATTTATGACAAAATATATTATTTCCTTACGTTCCTTGGAATATCCTCCGATAGCCTCGACGATAGTTCCGCTTGTACCGAAATTTTCGGCAAGAATATCTGATATTTCATCTGCCTTTGTGGTCACTATCATGGCACATTTTGAACTGTCAATACCCTCAACAACAAAATCAACCATTCTTGAGCCGATGTAATAAGTCACTATCGAATACAAAGGCAGAATCCAGCTTTTAATTGTTATTCCGCAGACAATGTACAGAACAGTATTGAATATCATAACAAATGAACCGATAGAAATACCTATTTTCTTGGCAAATATAACGGACAAAACATCAATTCCGTCTATTGCTCCGCCGAGTCTGATTGTAATTCCGCTTCCTATTCCGGATATGACTCCTCCGAATATCGCACACAACAGCAAGTCCGAACCCGCAAGAGGTGATATGAATGAAATATCTATCGGCAGAACGTTCATTATCAGAAAAGAAGCAAGCGAATAGATAATTACCGTAAAAACAGAGTAAACAGTAAAGACAATCCCCTGTTTTTTCAATCCGAATGCGAAAATCGGTATATTCAGCAGAAGCAGAAAAAACGATAAAGAAAATCCAGATGATGTTATCTGGTCAAGAAGCATCGAAAGCCCTGAAATTCCGCTGTCGTACAGTTTTACCGGAAAAAGAAAAAGAGTTACACCAATCGCATTGATAATTCCTGCAACCATAAGCCCGAAAAAAACAGGAACACTTAGACCGTTTAATTTTTTAAGCTGATTTGATAATTTTTTTTTCATACTGTACCGCCTTATATAACAAATTTCTATATTTATTATATCAGATTATTTATACAATGTCAACAGTTATATTTACTCACATTATCTTAAAGTTATTACTTTTTTCTTGACATTATAATAATTTGGTGATATAATGATTTTAAATATAATCGGTTTTTACTCATGCTTATCAACATGCTGTATGAAAAGGAGGAATTAGGAATTATGAAAAAATCAAGAAAATTAAAAATTTTAGCTCTGTGCAGTTCAATTGCTGTATGTCCGGCATCTTATACGGCTCTTAACACTTATGCGGCAGGACCTGCAATTGAATATCGATATACTCATACAGGTCAGGATTCCAACGGCGTGAACGTTGCTGTATTTGACGGACACGCAAAATATGATACCGTCAATTTCAACGGAAATTATGATACCGTTGCTACTCCCTCCGACCGCTATATTAAATCTGTCGACTGCATAATGTGGAATGATGACAATTCATTCATTTCGGCAGAAATAATCGGCTTTGAACAAAAACAAATCAATACATTCGATATGCTTTTTTCAATGAATGGTACTTATATGTTTTCTGCCACATCTTCAAACGGAACAGTGGTAAGAGCTGAAATAAACGTCCGTGAAGTACCGTCGTACAGCAGTTCCGGAGATACTACAGCTCCTTATATAAGTACAGATGTTTCTTCATTTGTAGATATTACAATGAATGAAATCGGAACTATTGAGTTCATGGGAAAAACGTATTCCAACTGCAATGGCGTAAGAATAGCAAAACCCGCTGACGGCTCGTATGATATTATTGCAACAGACCGTGCCGGAAATACCACCACCAAAACATTGATTATCGGAAACGGTATAAATACAAATCCGCCTGTTCAGACAACAGTTACTGAACCTAAAACGACGACTACAACGACCACCACAACTACTACAACCACCACGACAACAACAACTACAGAACCGACTACTACTACAATCCCCACAACAACCACCGCTGAACCGACTACCACCACAATCCCCAC
>CAMWYX010000038.1 GCA_947178575.1 uncultured Ruminococcus sp. | reverse complement strand
TTCACATCTTCATACTCTATTAAAACGTTTTTAGCCTATTGGTACAGGTTCTAAATTTTTACCTGATATTACAATAGGTGAACTTCTTAACAATACTCATTCATGGTTAAAACAAAATAGTGAAAGTCCAGACGAAAATATGTGGGTGACTATGAATGATTATCCGACTTTTTGGGGCGTTAATGATGAAACAGGAAGGACATTAGAAATTACATTTACCGGATATTATAATGGAAATAACAATCAGGAAATTTTATCAGTAAGGATTGATACACCGGATAATCCTGTTCTGCAACGTATGTCAAATGAGGAGTTTGAAACTTATATTCTTGATTTGTATTCTTCTTACAGCGGAAATAATAACTCAGCTGATATAATTGATGTAACAGTTACAGAGACAACTATGAAATCTGTAATCACTACTGTTACGAAAGCTGTTTCAACGGAAACCATAACAACTGCTTCTGAACCTGTAAAAACTATCGTTACAACCGAAAAAGTTAAACCGAAAGAATCATCGGATTATCTGGCCTATCTGGCATTTATCAAGGCATTCAGTTCGGAAATTGAAAGAGAATTTGATGATATGATGATTTTATATCATTGTTATTATCTTTATGATATTAACAATGACGGTACTTATGAGTTGCTGGTACATATTGGTGAGAGTGAAGCAGATGCAGCGATATTAATTTATTCTGTTGATGAAGACGGCACACCTGTAGAATTGGGTGAAATAGGCGGAGGTCATACAAGATTAATAGAAAAAGACGGAAATCTTTGTTCAGATTTATGTCATATGGGTTATCAGTTTGTTGAAAAAGTTACCATGACAAAAGATTCAGGTTCTTGGGTTATTAAAAAATCAACTGTTTCCGAAGATGATAACTTAAGTGATTATAAAAATTACGGTATTCAAATCAAAGGCTATGATATTTCTGATACAAGTGCGATTGAAGAACTTTGTCCGAAAGAACTTCTTGAAGATAAACCTCATGTAAACGCTTATGTCAAAACATATGATTATTCTGGGCGTGAAGGTTTTGAAAGCCGTTTATATATTGAGGGCGATTTTGCATATGTTACGGTTGAAGCTCGATATAACGATGATGATTTTGAATTTAATGAATACGATTACGATGAGACTTTGGATGGTATAGTTGTTTATCAGGGTTCGAGTTCATATGTTCCTGTATTGTATGTTACACCTTACAGTAAAGCGAGTGTTTCAGGAGATGTAATAACTTGTAATATTCCAGTAAATGCAAGTGAAACTATCAAGACAGGTGGATTTTCTTATGCACTTAATAAAGAAATGAAAGGTCAGATTAATTGTAACGGAGAAACTGTTGCAGGGTTTACAACAGACTATGTTGTAAACGGCGGAGCGGTCGGAAAAGTAAGAAGCAGTTTGGGCGATAAATGGCATATTACAGCAAAAAATATATGCTATAACTATGATGTTACATGGTACGAATTGTGGGATTTCGATGACGGCGATTATTATGGCTGGGTAGATGAAAATTTCATTGATTTCTATTAAATAATAACAGCAGTAAATCTCAAAAAAGATTTACTGCTGTTTTGTATATATAAAAATTTCATCAGCGAAAGTGAGGAATGAATGGCGTTTGAAAAAAATATTGACAAATCAGACGGATTTCTGTATAATAAATGTGTGTAAAAAAATAAATAAAGATATTGGAAGGAGTATATACAATGTCATATACAGATTATCAGAAAGCACAGAAAATAGGTGAAAAAACATACAAAATGTGTGTTGCAAAAGGAAAATATCCATATCTCCCTGTTCTTGAAGATATGCTGTCACATGAAAATCCATGTTCGCAGATACGTCTCGGACTTGTTGATATACCTGTTGAGTTTATCGCCGGTACATATACCGCAGGAAGAACAACTGCCTTTTCACGGGATTTTATGCCTCTTCTTGATTCAAATACAGAGTTTGCATATAAGTGGTTTACCCTTTTTGATTCCCTTACAGCCGACGGTCAGCGTGACCCTATCATCGCATTTGAATATATGAACCGCTATTATGTAGTGGAGGGAAATAAGCGTGTAAGCGTTCAGAAATTCCTTAACGCTGTTACCATAGAGGGAATTGTCACACGTATAATTCCGCCTAAAACAGATACAAAAGACAACCGCATTTACTACGAATACCTTGACTTTTACAGCGTCACAAAGATAAATTATGTTCTCATGAGCAACGAAGGCTCATATGAAAAGCTCCTTAATCATATTTACCCAGACAAGGAAGAACCTTTCTCCGAAGATGATTCAAGGACATTCAAATACTTTTTCAGCACATTCCGCAAGGAGTATGAGGAAAAGGGCGGAAGAAAATTACGTTCAACTATTGGTGATGCATTGCTGATTTACATTGATATATTCGGCTATGATGAGATAAAAAACAAGACTGCTCAGGAAATGCATAAGGATATTGCGAAAATCTGGTCGGAATTTCTTATGATATCAGATGAAAAGCCTTTTTCTGTTATTACCGCTCCCTCAAACGATACACAAAAACTTTCGCTTGCCAAATTTCTCCCCGGAAGCAATGCTTCGATAAAGGTAGCCTTTGTCCATTATAAAGAACCGGATATTTCCGGCTGGTCTTACCGTCACGAACTCGGAAAGGAGCATATAGACAAGGTTTTTGGAGATAAAATCGAAACAAAATCTGTTTCCACCTATGATAACTCCGATATTGGTATACTTGAAAATCTCATTGATGAGGGATTCCGTGTTATTTTCACGACAACTCCTGTACTAAGCAATATCAGTCTTAAATGTGCTGTTCTTCACCCTGATGTTATTATTCTCAACTGTTCACTTAACAGTGCTTTCCGCCATCTCAGAACATACTATCTGCGTATTTATGAAGCCAAATTTATTATCGGTGCTATTGCCGGAATCCTCACTCAGTCCAATAAAATCGGTTATATCGCAGATTACCCGATTTTCGGAACGCCTGCATCAATAGATGCGTTTGCACTTGGTGTTAAACTTGTCAATCCGTGGGCATCTGTCTATCTGGATTGGTCTACGCTGAAAGACAATAATTCTCTTAAACGCATGAACGAAAACGGTGTGGACATAATTTCAAACAGAGATATAACTGCTCCGATTCAGGAAACACGTGATTACGGTCTCTACGGTCTTTCCGGAAATATGCCGTACAATATCGCAATGCCCGTGTGGAACTGGGGAATAATGTATGAATCTCTTGTCCGCTCGGTGCTTAAGGGAACATGGAAAAACGATGAAAACGGAAATCACGGACTTAACTATTACTGGGGTATGTCGTCTGGAGCTATTGATGTTATCTTTTCGCAGAAAATACCGTCGGGTACTCGTCAGATGATATGGATTCTTATGAATCAGATACGCTCGGGTGTATTCTGCCCGTTTTCAAGCGAAATAATTGACCAGAACGGCGTAAAACGAAATAACGACGGAAACGTTATGACACCCGAAGAAATAGTCAACATTGATTGGCTCACTGATAATATAACAGGCAGTATTCCTGAAACAGATTCTCTTGACGAAAGCTGTCATGAACTTATCAGCCGGCTCGGACTAAAAAATAAGGGAGGTTTACAATGAAAATACTTGTCATTTCAGACGAAGAATCGAAACTATATTGGGATTTTTACAAGCCCGGAACATTTGAAGGAATCGACCTTATAATTTCATGCGGAGACCTTTCACCACATTATCTTTCATTTATTGCGACTTTTGCTCATGCACCGGTTCTTTATGTAAACGGCAACCATGACGGTAAACCCGAATCCCCTATGCCTGAGGGTTGTATCTGCATCGAAGATAAAATATATGAGTTCAACGGAATACGTATTCTTGGTCTCGGAGGCTCAATGCGATACAAAGACGGTCCGAATATGTTCTCTCAGCGTGAAATGCGAAGCCGTGTAAGAAAACTGAAATTCAAGCTGTGGCGAAGCAAGGGAATAGATATTCTCGTAACACATTCTCCTGCATATAAGCTCGGAGACGGTGACGACCTTCCGCACATAGGATTTGCGGTCTTTAACGAACTGCTTGATAAGTACAGTCCGAAATATTTTCTTCATGGTCATGTCCATCTTAATTACGGAAGCGGATTTAACCGTGTAACAAAATACAATGATACAACTATTATAAACGGTTATATCAAGCATTTATTTGAATATTAAATTGTGTTCACATTAAAATATCATCAAAAATCATAGCAAGAGAAACGTTTGTACTTCTCAGACATATGCTCGTAAATGGTTAAAAAACTCTCTGTCTGCACAATAAAGAGAGAATATATAGGTTTTATTCCGATATATACGGGACAATCAGAACCCTCCACATGAACAATCTTGTGGAGGGTTTCTTTTATTACATGATAGTACTAAAAATTCTTTTTATCGACTCTTAAAGTTGATTTCATTTTGTAAAATTTTATTGTAAAATATTAGTAATGCTATACAAACAGGAGGCTTTACTAAAATGAAATCTATAGACTATCGTGAAATGGGTAGCCGAATCAGAAAACAAAGAGAACTTTTAGGGTATACCAGAGAACAGGTTGCAGAAAAACTTGATGTATCTACAAAGTTCTGTTCAGATATTGAACTTGGTGTAAGAGGCGTTTCCATTCAGACACTCGCAAAACTCACAGATATTTTAAATCTCAGTGCAGACTATATTCTCTTTGGAGAATGCATACATGGAAATTCCGCAGAACTTGAAACACTTTTTTTATTCGGCAGAAAATGCCCTGAAAAACATTTGGAAAATCTAATTACAATTGTAAGCACTTTTATTGATTCTGTTTCCGAATAATATAAAATTTGTATCAATCAAACGGTCAGCCGATGTTTAAGCTGACCGTTTTTTCATAGATTACAAGTGTTCAAAAAAAGCGAAATGTTCAATGCCTTTTCTGATTTTCTCAGGTGTTTTTGTTTCATCGGAATATCCGACGGCAAGAATGTTGATTACTTCGAGATTATCGGGAATGCTGAACTCTGTTTTAAGAATGTCAGGCTTGAAATAGCATATCCAGACACTTCCGAGACCGAGTTCTTCTGCCTGAATCATCATATGGTCAGTGACAATTGAGGCATCAATATCTGTTGTCTTTTTTCCGTCGAACGGTCTTTCCCATGCAGTATTGTGGTCGGCACAAATGATAAATGCAAGCGGAGCTCCGTAGATATTCGCTGATTTTCCCAGTTTTGCAAGATTTGTTTCTTCTTCAACGACAAGCACCTTTACTGGTTGAAGATTGGCAGCAGTAGGAGCAATTCTTCCGGCTTCGAGAATAGCATTTCTTTTTTCGGGTTCTACCTTGTCAAATAAGTATTTTCTGACAGAGTGACGGCGTGTAATGAGTTTTGAAAACTCCATAAAAACCTCTTTCCGCTGTACAGCTTGAAATTCTTAATCGATTATGTTATAATTATAGCATCACGATTTTAATTTGTCAAGTACTGACTTTTTTGTAAGGTACTACCTTAAAAGTAAGTACAGGAGGTACTTAAATGAAAAATAATTCAGATAAATATAATTGTCCTGTCGATGCAACTATCGATTTGATTGGCGGAAAATATAAAGCTGTCATATTGTGGCATCTGATTGATGAAAGAAAGAGATTCAGTGAACTGAAACGCCTGATTCCTAAAGCGACAGAGAAAATGCTTATACAACAACTCAGAGAACTTGAACGTGTCGGTCTGATTATAAGAACTGTTTATCCTGTTGTTCCGCCAAAAGTGGAATACAGTCTGTCTGATTTCGGCAGGACTATTATTCCAGTCCTGAAAGCTATGTGCAGTTGGGGGGAAGATTATCTGTCAAGTGTAAATATTAATTCTGCCTGCTGTTACGAAAGTAAAACAGAAAAGTGATTCTTACAAATGTTTAAGATTTACACGATATTTTCTTAAAGTAGATTCGTCATATTTTTCTAAGAAAGTATCTATCGCATTAATTAAATCTGCTTTATCATGTGGCAAAGTACCCTGTAAATGAAAAAAATTAGATGCTCCCAGAGCGGCAAAATGTGTAGGAATTTCAAGTATTTCTATCAGAGTTCGCATTTCCAATAATTTTTCAGTTTCGTTTTCTTCACGCCAGTTACCGTGCAATATTTCCTGATACAATTCAGATTCCGGATAAACTGTCAGCATGGACGCTCCGACGATTTCCGGATTCAGCTGATTGAAAATTTTCGCTGTTTCACGAACTCCGTCAATACTTTTTCCTGCTCCGTAAATACCCGTAAGATAGAAGAAATTATATCGGATATTGGCTATATCAAGTTTGTAACATTGTTCTAAAATATCGTCTGAATTATAACCTTTGTTCATGAATTCCAAAGCATTATTATCACCTGTTTCGACACCGATTGTAATACGGTCATATCCAAGTGTTCGTAATGCTTTAAGGTCATCTGTTGTTTTTGATGAAATATCCGTGATACGTGCGAAACAGCCTATACTTCCGAGTTTCTGTAAATATTGTCTGGATAGGTTTGCGATTGTTTTAAGTTTTTCCGTACTGAGTACAAAGGGATTCGCTCCAGTAAGAAACAGTCTTGTGACATCAGGCATATGTGTGTATATTTCCTGTAAATCCGCCTCGATTTCTTTAATTGGTGACATCTGAAACGGTACATCATAAAGTGTACAGAACTTACATTTATGATGTGTACAGCCTGCCGTTACCTGTAAAAGTGCCGACCATGCTTCATAAGGTGGTCGCCATATTGTTCCGGTAAAGTGCATATAATAACCTCCTTTTTTTATGATAAGCTTATCATTGAAATCAGTATATCATACTTAGTACAAATTTTCAAGTACGATTATTTTTGATACTTAGTATTATATTGACACTATACGGAATTTGTGGTATAATATCAGACAGAAACGGAGGTGAAAAGATGTCTGAAAATAAACATACAGAAAAAGAACAAATGGCACGTTGCGAATCCATGAGCAGGTTACAGTCTGTTATCAGCGGAAAATGGAAAATTCTTATTATATGGTACATAGCCGTCTATAAAGTACAGCGTTTTAATGAATTACAACGCCGTCTTGACGGAATTACACAATCCACTCTGACAAAACAGTTGCGTGAACTGGAGGCGGACGGATTTATTATACGTCGTGTTTATCCGCAAGTACCGCCAAAAGTTGAATACTCACTGACTGAAATGGGTAAAAAATTTATGCCGATACTGTCAGATATGAAACAGTGGAGTGATGAGAATTTGATGAAATAAAAAATATCGGCAGTCTGCTATGTTCAGTCTGCCGTTTTTTTGTTTACGGAGATTCTGTTAAAATTCCGTCCGGTGAAGTGTGTTCGTTAAATTCTTCCGGACTGTATGATTTAATATCTGTCAGAGTTCCGTTTCCGTCGGAATTTAAGTTATCAAAATCACGGACTGTATAAATATCAATAGTACCGTTACCGCTCAGATTCCGCATAGAACCGTGAAATTTTCCGCTTGTAAGGTCTTCACCGTTGGAAGTGAGAATATCCCTGAACTGACGGACTTTTTCGCCATTGAAATACCATTGATTATTTACTTTATCATAAGTTACTCCGAACTGTCCGTATTCCGCAAGCCATGAGTTTATTTCCTTATCTGAAAGAGGTTCACCGGCTATTGCTTCCTGCTCCACAGTAACTGAATTGTGTGAAGAATGATTCTGTGTATCTCTAAGTCCTGTAAGTGTACCGTTTTCATAGACCGCTTCCAAATCAACCGCATCATCGCCAAGATTAAAACCGTTCTGATTATTGGCAATCCATACGCTTTTTTGTTCGTCGAAAATGCTGTGTACAGGTTTACCCTGCCAGTCCATACTAAGCTCACCAGTAGCGGAATTAATTTCATAGTTCAGACCAAAAGGCATATAGTCTTTTAACAAAATCTGCGTTTCCTCTGTCTGCTGACCAATATCCTGAATAATATCCTGTGTAGTTTCATCTGTATAACCGGATATTGTCATCTGCTCCGGATTTTTTATTTCGTTTATGTCACGTGAATTAAATTCTTCCTGTGAAAATTCTTTCAAATCTATCAGTCTTCCGGACGGGTCAAATGAACCGTCTGAATTTCTTTTCAAATCCGTAAAATCCCTGACGGCGTATACATCAACAACACCATTTTTGTTAAATTTGCTTATTCCTGCCATATTATCGCCGTCTACAGGGTAATAGTCCTCAAACCAACGGACTAATTTTCCGTTGAAAGTAAGTTCATTTTTATTAGTGTCAAAAGTCATTCCAAACGGTTCATAGATTTTGAATATATCAATAGTCTGTTTGTCAACTATATCATCATATTCTGTAACCGCATAACATTCACGGATTGTACTTTCAATGTCATTATCAGTGATTACTATCATATCATCGTCATCAAACTTTGAATACATAGCACCGTTTTTTATTTCCTCAAGTATTCCTTCGTACATCTGTATGGTTTCTTCAACCAGTTCTTCCGTCCATACGAAGTCACCTCTTGATGCTGTCCAAGCCTTTTCGCCGATTATATTTTTAAGTTCTTTCTTTTCGTTTTCAAGCCATTCGGCGTACTCCTCATAAGTCCACCAGTCCGACGGTTTAAAAAGCTGAGTATATTCGATACCGGTTTCCGTATCGTATGTCATATCATTCTCCACGGTCTGTGCTGAAGATTCTTCCTTGTCTGCCTGTACAGATGTTGCAAACACACCGGCAGTACCGATTACAATCGTGCAGGCTAATGCCAGAGTTAAAACGGATATTTTCTTGGTTCTCATAATAGATTCAATCCTTTCTTCAATTGCGTTTTTACTGAAATTATTACAGAACGGAGCAAAAATATTTTTTCTTTCCTCCATACTGATTAACATTTCTGCATAGAACGACCTTTTCTCTCTGCCGAAATGCTTTATAACACATTCGTCGCAAATCAGCTCTGTATCTCTGTTAAATAAAATATACATTAACCATACAAACGGATTAAACCAGTGAACACATAAAGCTGTTGTAGTGAGTATCTTTAAAACCACGTCACAGTGACGGATATGTACAAATTCGTGATAAAGTATATACTGTAAATTCTGTCTGTTATTAAAGTCCATGTTTTCGGGGAGCAGGATTACCGGACGAAACAAACCATAAGTCATAGGGGTTGAAATTCCGCTGAACTGACGTATTTTAATTTTACGTTTCAGATTATTTTTATCAAGCCATTCTTCTATGGAATCATTTTTAACGGGTAATGATGTTCTGAATTCACGTATACATCGGATATACGATACCGAAAATAATCCGGCGAAAAGCAACATACCTATAGCCCATACTATATCCCATATCGATACAGTAGATTTTACCAGTAACTCCTGCGGTGTATCACTTGTAACATAATTGTTATAAATTTTTTCAGTGACTGCCGGAAAAATTGTCTGTTGATTTTCATATACCATATTATCTGAAATTTCTTGATTATTTTTGGTTACTAAAGAATAGATGCTTAATGGTGACGGAACAGAAACCGGACAGAGCAGGCGGACAATTACAAGTAACCATAATGCTGAAAAGGTTTTTTTCGGTAAACGATGTATTGCAATTGCCCTGATTACCACAATGACAATAATTAAAATTGTTCCGGTAAAACTCATTTGAAGTAAGCTCATAAACATCTCCTCATTCCCATTTGTCAACAATATGTTTCAGTCGTTCAATCTGTTTTGCAGATAATTTTTTTCTTCCCAACAGTGAGGCGAATAATTTTTCGGCACAACCGTCATAAATTTTATTAATGAGTTCATTGGTTTCTGCTTTCTGAACTTCTTCTTTCGGAATGAGTGCATGGCACATGAAATTTGGTTCAGAACGTTCTATTGCACCTTTCTTAATACAACGTTTAATAAGTGTATAGGTGGTGTTGATATTCCAGCCATACTTATTTGTTAGCACTGTGGCAATATATCGGGCGGGACAATCACCCTCATTCCAAAGTACGCTCATGACCTTTAATTCAGAATCAACGAGTTTATTATCCATACTTTATTTCCTCCTTTCATAAGACAGTAGTAGTATCTACGTTTTTATAATACAACAGTCTTATAGATTTGTCAACTATAAATAATCACTTTTTTTGAAAAATCAGCATTATATACAATAATAATTTTATATTTTGTACTATTTTAACAAGAAGATGCAAGTACTGAAAATAAAAAATCCGACAATAAGTACAACAGCTTATTGTCGGTAAAAATCATCTTTTGTAAAATATTTGATTACGCGTGTCTGCTTATCGAGACAGACACTCTGTTCTGAATAAGTGAAATGCATTCGTCAAGTGTTTTTTCTCCTGCGAAATATGTCATTATTTCTTTAGGATTTAAAAAAATTATTTTAAATAGTTATATCACTGATTTTCCCATTTCATAGGCTTGTTTCATGAACGGAGTATTTTTTATTTCTCCCTTTTCGTATACACCTGCTCCGCAGATAAAACCCATTTCTTTTGCACCCTCAACGCAGTCAGCATAACCTCTGAAACAAGCAAGTGTTGTATCAGCGGAAGAAATTTCTTCATCTGCCATAGTTGCGATATAGTAAAATTCCTTATTACGAACCTCCAGCCACCTTGCGACAGTACGGTCAATCAGTGCTTTTAACTGTGCGTCGATGGAATAGAAGTATACAGGGCTTGCAATTACTATGACATCAGAATCTATCATTTTCTGAAGAACTTCTGCCATATCGTCCTTGATTGCACATATCCCCTCACTATGTCTGCAATAATAACAGGCTTTACAGTAACCTATTTTCTTTTCAGCGATACGTATTTTTTCCACTTCGTTTCCCCTTTCAACAGCACCTCTCATGAATTCGTCGCAGAGAATATCGGAATTTCCGTTTTTTCGTGGACTTCCCGATAAAATAAGAACTTTCTTACTCAAAATAAAAACTCCTTCCGGTTTGATATTGTGATTTAATTATATCATACTGTTTTTAAAAAGAGAAGTTCATATTTGTTAATCACTGTAAACCTTAAAGTTATTACTAATAAACTAATCGGAACTTCACAAACGTAAAAAAACAGGTTATAATATAATTACAAACAACAAAGGAGGTTTGCTGTTATGGAATACGTACAGCTTAACAACGGTCTGAAAATGCCAGTACTTGGATATGGTGTTTATCAGGTTACAAAAGAGGAGTGCGAGAGATGCGTTCTTGATGCACTGAAAACAGGATACCGTCTTATTGATACGGCACAAAGTTACTTCAACGAGGAAGAAGTAGGCAACGCCATTGTGAAATCCGGTATTCCGAGAGACGAAATTTTTCTTACAACTAAAGTATGGGTAGAGCATTACGGCTACGAGGAAACAAAAAAATCTGTCTACGAATCAATGCGTAAATTACAGACGGAATACATTGACCTTATGCTACTGCACCAGCCTTTCAGCGATTATTATGGTGCATATCGTGCATTGGAAGAACTTTATAACGAGGGTATTCTGAAAGCAATCGGTGTATCAAATTTCTATCCCGACAGACTTGTTGATATTGCAAGTTTCGCTGATATTGTTCCTATGGTGAATCAGGTGGAGACACACCCGTTAAATCAGCAGACAGAGGCTAAAAAATGGATGGATAAATATGAAGTTCAGATTGAGGCATGGGCTCCGTTCGGTGAGGGCAGAGGAGGTCTTTTTGAAAATCCTGTTCTGACTGCAATCGGCGAAAAATACGGAAAAACACCTGCTCAGGTAATGCTCCGCTGGAATATTCAGAGAGGCGTTATAGTGCTTCCGAAGTCTACACACATTGAACGTATGGAACAGAATTTCAATGTATTCGATTTTGCACTTGATAATGAAGATATGGTAGTAATTGCATCACTCGATACAAAAACAAGTTCTTTCTTCTCGCATTATGACCCTGCAATGGTGGAATGGTTTGTAAAAATGGTTGAGGAACGCAAGACCAAACACGATGGTTCAAAAGAAAAGAAAAACTGGTAAAAATTTAATTTAAAAGCTGTCTGTATTAATAAATGCGGACAGCTTTTTGTTTGTGAAAATCTACTGAAACCTTATGGTTAATACTTGAAATCAGTACAGGATTATGCTATAATGATAAAATAATATTATTAAAGGTGGTATCATTATGTATAATCCTCAACTGGAAACGTTTATAAAAGTAGCTGACTGCGGAAGTTTCAATAAAGCGTCGGGAGAATTATATATTTCTCCTCCTGCTGTCATAAAACAGATAAATCTTCTTGAGTATTCACTTAATCTGCGGTTATTTGTGCGTACACACAGAGGTCTTGTTATGACAGATGCCGGAAAATCTCTGTATCATGATGCAAAATATATCATCGGATATTGTAACGAATCCGTCAACCGTGCGAGAAATGCAATGCAGAAAGATGAATCTGTCATAAGAATCGGTACATCTCCAATGACCCCGGACAATTTTTAATGGATATGTGGTCAAGTATTCATGAAATCTGTCCGGATTTGAAATTTCAGCTCGTTCCGTTTGATAATACCCCTCAAAATTCTGTAGAAATTCTGAAAAACCTCGGAAAAAATATTGATATTGTAGCAGGTCTTTTTGACAACAATTTTCTTAAATCCCGAAAATGCGACGGACTTCTTCTTTCATATGAACCGATAAGATGTGCGGTTTCTATTTATAATGAACTCGCACAGAAATCAGAACTTGATGTTTCTGATTTATACGGAAAAAATCTTATGATTATACACAGAGGCTGGAATAAATGTCTTGATATTATGCGTGATGATTTAATTCAGAATCATTCACAGATAAATATTGTTGACTTTGATATGTTCACACTGAACGCTTTCAATCAATGCGAAAACAGCGATAATATGATGATTTGTATTGATAACTGGGAAAACGTTCACCCATTGTTGAAAGTTCTTCCGGTAGACTGGGATTACTGTATTCCGTTCGGACTTCTTCATTCTCTAAATCCGTCGCCTACTGTAAAAAGATTTTTAGAGACTGTCAGAAAAGTTATTGGTTTACCTGATTGTAAATAAATTTATTATAAGTAAAATAAAAAGGAGTGTATTTTTTTGAAAGTCACAAAAAATTATATTTTATCAGTTATAATCGGATTGATTGTAGGAGTACTGACCTTATTCGGACAAAAATATCTTCCGATAAATTTTAATTTTCTTGCAAATTCAGGGGCAGTATGGCTTATTCCTGCGTTTCTGATAAGTTATTTCGAGAAAGAAAATAAGTTACATTCTGTAGTCATCACGATTGTATGCTTATTTGGATGTGTTTATGGTTACTATATTTCGGAAGCTGTCCTGAATCATCATGCTTTTACATTTGAAAGAGATATTTTATTATGGACTATTGTTGCCGTCATTGCGGGAACAGTATTCGGATTCGGAGCATATATGGCAAATCAGGATAACAGTAAGCTGAAATACTTCGGAATAAATTTACTTCCGGCAGTATTCACAGCGGAAGGACTGGACAATTTAATACATATCAAAGACTATTCACATATGGTTCCTGCTGTAATAATGAAAATAATTATCGGATTCACTTTGTATCTGTTAATTAACAGAAAAAACATTATAAAGTTAAAGAATATAATAAGTTATATAGTTATTACTTTATTCGGAATAGCAGGTTTTGCTGTTTTATCGGGGAATATGTCAATTTTATCAATTATCACCCAGTATAAATCTAAAGGTTAATACTGCGATAAAATTAAAGGAACATAAAGATTTAAGCCATAATAAGTCTTTTTATATCAGAGCACATTATCCATAATCAAATAATATTAGACCTGTTCTAAAACCTCAAAAAGTATGTTGAAAGTTATAAATTGCACAGATAAGAGAAACACGTAAAGTGAAATTTCAACATTCACAGGAGCTGACTCACAGAAGTTCAAGCTCAAGAGAAAATCCGACGGTTCATACCTGATATTGACGAAATGCTCAAAAGAAACAAAGTGCATTGAGGTTATAAATGCGGAAATAAACGCCATAGCAAATGTTCAGCAGTGGGTTCTGACAGGAAGTACATGTCAGTCATGGACGTTTGAAAATGTTGAATAATTCAATATAATAAAATGACAACAGCGGTAAGTCTGAAAGAAGATTTCCTGCTGTTTTTTGGCTAAGATGAGATTTTGAGAAAACATATATCTTGTGAAAAAATTAATAAAATGAAAAATATTGACTTGTTATGCAATGTGTGATATAATGAAATATATTTTAGTGTGAATTTTTTGGAGTATTAAATATGGATAAAAAGAATAGTGCAAAAATTGATTTTGAAAAGCAGATTTGGGACGCTGCCTGCGTTCTGTGGGGACATATTCCAGCTGCTGAATACAGAAAAGTTATCGTGGGACTAATATTTCTGCGATATATTTCGAGTGCATTTGAAAAACGCTATAATGAACTTGTTGCCGAGGGTGACGGCTTTGAGAATGAACCCGATGCTTACATGATGAAAAACATTTTCTTCGTACCCGAGAAGGCACGTTGGGAAGTTATTTCCGCATCGGCTCATACTCCTGAAATCGGACAGGTTATTGATAATGCAATGCGTGCGGTTGAGGACGAAAACAAAACTCTGAAAAATGTTCTCCCGAAAAATTATGCAAGTCCGGATTTGGACAAAAGAGTTCTCGGAGATGTTGTTGACCTGTTCACAAATATGGATATGAACGATACAAGCCGTGATATTTTAGGTACGACATATCAATATTGTATCAAACAGTTTGCAGCTTATGAGGGTGTCAAGGGCGGTGAGTTCTACACACCAGAAAGTATAGTTAAAACTATTGTGGCAATCTTAAAACCTTTTGAAAACTGCCGTGTTTATGACCCTTGCTGTGGTTCAGGAGGAATGTTTGTACATTCCGCCGAATTTGTGGAAGCTCATCAGGGCAACAGGCAAAATATTTCCGTATATGGTCAGGAATCAAACGCCGATACTTGGAAAATGGCTAAAATGAATATGGCTATCCGTGGTATTGAAGCAGATTTCGGTCAATATCATGCGGATACTTTTTTCAATGATTTACATAAATCCTTAAAAGCCGATTTCATCATGGCAAATCCGCCGTTTAACCTTTCAAACTGGGGACAGGATAAACTAAAAAATGATATTCGCTGGAGATATGGTACTCCTCCGCCAAATAATGCTAACTTTGCATGGATTCAACATATGATACATCACCTCGCACCTAACGGAAAAATAGGTCTTGTACTTGCTAATGGTGCATTATCAACTCAGGCAAGCGGTGAAGGTGAAATCCGCAAGAATATTATAGAAAATGATTTAGTTGAAGGCATTGTCGCATTACCGACTCAGCTTTTCTATTCGGTAACGATTCCTGTTACTCTTTGGTTTATAAGTAAAAACAAAAAGCAAAAAGGTAAGACTTTATTTATTGATGCTCGCAAAATGGGTTATATGACAGACCGTAAACATCGTGACTTCACAGATGATGATATTCAGAAACTCGCCGATATTTTCAGCGATTTCCAGAACGGCACTCTTGAGGAAGTAAAAGGGTTCTGTGCATCTGCGACTACTCAGGAAATCGCAAAGCAGGACTATATTTTAACTCCCGGTCGTTACGTCGGTATCGAGGAACAGGAAGAGGACAGCGAGCCTTTCAGCGACAAAATGAATCGTTTGACTTCGGAACTTTCGGAGATGTTCAGGAAATCTCATGAACTGGAAAATGAAATCCGTGAAAAACTGGGGGCTATCGGGTATGAAATATAATCTCCCTGAAAGAGTAGAGAGAGATATTATTAAAATCGCAAGGAAAAATAGGGTTAAAAAAGTAATTCTTTTTGGTTCGAGGGCAAGAGGTACTAATTCTGAAAGAAGTGACATTGACCTTGCAATAAGTGGCGGAAATGCACTTGATTTTTATTATGACATTAAAGAAAAAACATGGACTTTGTTGATGTTTGACGTTGTGGAACTCGACAAGGGCATTTCCGAAGAATTACAGACTGAAATAAACAGGGACGGTGTTATTTTATATGAAGAAATATGATAATTTCAGAAATTGCCTGAATATTCTGAAAAATGCAGACTTTGAGTTTGCAAATAATAATGAAATATACAGAACAGGTATAATCGGACAGTTTAACCTGACCTTTGAGCTTGCGTGGAAAGCTTTAAAAGAGGTGTTAAGTCTTCATGGTGCTGAGGGTTCAGAAACAGGTTCTCCCAGAGAAATTCTTCAGCTTGGTTATAAGTGCGGTTTTGTAGATGATTCTTCCGTCTGGCTTGCTATGCTGAAAAAACGTAATACTTCCGTTCATATATATGGTGAGGAAGAAATCGATGAAATGATTCTGCTCATCCGTGATAGTTTTATTCCTGCATTTGCCGTTCTGGAGGATACACTGCAAAAAAAGATTGACGAGGCAGAGGGTGATTGGACATGAAATCTGAATGGAAAAATTTTACTATTGGTGAATTGTGTGATACTGTTTCTGATACATATAAAAGAAGCGATAGACAGGTAATTTTAATAAATACCTCTGATGTTTTAGATGGAAAAGTACTGAATCATTCTCCTGTGGAAAATGAAAATTTAAAGGGTCAATTTAAGAAAACTTTCAAGCGTGATGATATTCTTTACTCTGAAATTCGTCCGGCAAATAGAAGATTTGCATATATAGACTTTGATAATACAGAAAATTATATTGCTTCAACAAAATTAATGGTATTAAGACCTCGTAAAGAAGTTGTATTACCACGTTTTCTATATAATATCCTGAAGTCGCAAACGCTTATTAATAAACTGCAACATTTAGCTGAAACAAGGTCAGGGACTTTTCCGCAGATTACCTTTTCCTCAGAGTTAGCACCTATGCGTGTTGAAGTTCCTGACCTTAAAACTCAACATCAAATAGCCTCCGTACTGTCCGCCCTCGACGACAAAATAGAACTCAATAACCGCATAAACAAAAACCTTGAGGAGCAGGCACAGGCTATTTTCAAGTCTTGGTTTGTGGACTTTGAGCCGTTTGGGGGCGTTATGCCTGATAACTGGAAAATAACAACACTTGGTGAAATATGTTCTTGTGTTCTTGGCGGAACACCAAGCCGTAAAAATCCAGAATATTGGAACGGTAATATTTCTTGGATAAATTCAGGAGAAGTAAATCGTTTCAGAATAACATCACCAAGTGAATTTATTACGAAAAAAGGATTAAATTCTTCCTCAACAAAATTATTACCTGAAAAAACTACTGTATTAGCAATTACAGGTGCAACTTTAGGTAAGGTCAGCTTACTTGAAATAGAAAGTTGTGCCAATCAGTCAGTTGTTGGAATAATTCCTAATGAAAATTTGCCTTATGAATTTATTTTTCCATTTATTAAAACAAACATTAAACAACTTACTTTACATCAGACAGGCGGAGCACAACAACATATTAATAAACAAAATGTGGAAAGTTTACCAGTTTATATACCACATAAAGAAGATATTAAAAAATATAAAAATATAGTAAATCCCATATATAACTTAATATCTAATAATTGTTTTGAAAATCAGCGTCTTTCCGCCCTCCGTGATGCCCTGCTCCCTAAGTTAATGAACGACGAAATAGATGTATCAGAAGTGAAAATTTAGCTGGTTTGAAATCGTAAATTTTTATCTAATCAAAAATCGATGTAGAAAGGAAGATAGTATAATGAGAACAACCGCACTCAAAATAAAAGGATTTTTTAAACGCTTTTTCACGTTGATATGTTCAAATATTTATGGAATATTTTATATTCTACTACTAATAATACTTTCAAAATATATTATATCAAATTGGGATAAATGTATATCAATGAAGTTATTTGAACAATTTAATGGTAGTAACATATTGTTTCTTGTTAGGATTGCATCAATTATATTATTCTTTATGATGTTGAGGCAAAGGATTTAAAATTTAATAGAAGAAAAT
>CAMWYX010000037.1 GCA_947178575.1 uncultured Ruminococcus sp. | reverse complement strand
CTGCTTGCTTCTGCAAGAGGAAGCCCCCGCCTCTATAGGCGGGGGAGGATGTCACAGTTTCTATTTTATCATGAGGTGAGAACAATGCAGACCAGAAAAAGAGTATACATAAAAATAACCATTGCATTTATGATATGCCTTTTCTTTATTATATCCAGTCTGTCAGGATTAATAAGAATATCAGCCGGTGCACAGTCTGATAACAAAACAGTCAGGGCAGGTATATTCTATTTTGAGGGCTATCATATGAAAGACGAAAACGGAAGCCTGACAGGTTATGGTATCGAACTTCTTAATATGATTTCCGAATATTCCCACCTGAATTTCCAGTATATTGGATATGATAAATCATGGAACGAAATGCAGGAAATGCTGAAAAACGGCGAAATCGACGTGGTAACTTCCGCACGCAGAACTCCCGAGCGTGAAGAAGAATTTGCATTCTCCGACTCTATAGGACGGAATAATACGATTATTTCAGTCCGCCTTGATAATAACCGTTTCCATGGAAGTAATTATGATACCTATGACGGTATGACTGTTGGTCTTCTAACCGGAAGCAGTCAGAACCAGAAATTCATAGATTTCGCCGAGGAACACGATTTTTCATATTCGACTAAGGAATACGACGATTCAGACGACCTTACAAATGCTTTGCAGAACGGCGATGTTGATGCTATAATTTCCAGCGATTTGAGAAAAGCAGAAAATGAAAAAACTCTCGACGTAATCTCGGAAGCCAGTTTCTACGCAATTGTCAGAAAAGACGATACCGAACTCCTCAACGAAATAAACTACGCCATAGAACAGATGAATATGAACGAGGGAGACTGGAAAAATACATTGTTCTATGAGTACTACGGCCCGACGTATTCAAACGAACTTGTATTTACAGAACGTGAAAAGGAATATATCCGCTCGGTTGTCTCCGGTGAAAAAGATGTTACCGTGACCGCACTCGGAACAAGAGAGCCATATTCCTATGTTGAGGACGGAGAATTAAAAGGTATTCTTCCGGATTATTTCGACTACGTTATGGCACTTGCCGGACTTCCTTATGAATTTGTGGTTACTGACAACAAAGAAGATTATTACAATATAGCAAGCCAGAACGGCGTTGATGTCGTCATTGACAGACTTATGTCAAATGCAATCAATGAGGAATCCGATTACCGTGGATTTGATACTGATGTGTATATGACAACCGGCGTTGCAAGGGTAATACGTCAGGATTTTTCAGGCGATATAAAAAAGGTCGCCGTATCAGATTCGCAGAGCAAATCCCTTATTGTAAAAGAGTTCTACGGAGATATTGATATTCTGACTTATCCCACAAGAGAAGCCGCCATGCAGGCTGTACTCGATAAGGAAGTAGATGCGGCATATGTCTATGCCTATGCGGCACAGCTGTTTGTCAATAATGATAAAACAAAATCATTGTACTACAGCATAGCGAATAATATGAATATAGATTTCCGTATGTACATACGTGATACCACAGACCACGAACTTATATCAATACTCAACAAGTGCATTCAGCAGGTACATAACGAGATGCTGAATCAGTTTGTCTCAAAATATACAACATATACCGTTGATGATATGAGTCTGACACAGTATCTTCAGGCTAATCCCAAGATGATGCTTTTCGGCGTATTCGGTTTTACCTTGGTTATGTTTATTATTCTTGTGCTGTATCTCAGAGGACGCTGGAACGCCAGACTTCTGAACGCAAAAGAACAGTCAAACAAGGAAATGAGCGAACAACTCGCAATTGTTGAAGCACTCAGCCGTGATTATACAAATGTTTTTGCTGTCAATGATGAAACAGATACCGCAAGAATCATAAAACTTGAAGGCTATGTTACAAAAGGTCTGAAAAAGGATTCCGTCGGAGAACAGCCGTATACTCCGATTCTTGAGCAGTATATACGTGACCGTGTTCACCCCGAAGACAGGCAGTATCTCGCCGAAGCTCTTTCTATCGGCAAAGTAAGAAAACAGCTCGAAGAAGGTGACGAATACACCGGAATATATCGTATACTCGTTGACGGAGAAATACATCATTTCCAATACACTTATATAAAATTAGGAGAAGCCAAATCCGAAAATAAATGTTTTATCCTTGTCGGATTCCGGAATATTGACGAGGTTATAAAGCGTGAACAGGAACAGAAAGATATTCTTGCCGAAGCACTCGCACAGGCTCAGTATGCAAATAACGCAAAAACTACATTTCTTAATAATATGTCGCATGATATTCGTACTCCCATGAATGCGATTATCGGATTTACATCACTTGCGGCAAGTCATATAAACAACAGGGAGCAGGTTCAGGACTATCTCGGCAAGATAATGACTTCCAGCAACCATCTTCTCAGCCTGATAAATGATGTCCTTGATATGAGCAGAATTGAGAGCGGTAAAGTCAAGATTGAAGAAAAAGAAGTCAGTCTGCCGGAAATCATGCACGACCTCAAAACAATCGTTCAGTCAGATGTAAAGTCAAAACAGCTGGAGTTCTATATAGATACTCTTGATGTCGTGAACGAAAATATTATCTGCGACAAACTCCGTCTGAATCAGGTTCTTCTGAATATCCTGAGCAATGCCATGAAATATACAAAGCCGGGCGGTATGGTAAGCGTCCGTGTTATACAGACATCGGAAGAACAAAATTACGCTTCGTATGAATTCAGGGTAAAAGATACCGGAATCGGCATGAGTCCGGAGTTCCTGAAACACGTTTTCGAGCCGTTCGAGAGAGAACAGACCGCCACAGTAAGCGGAATACAGGGAACAGGTCTCGGTCTTGCAATCACTAAAAATATCGTTGATATGATGAACGGTACTATTACGGTAGTCAGCGAGGAGGGCAAGGGTTCTGAATTTATTGTCAAATTCCGTTTCAAGGTTGCCGATGTTCCTGCAAAATCACAGCGTCTTGAACAGCTTGCGGATTTGAGAGCGCTGGTAGTTGATGATGATATTAATACTTGTGTAAGCGTCGGAAAAATGCTCTCCGTTATCGGTATGCATCCCGACTGGACTACTCTCGGAAAAGAAGCCCTCGTCCGTACAGAGTTCGCTATAGAACAGAATGAACCTTACAGTGCATATATAATCGACTGGTCTATGCCCGATTTGAACGGTATTGAACTCGTCCGCCGAATCAGAAAAGTAATCGGAGATACTACGCCGATTATCATAATCACCGCCTACGACTGGACGGATATTGAGGAAGAAGCAAGAGAAGCCGGTGTTACGGCATTCTGTTCAAAGCCTATTTTCTTCTCGGAACTGCGTGGCGTTCTTGCCGCACCGTATATCGATAAGGACGATTCGGAAGAAGACGATACTCCGGAACTGCGTTTCGACGGAATGAAAATTCTGCTTGTGGAGGATAACGAGCTTAATCAGGAAATTGCTCAGGCTATTCTTGAAAATGTCGGATTCGTTATTGATACGGCAGACGACGGAACTGTGGCAGTAGAGAGAATAAAGGAACTTCCGGCAGATGCCTATGATTTGATTCTTATGGATATTCAGATGCCGATAATGGACGGCTATCAGGCAACAAGGGAAATACGGTCTCTTGACGACCCCGAAAAGGCTCGGATTCCGATTGTGGCAATGACCGCCAATGCCTTTGAAGAAGACAAACAGCAGGCACTTGAAGCAGGTATGAACGGTCACGTTGCAAAGCCTATCAATATAGAAAAACTCATGGACACACTGAAAGAAATTTTAAAGTAAACAGTTGTAAATCAGAATAATTTTCCATATGGATTAAATCTATGCGACAATTTACCGAATCAGGCAGAAAGACTGAGAAATCAGTCTTTTTGCTGTTCAGGGAAAACCGACAGAATATTCACATTCTGTCAGTTATAGGAAACATCGTTTTGGTAATACTTGGCATACAGATTGTTATATTATACTAACTTTTGTTCAAAAAGACAAAATTATTTTTGTTAGCTTGACATAACCGATGATTTATGATAATATTAATTCTGTTAGTATAATATAACAAAAATTCATAAGGAGTAATTATAATGAAAAAGAAAAATATTATTGTTCTTTCTGCTGTTTCTGCTATGGTTTTGTCATCAGTGCCGTTTTCTGTTTCGGCAGATGATGAACTGATTTACGGAACTATGAATATTCCGTATAATGATTTCTATTCCGCAGAGTTCGGCGAAAGCAAAAACGCTTATGAAGTAGATGCGTTTTCATCTGCCACGACATCAAAATGGTCAAAGAATGACATCGGCGGACTTTTTGAGGGAACATATAATCAGGCAAATGATGACGGTACAGGTCAGATTCTCGGTGTGACGTATCCTGTTGCCTTAACTCAGGCTGAACTTGATTCACTCGGCGAAAATAATTACGGATTTACGGCGGTTGATTATGTTCCGCCTGCATACAAAATTGTAACTGTAAATGATGACGGTGTATCGTTTTCGGCAGTTCAGGACAGTGAACCGGTTACAGCGGAGGGTTCGGCGGTCAAGCTCGGTACAAGCACGCCTTGGGGCGATTATCTTATAGATATTGAAAATCCTCCCGAAATGGGTGCTGTTTACGGTGCATTGATAAAGACTTCCGACGGAAATACATACGCCATGCGTCATGAGGAAAATATCTGGAGGGGCGAAATCGCATGGTCTTCCGGAATAGTAACCTCTGAACCGCACGGCAATACGCTCAGTTATGAGAATTTCGAGTCCCTTATGGGTTCGACCATAAACGAAATCGTATTTATTACGCTTGACGGTTACACGACTGTTGCCACAGATACATATGTTCCGGTTAAGTTTGCCGGTGAAGTTGTGATTGAAAATTCAAAATCCGGTACGGGAAAGACTTCAATGACGCTTTCGGGATTTCCTGACGATTTTGTCAAATCATATTCTGTAGATTCTGACGGATTTATTGTTTCCGATACCGAAATAAGCTATACGGATATTCTTCCGTCAAGCTATACACTCACAATAAGCGACAAAAACGGAAAATATGCGGATATCACGTCAGATTTTGTACTCTCATCTGATAGTATGCCGGCGAAATATTCGGACGGAAAACTTATCAGGGCAGATGATGCCGATGAATCTGATTTTGCCAACTTTGTCAAGAATATCGCCGAAGTCACGGTAAACGGTACAAAATATGCCGCAAGCGGACGAGGTGCAACAAAAATTATAGGCGATGACGGAACAATTGATTTTTCGGCTTCAGCAAGGGGTGAAAATATATTCGACGGCAGCGGAAATTATTCAATTGCTGTTTCTGCAACCGGTTATAATACGGTTCTTGATATTGAAGTAAAGGCAGAAGAACAGATACAGCCTACATCTCCGGAAGTTGTTCAGCCAACGTCTCCGGGAAATGTTCAGCCGGCAACAACCGCAAGAAATACATCGGCTGTATCTTCAAAGAACGCCGTATCAAATGCCGGAAATTCAGGTTCATCTGCAAATAAGAGCGACAGCCCGAAAACCGGTTCGGCAGGTGTGGTGCTTCCTCTTGCTGTTATGACCCTTGCCGGAACATCTGTTCTTGTTTTCAGAAAAAAGAAAAACAACTGATTTTCCGGAAATAATCATGCTTTCAGATTTATTATAATAACCTGTTCACATGGAATTTATCTAAAATCCGTGTGAACAGGCTTTCCGACTATACAGAAAGGAATTTATAGAAATGCTTTTTATTATTTCAATTGTTTTGGTTTTATGTCTTGTTTTTTTCGGGGACAAACCGCTGAAAAAATATCCTGTTCCGTTTTATATTGCCGGAATTATACTGACTATAGCTGTTTCGGTTATATCCCAGACCGAATACGTCCGCACTATGCCTGATTTTTTGAGTGAGTACGTCATCGGAATTTTTTCCAAGGGTTCATTTGCGGGTGCTTTATGGTGTACGGTAATGATTGCTGGTGCACTTCCCAACGGTTCTTCCGCCATAAAAAAGATTATGCCGATACGTGGTGAACTTTCAATTCTTGCCTCGGCGGTTACGATGTCTCATGTGATTACTTACGGAATACAGTATATTAAAACTCTCTCGAACAATATAAGTCTCGGTCGTTCATTTACATCTGAATTTATTATGACCTGTATTGTCGTTGTTCTGCTTGTTCTGATTATGCTTCCGCTTGCGGTGATGTCTTTCAAGAAAATCCGTAAAAAGATGAATCCGAAAACATGGAAAAAGATTCAGCGTACTGCGTATCTTTTCTATGCTCTGATATATCTCCATATCATGATACTTTATGTACCGCAGGCAAGGCGTGGAATTACAGATAAATATATCAGCATTATTTTGTACAGCATAGTATTCATCGGATACGCCGCCATGAGAATAAGAAAATATATTGTTAAAAAGAATCCTGACAAATCACTGATTTCCGGTGTAATGTGCGGATTTTCGGCACTTCTCCTGATTATCCTTGCCAGTATCTTATCATTCGGAAAAGCTCCCGAAAGAAAAACTCCTGAAACCGAAATAATGACAGATATTCTGACTACTGAAGCCAATAAGCCGGAAATTACGACAATACCGGAAAATACATCAACTGTTTCTTCTGAATCCACGACGGAAATTTCGGAAGAAACAACGGAATCGACTACAGATACAGCCGTTACTTCCGGTAAAACCAGTAAAACTACAAAATCCGTAATCAAAGAATCAGATGAATCAACAGAAGAAATATCAGATAATACAGAGACAACTCCGGCTGAAGAAAATCCGGCGGAGGAAAATCCTGTTCCGGACGAGAACATACCCGAACAGAATCCGGAAGTACCGGAAGAAATACCGGAAGAAGTACCGCAGGAGCAGGAATATATCTACAATAACGGAACGTATACCGCTACAGCATACGGATATTCCGGAGATATTACAGTTACAATAATTATTGAAAATGATGTCATAACAGATATTAAGGTGCTGGCAGACGGCGATGACCCCGAATATTACGAGCCTGCAATGGATTACATTATTCCGCAGATTAAAAAATCCATGAGTGCCGATGTCGATGCATATTCCGGAGCGACATACAGTTCACAAGGAATTATCGATGCCGTAAGACAGGCACTTGCTCAGGCTTTGATATAATCAGATATAACATGAACATCATGAAAATTAAAACAAAGAAACTCACGGAACTTGCACTTCTGACGGCGGCGGCACTCATAGTATTTATTATTGAACTCAGACTCCCGAATCTTTCGCCTGTTCCGGGAATGAAGCTCGGACTTGCAAATATATTCACGGTTTATGCGGTATATAGATTCAAAGGCGGTGAAGTTCTTATGATGATTCTGACAAGGGTATTTTTAGGGGCTGTTTTCAGCAGTAATTTTTCGGCTCTGATTTACAGTCTTTCGGGAGCTTTGCTTTGTCTCGCCGGAATGCTTATTGTCAAAAAAATTATTCCGCCGGATTATATATGGCTTTGCAGTATTTTCGGAGCGGTTCTGCATAATACCGGTCAGACAGCGGCGGCTGTTGTTGTTATGGGAACTTTTTCGGTAGCCGCTTATTATCCGGTTCTTGTGGTCTCAGGCTGTATTGCCGGAGCATTCACCGGATTTTCGGCAGGATTCGTGATAAAACGGCTTGACAGGAAATAAAAAAGTTCTTAGATATTAAGGTGAACACAAAGTCTCACAATCGCATATTATAAACAGAAATCTGAAATTTTAACAGGTTTCAATATTTTCCGGAGGAGCTTTAATTATGAATATGAATGTTTTCGATAATTCGGGAATGTATATGCGTGAACGTGAAAATAATCTGCGGAACGTACAGCGTCCGAACAGCAGGAATATGCCTAACCGTGGACGTATGAATTACGGTCGCAACGAAAATCATAATCACAATCAAAATCAAGTGCAGAATCAAAATCAGAGTCAGAGTCAGAGCCGGAATTATAATCACACATCGGCGGACAACGGCAGAGTTCCGGAATTTCCGGCTTATACACCGCTTGCGATGGCTTATGTCCCTTATCAGAACTGGGGAAACACGTTTTCGGTAGAAGATGCGTTCAATAACGGCACTCTTTTCTGTGACCTTGTATTTCCGCTGGAAGTCTGCTGAATAAGAATTTTTTGTTAGCATAATTTTCCGCTGCGGTTCTGTTTATTATCAGTTCCGCAGTTTTTTTGTAAATTTCAGAACAGAAATAATGCGGTATATAGCCGGAATCTTAAGTTCCGGAAAATTTTTTCAAAAAATACAAAAAAATTTTCAAAAAAGGCTTGACAAATCAAAAAAGTTGTGATATAATATAATAGTCGTCAGGGGACAGACAAAAGACAGATAAAATTTGTCTGAAATGTTTCCGGACGGCAGGATAAAATCGATTGTGTGGGGGTTTAGCTCAGCTGGGAGAGCATCTGCCTTACAAGCAGAGGGTCACAGGTTCGAGCCCTGTAGTCCCCACCATAATGGCCCGGTAGTTCAGTTGGTTAGAACGCTAGCCTGTCACGCTAGAGGTCGTGAGTTCGAGCCTCATCCGGGTCGCTTTTATCTGCGGATTTAGCTCATCTGGTAGAGCGCCACCTTGCCAAGGTGGAGGTAGCGAGTTCGAGCCTCGTAATCCGCTCCAGCATGGCGCTATAGCCAAGTGGTAAGGCGTGGGTCTGCAACACCCTGATCCCCAGTTCAAATCTGGGTGGCGCCTCCATGTTAGAAAAAGTCCGAGTTATGTCGGGCTTTTTTCTATAATACACAGAAATGATTTTTTCTGTGATTCTGGGGCATAGCCAAGCGGTAAGGCAACAGACTTTGACTCTGTCACTCCGTGGGTTCAAATCCCGCTGCCCCAACTTTTTATTGTGTACGGCTCTTTTCGGATAATCTCCGGAAAGAGCCGTTTTTGTATTATAATCTGAAAAGCTGTTCCCCACGTACAGGGTCGAATTTGTGCCATATGAATTTATTATCCGAAACTTCAAGCACAATTCCCTCGTTATCTTTTGCCGGAGAGAGCGTAAATTGTCCGTCATGGCGGTGAGCAATGTAAAAAAGTTCGTCCGTAATATTTATATCTGATTCAGGCGATGGGTTTACTCCGTGGAATCTGATTCCTTTTTCCGTGACTTTTATCATAAGACGTCCGGTTCTTGGCATGAGACGACAGGCGGATTTTGTAGTTACATAATGTGCCTGCTGTTCATTAAATGTTATATCTCTGCAGAATCTCAGCAGAAATGATGCCAGAATGCACTCGGTGCGGAGAAGATGTTTCTGAACAGCTTCAAATGGGTCTGATTTTAAATCTTTAATCTGATGTGCCGTTTCAAGTGCGATTTCGTTGATGTCATCGGCAAACGTTGAATAGTTTAGGAAATAATCCGGAATTTCCGGCTGATACTGTTCCGTGACAAGATTCGGATACACGATTTCAGCGAGATTTTCATATGCTTTATGGAAATTCCGTCCCGATGAAAAATATGTCATCGACGATGTGTGCGGAATACAGCACATATCCGAAAGCATATGAACGGCACGCCCGAGAAATTCAGCGGATTTGTCGTAGAATCCGGCACAGTACATGGTAAGCGACATTGTATAATCTTCTTCAAACATTGCACGTGCGCTTTTGAAATATTTTCCTGTACCGTTTTTGTAGTACGAGTTTACGGGATTCCGTTCACGTCCGTTTGTATTCACCGCACAGTAATAATGCCGTCCCATGCCGTTTTCATAGTCACCTTTTTTATCGGGACGCTTTGAATACGGAATGAGAACTCTTATAAGCGGTGCGAAAATATTTTCGGTTTCAGGTACAATTGTTCTCAGCATCACGAGCGTGCGGAAAATAAGATTTCTGTGAACACAGCTGGTTTTTCTGCCTGTTTCCTCGGATATTTTTCTTGCGATGGAGTTTAATTTCCGTGCTGATTTGTTAAGATTCATGTCATGCTACCTCCGTTTTGTTCTCAGAATCTGTATTACAGGTTCTTATATAATTGTAGCATATAATTGTTTGAAAATCAATAGTTTCCGATAAATATGCTCTGATAATTCAAATCTTACGGATATTTTCATATTATTTTTAAATTATTGTGAAAATTCTTTCTTATGCCATATTCTTCTGAAAAGCAATACTGCAATCACTGCTGTGATTGTTTCCGCAATCGGAAAAGTTATCCACGAAATCCATGTCATAGCAGAATCAGATTTTGCTGTACCTGCAAAAATCAACGCAAACGGAAATATAAATATTACTTGACGGCATATTGATATGATAAGTGATTCCATACCGCCTCCCATTGCCTGAAAAATCCCCTGAAATGCAATATTTACTCCTGCAAATATAAAACTGATTGATATTATTTTCATTGCACTTATGAAAAGCTCCTGGGTTTCGCCTGATAATCCGAATATATCAGAAAACGGTACTGCAAGGATTTCTATTGCAACCAATCCGGCAATCATGATTGATGATGTGTAAATATGCCCGTACTTCACGCAGTTCCGGATTCTTTCCTTATCTCCCATACCAAAACTGAATGCAGTTACAGGCATAATTGCATCTCTCATGCCGAATGCGGCAAAAAGCAGGAACTGCTGTATTTTATAATAAAGACCGTATGCTGTAACCATTGTTTCACTGATATTTCCGTAAATAAGATTAAGTCCATATGTCATAACAGAAATAAGTGCCTGCGAAACAATCGCCGGAAGTCCTATTTTATAAATATCCTTTATAATGTTCAGCGACGGTATTAAGTAACGGATTTTATTTTGTATTTCAGTGTTTATTTTCAGATGAAATATAAGAGCTGTTCCGAATGAAAAAATCTGTCCGATTACAGTTGCATATGCTGCGCCTTTTACTCCCATTGCAGGAAGTCCCAGCCAGCCGTATATGAAAATAGGGTCAAGGATTATATTTGTTAATGCTCCAATAATCTGTGCAATTGTTGAGCATATTGAATGTCCTGCGGATTGAAGAAGTTTTTCATATACCGCAAAAAATGACATTCCAAATGAAAAGATACAGCATATTCTGAGATAATCAGTTCCCATTTCCGCAATTTCCGTATTTGAAGTCTGCGAATGTATATACGCATCTGCTCCGGTAATTCCGAATATAAGTAATGCTATATATATCACAAATGCAAGAAAAACAGCGTTTCCGGCAGCTTTTCCGGCACGTTCATGGTCTTTCATTCCGAGACTTTTTGCCGTAAGAACATTCGCACCTACCCCTGTACCTATTCCCACCGCAACCATAAGTATCTGAAACGGAAACGCAAGAGTCAGAGCATTCAGGGCATCTTCTCCGCCTGTTTCCATATTTGATACAAATGCACTGTCTACAATATTGTAAACTGCCTGCAATACCATTGAAATAATCATCGGTATTCCCATCGAAAGAAGCAGTTTTCCTGCCGGCATTACTTCCATTTTATTTTGTCTGACGTTTTTCATAAAAAATACCTCTCTTTAAAAATATAAAAAATGCGTGCAGCCTTCTGAACTGCACGCAATTATATTTTTGTTAAGTGTGCAGCTTATTGATTGGACTTACGCCGGAAGCTACACATCGCTTTTATTATATCATCTTAATTAATATTTTGTCAAAGGCGATTTTAAATAAATTTAAGGCTTTTATAAAGCCTGAATCTGTAAAGAATATATAAAGCAGGAATTTTTTATAATATCCCGTTATCAAATATAATATATTTACATTTTTGTGTATAGTGTAATAGAATAATAGTATATGCTTTTTGGTTTTTGGTGATTTAAACTATGAAATCCACGAAATTATCATAAATGATGTGCAAAATGCAGAAAAATAAAAAAAGTGTTGACATATTTGAGATATAAAGTTATAATATAATCAGATGTATGTGAAATTGGCGTGTTTCAGATGCGTCATAAATTAATATTCGGCAGACTTATTGGAAATGGGACACAAATCTTAAACCCGTAAATTGATAGGGTAATCAGTTGCGAACCGTTCATGAGAGTGTTTTGCGGGCAGCTGTATTTTTTTCAGGATTACAGCTGCTTTTTTGTTTGTATCATAAATGATATGAATAAAACTCCGTTGTGCGTATTCTGCCGGAATAAGAAAGGATTGGTGTATTATGAAAGGTACAATAAGAAAACGCAGTCTGAAAAGAAAAGTTGCTTTCTTATTGGCATTATCTATGGTGTGCAGTTTTCCGCAGGCTATCTGTGCCGGAGCTGCCCTTTCCGATATCGGCGGTTCTCTCGGCAATGCTGACAGTACCAGCGTTCTGTCAGCTGATTCCCCCGGTATAATGGAACTTAATGCCGATAGTCTTCAGGAAAAAGCAGACACCGGAGAATCAGAAGTATCAGGCAATGTAGGAAGAGTTGAGGTTGATATTTCCCTCGCTATTCTGATTGACAACGATATTGATTTTACGCTCAAACTGAGCAGTGCTGACGGCTATTCAAAGGAAAATATCGTCAAATCCAGTGACGTTCATGACGGAAAAATCGTTTTCAGCGGTCTTGCCGACGGAGACTATAACCTCACTGTAACTGCTCCCGGATTTGTCGCTTTCAGCCAGAATATAACAGTCGCTCAGAAAATGTATACTCTGAAACTTACCGCCGGTTTCTGCAAGGGATATACATATGATGTCGGCGAAGTTCACCCAGGCGTTCTCATGATTGGTGATGTCAACGGCGACAATATCATCGATGATGAGGATAAAAATGCTATCATAGATGCTATCGACGGCATCGCTGTACCTGAAAAATTTACGACAGACCTCAACAATGACGGCGAAACAAATCTTCTTGATTTATCTTTCTTCGCCACATCTTACAATGAGGAAAAAGACACTACCGCAGCAGTGGAAGAATTTATTTCCCCTGATGTTATTCATGCCGAAACGCTCAACGGCACTATCCTTGAAGGCGATGTCGAAAAAATGCTCGCCGGCGATGAGGAAATCTCCCTGTACCCTGCCAAGAGCGGTGCGGTTTCCAAGGATAATCCTATATCTATCGGTTTCGATTTGATTAAAGACGGCGAAGCTGCCATGATGGACGGCGTTACATTCGAGACCGGAACTTCAAATCCCGTTGATGAGGCTTTCATTGATGTCGCATACGTTGACGAAGACGGAGAAGAACACACCGTTTCCGTTCCTGTAAAGTCAGATGTTCACTATCTCCTTAAAGAAAGTGATGTTTATGCCGAAATCGACGAACACGGAAGTATCAAGCTCCACCTCGGAAGTCAGGTTGCCGTAAAGAAAGTTACTCTGACTATCACTGCTATGCAGAAGAACAGCAACAACCTCGCCGAAATCAGTAAAGTTGAATTTGTAAACGGTATGGAAAACCGTATTCCCGAACCGGCAATGGATATACCCGAAAACTTTAAAACTAATGCCGGAAGCGAAAGATTCGACCTCAGCTGGAGTCCCTGCATGAACGTTACAGGTTATGAAGTCAAAATCGAACAGGGCGGAAAAACCGAACTTATTATGACTTCAACAAATTCACTTTCCGTTACAAGATTCAATAACAATGATGTTAAGAATTACGCTGTTTATAAGGTAAGCGTGCAGGCTGTAAACGGTACATGGAAGAGCGGTTACTGCGATTCTGTCGATGTTATCCCTCAGCCGAACAAAGCCCCCGACAAGCCCGATAACGTAAAGGCTTCCGGTATATACAAGGGAATCACTGTTTCTTGGGCAAATATGGACGATACTCAGAGTTACAGCGTATTCTATAAGCTCAGAGGAAGCGAGGACGATTTCATTGAAATTCCCGATGTTAAGGGAACTTCCGTGACTATCAACGACCTTGAAGTAACTAAGGAATACGAGGCTTATGTAATAGGTCACAATGATTTGGGCGACAGCCCCGAATCACTCCACGCCGTAGCAAAAACGACAGACCTCAGTGCTCCCGAAATGCCGAAATATAACGTTATCAACCGTGACGAGAAAGGTAATCCCGGAACGGCTCATATTGTTGATGTAACAAGATTCGGCGGTGAAATGGTTGAAAGCCCTCTTGATGACGGTCTCGAAAATACCGCATGGGGTGCTGTCGACGGCGACCCGTTCTCCTATTATTCAAAAGGAACATGGGACGACGGCGGTTTTAACGGTATAGGCAATAACGGTCTGACGTATACATTCGACAAGGATTATACTCTGGATACCATTGCTATATTCACAATGCAGGACATCAGCTATACAAATATGAGATGCTGGGATTCCGAAGGAAATCTGGTTTATATTCTCAATGACGGTTACGCCAATCTCGCTTCAAGAAAAACCGATAAGAACGGTACGCCTTACTATATCCTCAAATTACCGCACGCAGTAACAGCAAACAAGGTTCAGATTTCTCTTGCACGTTATCTGGCATCTCCTATAACAGTTGCAGAAACATATTTCTATCACTACGATACGCTTATGGACGAAATTATGGATTTGTATGTCGATGACCTGCACACTGTTCTGAAAGACGGCGTTACTCACAGAACTATCGAGAATCTGCGTAAAAAGGTAAATACTCCCGATGAGTACGGTGAAGCCAATCCAAATGCAGAGGCTCTCCTCCGTGAACTCGAAACAGCAGAAAGAATCCTGAATGCCGAATCTATCAGCAGTCCTGTAGCAATACACAATGGAATTACTACAAATGACCCTGGCCGTGGATTCTCTGGAATCAACGCATGGCAGCCTCTCGGCGTTTCTATCGGTTCGGGCGAGAACGTAACTATCTACGTCGGAAGCGATAAGAAGAAAACCGGCGACAGTACTAACTTACGCCTTGTCGTTACACAGTATCATTCCGAATCGGGTAACATCGTTCTGGACGGTGCTAATCTTAAAGTCGGAGCAAATGATTTTACTTTAACCAAGAGTTCAGGTGCGGGCTTTGAATCAGGCGGTGCTCTGTATATCCAGTATCAGGGTGATGCAAACGCAAGCGAAAAATATTCAGTTCGTGTAACAGGCGGTTCGGAAGTTCCTTTCCTCGACCTCTACAAAGTAACAGACGAGGAAGAACGTATGGAAAGAACTGTTGAATATCTCAACAAGCTGGACGAATACGTTCCGCAGATTGAAAAGCTCCATAATGAGAACCATAAGGGTTCGGAAAACATGAATCTTGATTATGATTACGATAAGTACAACTGTATTCTTGAGGCTTCCGATATTCTCCTTGATACAATGATGTACTCGCTTCCGGCTCAGAAGATTCTCGAGGGAGCAGGAAAGGGAACTGTTGAAGAACGTGCCGAAACAGTTCTTAAATCAATGGAAGCTACAGAAGAAATGATGTATCTGTTCTATCAGCATAAGGGTCTCAATTCATCTGCAAAGGACGCAATAAATCAGATTCCTAAGGGTCACCTTAATATTCGTTATCAGCGTATGTTCTCCGGTGCGTTCATGTATGCTTCCGGAAACCATATCGGTATCGAATGGGATTCAGCTCCGCCTATGATGCAGGGTACTCCGATTGTCGCCGATGAGGACGGAAAGTACATAAGCGGCGGATATTACGGCTGGGGTATCTCTCACGAAATCGGTCACGACATCAATCAGGGTGCTTATGCAGTTCCCGAAATCACAAACAACTACTTCTCTCAGCTTGCACAGTCACAGGATAAGAACAACGGTATGCGTTTCCAGTACGAGAATATCTACAGCAAAGTAACTTCCGGAACAAAGGGAGACTGCTCGAATATTGCTACTCAGCTCGGTATGTACTGGCAGCTCCACCTTGCTTACGACACAAATGCTCTTAACTTCAAGACTTATGAAGATTATAACGAACAGCTGAAGAATATCTTCTATGCAAGAGTTGATACATATGCAAGAAATCCGAAAGCCGCTCCCGCTCCGAATGGTATAGCACTTGAAGTCAACGGCGATTCAAATCAGAACCTTATGCGTCTGGCCTGTGCGGCAGCAGAAAAGAACGTTCTTGAATTCTTTGAACGCTGGGGTAAGAGCCCTGACAAGGATACAATCGCATATGCTTCACAGTTTGAGAAAGAAACACGTGCTATCTTCTTTGCAAACGATGATTCACGTGTATACGCACTCAAGGGCAAGGGAAGCGTTTTAGCTCCTCCGGAGACGGAGACAGAGCCTTCTGAAGAAGTTGTAACAACTGCAAGCAGTGTGGCAGATTCGACAGAATCAACAACAACTACCACAACAACTGCTCCGCTTGTTTCTGCTATCGACAATGTTTCCGTTGCCGTCAATAAGAGCTCTGCAAACAAGGTTGAACTTGAATTTACTCCTTCCGATATTATTCCGGCTGAGGATATTCTCGGATATGAAGTTGTTCGTTGCACAATCTCCGGCGGTCAGGTTGAAGAAATGCCTGTCGGATTCGCTCAGGGTTCAACATTTACGGATACAATTTCAACTCTCAACAACCGTGCCGTATTCTATAAGGTTACACTTATCGACCAGTATCTCTACCGTTCAGCCGTTTATGAAACAAAAATGGTTAAAATTGAACACGACGGAAGCTTTGAGAAATCAAACTGGACTATCAGTGCTACAGGTCTCAAATCCGATGCCGTAGTCGTTGACGATGATAAGTTCGAGGGACTTCTCCCGTGCGAAAAGGAAGAAAATAATCCTGCAAAACTTGCTATAGACAATGACCTTGACACAGTTTACGCTCCTAAGGTTGAAGACGATAAGGCTGAAATCGTTATCGACTTCCATAAAACTCTCACAGCTACAGGATTCAAGTATACAGCCGGTGACGGCGGTTCTGTCAGCGATTATCAGATTTACGTACTGGACGAAGACAATGAGTGGCTTCTCACGGCAGAAGGTACTTTCAAGGGAAGCGAAACAGTTTACTTCTCAAATGACGACGGAAAGTATATCAGCACATATTCAACATCTTCTGTCAAGCTTGTTATCTCCGGACAGACAGGCAATACAGTTTCAATCTCTGAACTCGATGTCCTCGGCGTTACAGGCGATAACGTTGACTTCCGCAGAACAGACGGAGAAGAAGTTTCCGCTGTAATCGGTATTCTCGGTGAAGATTACGAGTACGACAAGGAGAACGGTAGCGTTATCCCGAAGGATTCACTTGTATTCTCAGGCTCTTATAAGGGCAATCCGGCTTACAACGTTGTGATTCTCTATGACGGAGACGGAAATATCGTAGGCGGTTTCGATGCAGACAATAATCTTAAGTCTCAGCAGATTATCCTTGCCGACGTTCCGGACGGAAAAAATATTACAGATGTTTCCGACGGTACATGGATTTACTGGATTGAACCCGAAGATATTAAGGGTATGACAGTTCCCGAAACGGTTCGTGTTGAACTTTACAGGGTAAATAACGCTCTTACCAATGAGGGTCAGCGTATGGTCAGCGATTCACTCTTTGAGGAAGTTCCTGCCAAGGATAGCCTTCCTACTATTACACTGGGTGAATAACAAAGTAACCGGAAAGGAGTAAGTTATGTTGAAAAAGGTTTTAATTGGTGCAGTTACCGCACTGTCAGTCGGCACTATGTTCTTTCTTAATGCCGGCAATACCGAAGCCGTCAGCAATATCAAGGTTGACGAGACCGGAAACGTGCTGTTGATTGCCGATGAGGAAAAAACAGACGGAATCACCGCTGTTCAGCTGAGACTGAATGTCGATACTTATACCGATGTCGATGTCTCTTTTGAATTCAACCCTGAGAACAGCATCAAAATTTCAGAATATCGCTATCATGAGGAAATAGGTGCACTTCACATCTATATAGCAGATTCCGAACCGCTCTTTGACGGTGTGGAATCACTGGATATAGGTACAATATCAGCTGTAGATGCCGACGGAAATGCCGTTGATGTCCAGATTGATGTCGCTGAAGATGCCCTGAAGTATATTCATCAGAATACACTTATGGAAGAAAGCTTTGAAGTTGATATTGTAACAAAACCAATCGTAATACCAGAGACGACAACATCTACCACAACTACAACTGCAATAACAACTACAACAAAATCTACAACAACAGAAGCCACAACAACATCTACTAAATCAACAACAACATCTACGAAAGCTACAACAACATCTACGAAAGCTACAACAACAGAAG
>CAMWYX010000036.1 GCA_947178575.1 uncultured Ruminococcus sp. | reverse complement strand
TACTGGTTTAGCAAGTTCGTTCGGTTAATTTTCAACGATACAATACACTAGATTTACATTGATTTCGGCAGGATTTTTGTCGTCAAGCTCGCACTTTATGCAATGGATTATTCCGCAGATTCGCAGAATCAAGCCATGATATTTTCCACCCCAGTCCCTGCAAAATGCCATTTCCGTGAGCAGATTTTTTTCAATGAAATTGTTATAGTAAACAACAAATTCACGGAATGCCTTGCCCTCAAAATGAAGATATATCTCATTTTCGTCATGATATGTGAATTTTTTGTGCAACAGCTTATAAATTAAGTGCTGATAATTTTCAACGACATTTTTCGGCATTGGCTGAGTATCGTATTTTCGCTGACCGATATTGCTTTTCGGAAAACAATAAATCAGTCGTGCAATCAGACCGCTTCCACGAAATGCCGTGTTGTTTATCATGCTGTCGAACACGTAAGGCTGACAGGCAAGACAAATCGACACATATGGACGTTTCAACGTGATGCTGTCCCTACCCACTCGATCGCTGATATACGTTTCACCGTTGTATGATTTGAGTATCAAATCAAGGTTCGGAATGTTATTGGAATAGCGACCGTTGAAATTTCCAAGCATACCTGCCTCGTCTGAAATCATCAGCAATGACTTGTTTTCATAAAGAAGTCGCACAAGTGCTTCCGGTGTAACGTCATCAACAACGATACGGCGAAAATTATTGTCCTAAATATTGCTGATTTTTGTCTGTAAATCGGCAATTTCGTCTGCTGTAACATCATCTTTCTTTTCAAGTGCCATAAGCTTACTTTCAAGAATTTTTCTCTCCGCCTGACATTTGAAAATGTCGGTTTTGTTCTGTTCGTTCCAGTCGTGTGTGAACTGAGCAAAAGGACGTTTTATCGCCGAAATTACAGGCGATTTCTTGAAACTTGGCTCGGCAATCGTGAGTGCATCAATCACGAGTGGTTCAGTGTGGTCACGCTTGCCCGACATTCTGTAAACTCCCGAAAAACAGTAACTCACCGCAGAAATCAGGGCAGTTCCAGCCATTGCAACGTCCGTTGAGGTGCTTTCCGATACCGCAAAAGCCATATCACGCAGAATAGGCGGAAGTGCGTTTGCAGGGTAGTTAATCAGACTTGACCTGTCCGAACGTAAGGGTATTGGCGTTGACCATTCTTTTTCATTCATAGGCATTTTCCTTTCTTTAAATAGTTATGAAATAAAATGTAATTTTTCAAAAATAGTTATTGCATTTTGTCCTGATATGTGGTATAATAATGCATATAGAGAAATATATTTATCATTATTTGCGTTTTTATTTCATTGTTTATAATTATATCGCATTTAAATGCAAAAATCAAGTAAAATTTTATATAATTACGCAAATTTGTAGAATTTCACAAAAATAAGGAGATGAATTATTTATGTTTTGGGAGAAGTTCCAATATCTTTCCGACCTGAAAGGAATGAAACCACACGCTGTATTAAAAGAACTCGAAATATCATCGGGTTCAGCGAACAACTGGAAAAAAGGCACGATACCGAACGGAGAAATATTGAAGAAAATAGCTGAATATTTTGGTGTTTCGATAGATTCTCTGCTTGATTTTTCAGAAAACGCATCGGTCAATCTGGCGAGCAAGAAGTCACTTTTCAAGAAATTGACCGCAATTCCCCAGAGATTCAACAGCCTAAGAGGCGTAATTGAAACAACTGATGAACAGAAACTCGCAATCGCAAAATATGTAGGCTGTCCTATATGGTGGCTTTTGAATGACAATAACATTACTTTTGAGGAAAGAAACGAGGCTGAAACTGTTGATTCAGGCATAATTTTCACAATTCTTGATATAATGGACGGTTGTGCAGACAATGATATTGACAGGGCAATGCAGATTCAGCTTTCAAGAGTTGCAATCCATAACCTTGAAAAACATGGATTTAACGCTGAAAAACTTTCAGAATTAACTGCTAAGAGTATAGACCATCATAAGTTAAAATTTATATTAACCGGTGAAAAAAATAAAGACCAGTCTTTAAACTATGGTCTTAACTATTCCGATTTGTGTTGTATTAAAACATTAACAGGGTTGGAATATACAGATATGTTCAAAAAAACATCATAGCTTTCCGAAAAGAAAAATACCCTTTGGTTTATTTTATAAATTATCACGGTTTTTGAACGAGTAAAAAAAGTATGAATTAGAAAAAGGTATAGACAAAAAGTAGAAAATATTGTATACTAAAATAAAGTAAAAAACGGAAAGAAATCCAATCAAAGCAATTACTTTATTTACAGCTGTAAGGGACTGTCTGCCAAACAAATAATGAAATACAAGAGAGAACATAGGAGTGTAGAAAATAATTTACAATGGATCTTGGATATGGCTTTTCGTGAGGATGAAAGTCGGGCAAGAAAGGATAATTCGGATGAAAACCTTAATGTTATCCGACAGATTACACTTAATATCCTGAAATCTGAAACTTCCTTTAAAGGCAGTATGACTGATAAGCGATTTCGCTGTCTTCTTGACCATTCTTACCTTTAAAAAATCATCTTAAATTGGATTTGTTCATGATTTGTTTACTCATTCAAAAACCGTGGAAATGCTCAATTTTAGTATTGCTTTTTTATTTATTTTGTGCTATAATATAAATATCTATAATCTGAAAGGAATGATCGTGATGAGATTAACAGTTAACTATCTGATTAATGAAGCAGTTGCATTTAGTGAATGGTTTTCGACACTTAATCATGTTAAATTGATAGGTGTTACCGATGGTAAGGCAGTTGGTACATATGTTGAGCACGCCTTTCAAAACTATCTTAATGAAAGATATGATATGTCTGTAGGCAGTTCTGCACTCGGCATAGATTTGCCGTCAGTGAATACAGATATAAAAACTACCAGCATCGTTCAGCCACAAAGCAGTTGTCCTTTTAAATCTGCAAGACAAAAAATATTTGGGTTAGGATATAATCTACTTGTGTTCGTGTATCATAAGGAAGATACGGCTGATGAAATATTTAAAAATCCCCCTGAACAGGGATATCTTACAATTAGTAATGCTCTTCAATGGAGACTGCAATATAAGAGAGTAATCACACTTGATAATCAAATCCAAGGAGTTGTTAACTTTGTCTGGAAATAAAAAAGAGTTTGGCGATTATCAGACTCCGATAGATTTTTGTAATAAAGTCTGCTCATATCTTGATGAACAATGTTTAGTCAAAGATGTTGAAGCTATTATAGAACCAACTTGTGGTCTTGGGAACTTTATTTTATCAGCAGCAGACACATTTGATTTACCCGCTTGGGGCATTGATATTAACAAAGAGTACATTCAAACTGCCCAAAAAAGGTTACCTTTAGGGACTTTTATTCAGGATAACATCTTTAATATTTCAATTTCAGACATTTGTAAGTATAGAAACGTTCTTGTTATCGGAAATCCACCATGGGCGACCAACTCTGAACTTGATTATAATTTACCGCAAAAGTCGAACTTCAAAGAGCTAAAAGGAATTGAAGCATTGACAGGAACTTCTAATTTTGATATTTGCGAATATGTAATACTCCAAATGCTTCATGCCTTTAAAGAAACAGAAAGTGTTATTTGTATGCTTTGTAAAACGTCAGTAGCAAGAAACGTTATAATGGAGATAGAAAGAAACTCAATCTCATGTAACAAAGTGGAGATGCTGAACTTCAATAGTCATAAAGTGTTTGGTGTATCTGCAGCAGCTTGTATTTTAGTCATACAATTAACCTCTGATAAACATGGAAATAATGTAACCTGCGGAGTAAAAGATTTTGATTCTTTAAAGATATTAGATACGCTCGTTATCAATAATCATTATCTTACTTCGTCAACTACAAATGTACAAGATTTTGAAGGAACTTGCCAAATGACTTGGCGAAGCGGTGTAAAACATGATTGTAGTAAAGTTATGGAATTAGAACTGATAGACGGCAACTATGTAAACAAGTACAAAGAGGTAGTTGATGTAGAAGATGACCTTGTTTTCCCTCTTGTTAAATCAAGCCTGTTCAAATCTCCAATTATCAGAGAATACAAGAAATATGTTATTGTAACTCAACAAAAAGCTAAACAGGACACAGGTTATATCGAACAGGAATATCCGCATTTGTGGTCATATTTAAGCAGTCATAGCGATGATTTCAGCAAAAGGAAAAGTGTCATTTACAAAAAATCTGGTTCGTTCTCTATGTTTGGCGTAGGAGATTATAGTTTTGCTCCTTATAAGGTAGGTGTATCAGGATTCTATAAAAAACCACTTTTCAGCCTTTTGACCTCAGACAAGCCTGTTATGACCGACGATACATCATATTTTCTTTCATTTGATAACTATGATGATGCGTATACTATGATGTTGCTTTTGAATAGTCAACCTGTTCAGGAGTATTTGACTTCTATTGCATTCTTGGATAGTAAGAGACCTTATACAGTTAAATTACTATCAAGATTGGATTTGAAAAAATGTATAGATGCTGTGAATTTAGAGGAGCTTAAATCCACAGAAATATTATTTGGGTTAAAAAACTCTATTAATGGTGAAATGTATTGTACCATGAAACACCACATATTGTGCTAAGTGTAAACAGGAGTGATAATTTATGATATGTAAACCGTCAAATATTGAGATTGAAACAATTATTTTAAGAATAGAAGGAGCTCGACTAAATCTTCAGCCCGACTTTCAACGTGGTGAAGTATGGAGTATTGCTAAACAACAAAAGCTTATTGACACTATTTTAAGAAACTGGAGTATGCCGCCAATACACGTTATTCCGGCAAAAAATGGTGTATTAGAGGTAATGGATGGACAACAGCGTTTAGCATCAATAAGGAATTTCTGTAATGATAACTTCAAAATAAATGGGAATATAGAACCTTCAAACGATGAGATTAAAGCTTTGCATGGATTGAAATTTTCCGAACTTCCTGATGATGTGAAAAACCGATTTTTGTTTTATCCTGTGTCTTTTATTACTCTTACAGATTATAAACCTACTGAACCGGCGGAACTTTTTGATAGATTAAATCAGCCTATGAAACTCACATCAGCAGAACAGCGTAACGCTTATATAGGAAAGACAAGAAATCAAATAAAAAAACTGGTTGAAACATTTGAGGAGTTAGGTGCTTCAACAGATACAATCGGATTTTCAAACTCAAGATTAGCATATGACGAAATAATTGCTAAATTTTGTTATTGTATTGAAAAAGGGACTTTAAAGAAAAAGGTAGTTTCAAGTGACATTTCCAATATGTATCGTAGTGATGATAACGCCTTCTCTGAGGAAACAATATATGAGTGTTACCTTATTTTAAAGAAATTTATGAATGTTATCAAACAATCTGAATTTTCATCCTATAAGCTGAAAATGAACAAGGCAACTATTTTCAGTTGGTTTCTATATATAAAGAAATATATTGACGATGAAGATGCAGCTATTTCTGTAGTAATTTTCTCCTTTGAAATGATAAGAGATTTTCTTAAAGGGAAAATATTTAATAATTATTCAAGTTATTTAGCAAAACAAAGAATTAATGATTTAGGCAATAATAACAAATATCTTGAATCACTTATGATGATATTTAACCAAAAAGCATCCATGGCAAGTACGGATCCGGTGTCAATTATATACCGAGACATTATTATTTACATTTTTAGTCGTTGGGTATTGAATAAAAAAACTGAAATAACAGAAGATTTTGAAAGAGAAGCTGAAAAAGGTATTTCAGTTGCATTGGACTTCATTTACAATAAATATTTTTGGGGAGAAAGTTTCTGATGAGAAGTGCAAAAGCAAAAGATTATTGGGAAAAGGTATATTCAGGACAATATACTATTTTTATTGATTCTCTCACATTTAAAGATTGCAATGGATTCTCTGGCGATGTTAAATTAGAACCGGGAATTACCGTTATATGTGGTTTGAATGGAGTGGGTAAATCATCTGTTATTTCTTCTATAGCCAAGCTTCTCGGTATTGCGGATGATTCAGTAATAAGAAAAAGTAAATTTCATGGTGAAATTAAAGCACAACTAAAAATGAATGGTAATACATTTCAAATTTCCGAAGAATCAACAGCAATAGAAAATGGTCTTGATAGTGAATTGATTCAATATATTGATAGTGATTTAGCAATTGATTGTATAAAATATTGGGAACAAGAGAATATTGAAGAGCTTATAGCTTCTGAAGAAGAATATAATTTTAAAAGTAAGCAGATTGAAGCTGTTAATCAAATTGTAGGAAAAGATTATTCTGAATGTATAGCATACGTAATTGAAGATTCCGGACAGAGTTTTACACCCGTTTATTTTAAAGTAAAAACCGACAATGTGGAATACGGTTCGCAAGAAATGGGTATAGGAGAACATTTTTTGTTATATCTTTACTACATATTAAGCCAAGTTAAAGAAAACTCTATTTTGATAATAGAAGAACCCGAATCTTATATCAGCATACATTCACAAAAGAAATTGTTAAACTATATTGCTAAAATAATATCAGAAAGAAAAGTTAGTGTAATATTAACAACACATTCTCCATTTACATTAAGCCAAATAAGACCTGATAATATTAGGATGATTACAAACAGATTTGGAAAAATGCAAATAGACATTCCAAATAAATCTGATGTAGCAGATAAGCTACTTGGTATGGAATATAAAATATATGAAAAGATAATAAATAACGAAAATAAGATTGCAACACTTTTCGTAGAAGATTGTGCCGCTCGTCTGTTTTTAGCATCCGTATTGAGAAATGAAGCTTCTGAATTATATAATAAGGTAGATATTGTATCATTAAATGGTGAGTCTGATATAACAACAATCCTTAAATTTGACGTAGGAAAATATATGTCTCATACAATAGTAGGGGTATATGATGGTGATATGCTTCCGAAAGAATCAAGTGAAAAAATTGATAAAAAAGCAAAATTGCCATATTGTTTTCTACCTATTGATGAATGTGTTGAAATTGAAATGAAAAAGTTTGTAAATGCTGAACAAACTTCAATGGATTTACAGAAGGAACTAAATATTGACGCTACATCTTTTAATGCAATAATAGAACCATTAAATTATGAAGACCATCATGACTGGTTTCTTGAATTTTGTAATAGAGTTCAAAAAAAACAAGACGAGATGATAAATACATTCTACAATGTCTGGAGTCAATATAATAAAGAAAAAATTAATAATTTCGTTAGTGAAATTCAAAAAAAGGTGTTGAAAGAAAGTATTGTTCCTACTAAAGTTTAATGTATCATACATAAACCATACATTCAAACATTATTTCTTTCGCCATACTGATAAAGCAATTCTTCAGATTGACCATCTTATTAGCGTCACTGCTGAGGAAAGCTTTCTGATAGCAGCTATCGGTCTTCTTCCAACGTTCCATCTGACGTGAGATAGCTTCACCGACTTTTAGTTTGAGATCATCAAGGTACTCAATAATTTTGCCTTCGTTGACGAGTATGCGAAGCCTGTCGGGGGACTTGCTGTCTGAATAATGAAGATAACACCTGATATAGTCGGTGTGATAGGTATTTCTCTTCAAAGAGAGTGTGTCGGAATTGAAGTGCGTGACAGTTACGGTATTGGTGTCAAGTCTCCATAATGGCACTTTCTTCTTTTTCCGAGGATCAAAGGCTATTTGTTCGCTCTTGTATCTGATAATAATTATAATCTCACTTGATAGGCTTTATCATTTTAAGGACGAGCTGTGCGCCTGCTATGAAATCCTTGTGGAACTCATTGCGGTTGCTGAGATGATGCAGGTCAATGTCCGCTGTTTGATATTCGTCAATTATATCCTTACAGTCATGAAAATCAATTCTGCTTCTACATTGACAAGTTTGTCCATAGCGGACTTGTATGCACCGTTCACGTCTTCAATTTTTGTTAGACGAAACAGGTCAAAGTCATAAAGTTCATCGAGAATATTTTTGCTCATAGTAATTACCTCCATTATGCAGTGTGGAAAAAGCTCTCAACCGCTCTCACCACACTTATCAAATTCGATACAGAGATATGCATAGTGTAGGTCAACTGTGGTCAACTTCTGGACAACTAAGTTACGAAAAGCGAATGAACGCTACCTCAAAATAGAGTAATGTTCTTGCTTGTAACTTTGAATTATGCCGATTTCACGGCTGTTTTAATAAAATGCCTTAAAAAGAATAAAAGTTACGAAAACCGAACGGTATAACTCAAAGAGATAATTTTATATTCAAATTATGGGCATTCATTTTTTGCAATGAATGCCTTTTTTGATAAAAATTATATATAATTGCAGAACTTTAAACAGAGAGGAAAGTTAAAATGAACGAAAAAAATTTTATAAAAATATACTGGCAGCAGTATAAACTTCTTGAAAAAAGAATGATTGAACTTTCGGATTATATTGAAATTCACCCGACAAATTATGCAGCTTTTTCCAATCAGCTTATCTCGATGTATCTTGTAATATGCAGTGAAATAGATTCCATCGCCGATGAATTATGTTTTCTGCTTGGTGTGACGGATAAAAAAGAGCGGTTCGGGATAAATAATAAAATCAGTAAAATTTTGGAAAATTATAATAATCTTAAAAACTGGAAATGCGTTGTTAAAATTTCATATGAATCTATTTCTCTTGTTCCGTTTGCTAAATTTGATGATAATCAATCTTCTGACTGGTGGCAGTCATATAATAAGGTAAAGCATTTCCGTGCAGAAAAGGATAATAACGGACGTTATAATTATCAGTCTGCAAATCTGAAGAATGTACTTTTTTCACTGTCTGCTCTCTATCTTCTTATATTCAAGATGAATAAAGAGTTTGGCATTCCGGATATGATTATGGAATCTTCTGTTTTTGATATTGATTATATCGGATAATCAGGATTATCCTGAAATTATTATTATTTACCAGATACTTTTCATATTAATATTAATTTCCGTCCTTTTGTTGTGATATTACCGTAAATAAGAATTTGTAGATACAGGGCTTTAAAAAAGACTTGATTTTCCAATGATTCTGTGATATAATCAGAGTAAAGATATTTTCAGGGAGTGATTTTTATGAAGAAATTGAAATCAATATTTTTATCTGAACTCATAGCAGTTTCGGCTGTTGCGTCGGTTTTTTCGGTTGCCGGATTTTCCGCTTACTGCGAAGATACAGATTCTGTTGCACAACCGATAAGCCGTAATGTTCCGGCGTATTCGGAGGGCAATTCGTACGGCGCAAATGATGAGCATTATTTTACATTCTGGAACAGTTCCACACCCGACTATATCGCCTATGACCTGTCAGGAGTTCCCGAAGAACAGCGGAAAACAGTCGCCGCTGTCTGGTATAATATCAGTTCCTTTGACCGCATAGGTATGTATCAGAGCAGAAATGCCGAGCCTACAGATTATACAATCGAGGTCAACGGTGCAGAAGGCGGAGAATTTCCCGAAACCGGCTGGGAAGTCATTGAGACTGTCGAGGGCAATACACTCAGTTCACGTCAGCATATCATAGATATGGAGGGCTATAACTGGATTCGCCTGAATATCTCAAAGGCGGACGACGAAGCCGGAAAAAATGCAAGCGTTAATTTTGATGTTCACGAAGCCGAAAACGGAGTTTCCGACAGCTGGCTTTTCCTTGGCGATTCCATTACGGCAGGCGGAATGAACAACTGTTATGGCACGGGATTCGCCACGCTTATCAACCAAATCGACAGCAGATATTTCCCGATTCAGGAAAACGGCGGTATAGGCGGAATCCGCAGTGTTGAGGGCAGAGAAAATATTGACCGCTGGCTTTCTGTTTCGTGTGCAAAATACGTCAGCATTGCATACGGAACAAATGACTGCTGGGGAAATCCGAACAATACGGAATCATATTACGAAAATACAAAATATATGATTGATGCAGTCCTCGAAGCCGGAAAAATACCGGTTCTGCCGAAAATTCCGGCATCTGTAAATGACGATGTAAAGAATAATGTTCCGCTGTACAATGCTGTTATAGACCGTCTTTATGAGGAATACGGAGATAAGCTGATTCAAGGCCCTGATTTTGAAGCTGTATTCACTGAAAATCCGGAATATCTCAGCGGTGACGGAGTTCACCCGTCAGATACGGGATACGCAGCAATGAGACAGATATGGGCTGAAACTATGTACGAACGTGTATACAAGATTTCAGATGACAAGCAGCCGTCAACAGAACCCGTTACAACATCGGTGACAGAATCCGCAATCACAACAACTGCGGATTCAGGTACAATATCAACTACAGAATCTACTGCAACTCAGACCACAACAACAGAAACAACGGCGGGAACAACCGGAACTCTTTACGGTGATGCCAACTGCGACGGAGAAATTTCTGTTGCAGATGCGACTATTATTCTTCAATACTGCGGAAACAAGGATAAATATAACCTTTCGGAGCAGGGAAAAATAAACGCTGATGTCGACGGTACAGCCGGTATTTCGGCAGTCGATGCACTGACTATCCAGAGATACGATGCCAAACAGATAGATAGGCTTCCAGTAGAATAAAACCTGTCCGCATCGCACAGACAGGCTTATATTTCTGATTTGTTTTAATTCATAGTTACGACAAAACAGATACTTTTACCCTCCTGATTTTCAACCTGAATTTTGAAATTATGCTTGTCAATAATTGATTTTGCAATTGCAAGCCCCAGTCCATATCCGCCGGTGGAACGGTTTCTCGATTCATCACTGCGGTAAAAACGCTCGAACAGTCTGTCAACCTCGTCCTGACGAACACCGTTTCCTGTATTATATACGGAAAGAACGGTTTTTCCCTCGTCACGGACAAGGGATACACGGACTGTTCCTTTTTCTTTTGAATATTTAAGAGCATTGTCAATGAATATTCCTGTCATCTGCCGGATATGCTGTTCGCTTGCATTTATACGGATTCCTTCTTCGATATTGATAACAAAATTTTTTCCGGATTCAAATGCCTGACATTCAAAGGGGAGAGCGGTATTTTCGACAGCACGGCTGAGGTCAAATTCCGTGGTTATGAAATCACGTGTTTTATTTTCAAGTCTTGTGAGACTGAGCAAATCATTTACAAGAATATTCATACGTCCTGCCTGTTCCTGTATGTACGTAAGCCATTTATTTTCGCCTATTTCGCCGGCAAGTACGTCCGCATTTGCGGAAATTACAGTCAGCGGAGTTTTAAGTTCATGACTTGCATCGGAGATAAACTGTTTTTGTTTATCGAAAGTTTCCCTGAGAGGTCGGACGATAAGTCCGCTGAGAAAATATCCTGCACCGGAAAGCATAATGATACTGATTATTCCCACAATAACGGTAGTACGTTTAAGTTTGTTCATCATATCCATTTCGGCGGTGCGGTCTGTGAGAACTATAAGAGTTCCGTTTGATTTTTTTTCCGTGCAGAAGCTGAGATTACCGGTCATTCCGGAAGTTTTTCTGCCTGATATGATTTTGTTGATATATTCCTGTGCCGAATCGGCTGTGAGGTCGTCATTGTTGAGTGAGGCGACATATTTTCCGTTTTCGTCCGCCATAATCACAAAGAAATCAATAGAGCCCATAGCTTTCGGGAATTTATCCGGAAATTCTTTTTCATTGTGTTCATACTGATTTGTATTCTGATTTATTATTGTATATCCGTCCAGAACCGGAACAAAATAATTATTCGCTGTGGGAACAAATCCATCTCTATTTTCGGGAAAATCGGGATATTCCGGAAATTCATGAAAATCCGTTCTGTCTTCGTGATGATTCTGATTTTCATGATTGTTCCAATTGTTCCAGTCGTTACCGGAATCGTCGTGTCTGTTATTCCATTCATCGCCGTTGAATGGTTTATTATTATCTTCCGGAGAATTCCGCTCGTCAGGATTTATAAAATCCGGAAACTGAGGTTCACCCCACGGAGCAGGTTCTGTAGGTTTTGGAATATCGGATATTTGCGGTTTTTGTGTATTTATGCCTGTTTCCGGTTTTTCCTGAATCGGTGAAGTCTGTACGTTTCCGGCAGAAGTTACGGTTTCTTTCTTTGGAGTAGTTTCCGGATTTTTAATTGTTTTTTCTACCGGAACTGTATCCGGAATTGTTTCCGGAATAATTTCCTGTGAATATGGTTCGGTTTTAGTTGTGCTGTTATTTATGCCGTTATCTGTGGTATCAGATGATACCGGAGGAATTTCGGGCTTTTTTTGTTCCGGCGGATTATTGTTTTCCGGCGTATTACGAAAAGGTTTTTTTTGAGGTTCGTCAGGTGCGGTGAATGTAAAAGTTGCAGTATTGCTGTTGTATTCCACACCTTTTGCGACCTGTTGCAGAACCACTTTTGTCTGCCGTTCCATTACCGTATCCATTATGATATTGACAGAGCAGAGCAGGGCAAAGAATACTGCAACTAAAATCGCTGTGATTATGCTGAAAAATTTAAGCTGAACTTTTCTGAACATTTTTTTCTCCTGTTGCGGATATGTATTATGATAGTGAGAATTTCTGATTATTCAAGAAAATATCCGATTCCACGTGCTGTTTTAATCTGTACCGGAGCCGAAACAGCATTGATTTTCTTTCGCAGAAAAGAAATATAGACTTCGATGTTATTATATTCAACATCGCTTTCACTGCCCCATATTTTTTCGATAATGCGTTCTTTCGGGAGAATCTGGTGCGGATTTGCGATAAGCATTTCCATGACATTGTATTCTTTAAGGCTTAGTTTGACATCTTCGCCGTTACAGCTTATTGAACACGTATTTCTGTGAAGTTCAAGACCTTTATATTCGAGACGGTTTTCGTCGATGATTTCGCCTTTCCGTCTTGTCATTGCACGTACACGGGCAAGGAGTTCACCGGTAATAAAAGGCTTGGTGAGATAGTCGTCAGCTCCGCAGTCAAGACCGTTGATTTTGTCATCAATTTCGCTTTTGGCAGTCAGCAGGAGTACAGGAGTATTTATTTTTTCTGAACGTAGATTTTTAAGAACTTCAATTCCGTTCATTTTCGGGAGCATAATATCAAGTATTATGCAGTCATAAAGACCTGTAAGAGCATTGTCAAGTCCGTCAACGCCGTTGTAAAATGTATCGACAGAATACATATTCCGTCTCAGGAGTTCGGAAAGTGCATCTGCAAGCTGTACTTCATCTTCAATAACAAGAATTTTCATAAAAATCACCTCTTGAATAATTATAGCACATATTGTTGAAATAGTCTTGAAAAATTATATTTTAAATTTGCAGAATTTATCCTCAGAAATTTGTGCATAATCACAAAAATATTATAATTCTATAAACAAGCATTTACTAATATATTTCTTTGTGAAAATTCAAGCTATTATGATTTGCAATGCGTCAGAATATAAATTTGTGCAAAGTGCAATAAATTCAACGGATAAATTACTGCAATTTCTATATAGCATTTTGTGGAAGAATGTGGTATAATAGATATAAGTCGGTGGGGCTGTCTACGCCCTTGCCGGTAATGTTTAAAACTGGAGGTATACACCAATGGCAAAGAAATATTGTTACCTTTTCTCAGAGGGTAATGCTACAATGAGAGAACTTCTCGGCGGTAAGGGCGCTAACCTTGCTGAAATGACAAATATCGGTCTCCCTGTTCCGCAGGGCTTCACGATTACTACAGAGGCCTGCACTCAGTACTATGAGGACGGCGGAATCTCAGACGAGATTATGGCTGAAATCAATGAGTACATCGTTAAGATGGAAGGCGTTACCGGAAAGAAATTCGGCGACAAAGAGAATCCGCTTCTCGTTTCCGTTCGTTCAGGCGCAAGAGCTTCAATGCCCGGTATGATGGATACTATCCTCAACCTCGGTCTCAATGAGACTGTTGTTGAAACAATCGCTGAAAAATCAGGCAACGCTCGCTGGGCTTGGGACTGCTACAGAAGATTTATCCAGATGTATTCAGACGTTGTTATGGAAGTAGGCAAGAAGTATTTTGAAGAACTCATCGACGAAATGAAAGAAAAGAAAGGCGTTACTCAGGACGTTGAACTCAATGCTGATGACCTCAAGGAACTCGCAGGTCAGTTCAAGGCTGAATATAAGTCCAAAATCGGCGTTGATTTCCCTGATGACCCGAAGGAACAGCTTATGGGTGCAATCAAGGCTGTATTCCGTTCATGGGACAACCCACGTGCAAACGTTTACAGACGTGATAACGATATTCCTTTCTCATGGGGTACTGCTGTAAACGTTCAGTCAATGGCATTCGGTAATATGGGCGATGACTGCGGTACAGGCGTTGCATTCACACGTGACCCTGCTACCGGCGAAAAGAAACTCATGGGCGAATTCCTTACAAATGCTCAGGGTGAAGACGTTGTTGCCGGCGTTCGTACTCCTATGCCTATCTCACAGATGGCTGAAACTTTCCCGGAAGCTTACGAGCAGTTTGTAAACGTATGTCAGACTCTCGAAAATCACTATCACGATATGCAGGATATGGAGTTCACTGTTGAAAACAGAAAGCTCTTTATGCTCCAGACAAGAAATGGTAAGAGAACTGCTCAGGCTGCTCTTAAAATCGCTTGCGACCTCGTTGATGAGGGTATGAAGACTCCTGAAGAAGCTGTTGCTATGATTGACCCACGTAACCTTGATACACTTCTTCACCCACAGTTCGACGCTGCTGCTCTCAAGGCTGCAACTCCTATGGGCAAGGGACTTGGTGCATCTCCTGGTGCTGCTTGCGGTAAGGTTGTATTTACTGCCGATGACGCTGTTGAATGGGCTGAAAAAGGCGAGAAAGTTGTTCTTGTACGTCTTGAGACTTCACCTGAAGATATTACAGGTATGAAAGCTGCTCAGGGTATTCTTACAGTTCGTGGCGGTATGACTTCACACGCTGCTGTTGTTGCTCGTGGTATGGGCGAATGCTGTGTATCAGGCTGCGGCGACATCAAGATGGACGAAGCTAACAAGAAGTTTGAACTCGGCGGAAAGACATTCACAGAGGGAGATTATATCTCAATCGACGGTACTACAGGTAACATCTATGACGGTATCATTCCTACTGTTGATGCTCAGATTGCCGGAGAATTCGGCAGAATCATGGCTTGGGCTGACGAATTCAGAACTCTTAAGGTAAGAACAAACGCTGATACTCCTGCTGATGCAAAGAAGGCTCGTGAACTCGGTGCTGAAGGTATCGGTCTCTGCCGTACAGAACATATGTTCTTTGACCCGGAGAGAATCGCTGCATTCCGTGAAATGATTTGTTCAGATACTGTTGAGGAAAGAGAAGCTGCTCTTGCCAAGATTGAACCTATGCAGCAGGCTGACTTCGAGGCTCTCTACGAGGCTCTTGAAGGTAATCCGGTTACTATCCGTTTCCTCGACCCACCGCTCCACGAATTCGTTCCTACTGAAGAAGACGATATTGCTGCTCTTGCAGAGGCTCAGGGCAAGTCCGTTGAGACAATCAAGAATATCATTGCTTCTCTCCACGAATTCAACCCGATGATGGGTCACAGAGGTTGCCGTCTTGCTGTAACATATCCTGAAATCGCAAAGATGCAGACAAATGCCATCATCAAGGCTGCTCTTAATGTTAAGGCTAATCACCCTGACTGGACAGTTAAGCCGGAAATCATGATTCCGCTTGTTGGCGACATCAAGGAATTCAAGTTCGTAAAGAAGGTTGTTGTTGAAACTGCTGACGCTGCTATTGCTGCTGCAGGTGCAGAACTCGAATACGAAGTTGGTACAATGATTGAGATTCCTCGTGCTGCTCTTACTGCTGATGAAATCGCTGCAAATGCTGACTTCTTCTGCTTCGGTACAAACGACCTCACACAGATGACATACGGCTTCTCACGTGACGATGCAGGCAAGTTCCTCAACGCTTACTATGACAAGAAGATTTTCGAGAACGACCCGTTCGCTAAGCTTGACCAGATTGGTGTAGGTAAGCTCATGGAGACAGCTATCAAGCTCGGTAAGCCCGTAAATGACAAGCTCCACTGCGGTATCTGCGGCGAGCACGGCGGTGACCCGACATCTGTTGAGTTCTGCCACAAGATTGGTCTTGATTATGTATCATGCTCACCGTTCCGTGTTCCGATTGCTCGTCTCGCTGCTGCTCAGGCTGCAATTGCTAACAAGTAATTCCGGAATATATCAGAATCTGCGGATTGGTGTTTAGTTAATCGTCTGACGACTGATTGATTGGCATGGTATTCGCTATGATGTGTTTATCTTAATAAAAAAACGAACCCTCACGGCCCAGAAGGCTATGGGGGTTTTGTTTTTGGTATAGTTCAGCTGTTGTATTTCTGACATAGTTTCATAAATTCATCAGCATATTTTGATTTGTCTTATATTCTTGGAATCTGTACCAACAGGATAAAAATGTTTCGGTAAAATGTGTGAATGAGATATAATAACTATATTTCTAGCGTTCAGGAATGACTTTAAAGGCGAATTCAAGTCTTTTTGAAATTCTGTGAATTTATCAGAGAATATGTAGGATTACCATTAAGAACTATAATAACACCAAGTAAAACTTTATTTAAAATATATTTATACTTGGTTGATTTTAGAGGTTATTTGGTGTATTCTAATAGCAGGAGGAAAACATATGAATTATTTTGGTGCAATGCTTAAAAGAAACAGAAAACTGGCAGGACTTACGCAGGAACAGCTTGCAGAAAAACTGAATGTTTCTACTGTTGCGGTACAGAACTGGGAAACTGGAAAAAATCAGATGCGACCGGAAAAACTTTCAAAATTATCATATCTGTTTAATATTCCTTTGGAAACATTGATTCATGAAATTCTGATAAGTGAAAAGAATAATTTGAAAGACCGTTTCCCCTATTTTCTTTTTGAAGAAGATACAAATGATATTGTCAGAACACTTCATCTGACCTTAAGCCAGCAGGAACTTTTCGGGATTCTTTATATTTATCAGGCGGAATTTCTTGAACGGAAAGAAATGGATTCGGCGAATCTGCGTGAAGATTTAAAACTGATTCCCTATGAGTTTATTAGTCGGTTTGGCAGTATCAATCTTCTGAATATTGCAGAAGGATTATATCATGTACTGAAATATGTAAAGAGTGATTTTCTCGTAAAAGTATTGCGTTTGAATCCTGAAAAAGAGTTTGATTTATGTAGTCTTCCCGTGGAACTGATTTGTGATTTTATCGATAACGGATATAAAATGCTTGACGAAACCGACTGGGATGCCGATTATGAACACGCATTATATTTTCGTGATATCAATATGTATAAAGCCCTGAAAATCCTTCCCGAACTCGAAAAAGAACCAGTTCATATCACAGACGGACACTGGGCGAATAGCTTACGTGATGATATTCCTCTATGGGTTTTCACCTATAATGACAAACTTCCTGATTATCTCCGTTGCCGGAAAAATGAGATACCTGAATTTCATAGAAGTGAAAGAATAATGAGGGAATGGAATGATTATCATTCTATCGGAATGTTACTGAACGGAATTAGCGTGTTCACCGATTATAAGGAAAACGAGCGTTCTGAATGGATACTTTCCATTAATGAAACAGGAAAGGAACTTCTCGAATGGTTCAGTGAAAACAAATCGTAAAGGAGTAAATACAATGGAAAAATGGTATGAAAGATTTAAAGACAAGGCTTTTACTTACTACTGGGAATCAGGAGAAGCAGAGGCGGTTCACATAGTCCGTGACTGTGCAACGGGAGTGAACACAACAGGAAAATGGATTGATGTGGTTTCAGAAAGAACTATCACGGAACATTCTGAAAGCTCAGCTGGCCTTTACTGGATTATAGCGGAATTGTTCCCGAGAATACATAAGCCGGAGTATACTGACGATACTGACTATAACCGTTATCTGACATGGTACACGGCACACAATGATATCTGCGAACATCGTTCAAAAAATCATCATGGAGAAAAATTTTTCATTCTTTGTGAACTGATAAAAAAGAAGCGTATCGTCCACGAAAAAGAGAGAGAATACATCGACCGTTCTGTAATTGATTCGTGCAGGGTAAATCAGAAAAATATAAATTCAATCAACAAATTAAAGTCTGCGGAAATCTTAAAAAATATCCGTGAAAACGGAAATCTTTCTCTTTCATCATATCTTATGTCGTTCTTTTTCAAAAATGGCTTTTAGGAGTTTCAGATACAAAACTGGAATACTGGCAGGCAGCGGATTTATATAAGGACAAAAGACTTGATGTATTTGATATGATTGAAAGGAGAAAACTTATAATTAATTCTGAAAAATAAGATAGTAAGGGTAAATCGTTAAATATATGACAAACAGAAACCTCGGTGGAATATTCTGCCGAGGATTTTTGTATTTATGAACATTTCACAATTATTTCGTCATGAATTTATATATTATGACTTTTTTATTTCCCGATTATTGACA
>CAMWYX010000035.1 GCA_947178575.1 uncultured Ruminococcus sp. | reverse complement strand
ACTATAGCTGGATTCGCTGCTGTTAAGTTCTCCGGAATCTTTCGCCGCAAGGAAAATGAATAAGCATTGTTAATATAAATACATCAAACAAGAAAGACTGAGAAATCAGTCTTTTTTGTTTTTATACAAAATTTATAAATAATTTTATTATTTTACATAAAATTAACATATGAACTATAGACTTTTATATAAAAAAGTTATATAATGAATATAATGGAATTATATCTGCATTTATTATAAAATGTGTTAAATATTCTCTTAGGAGGAAAAAATGAGGAAAAAGAAAATACTAAGTAAAAGCCTGTGCGGTATGACTGCTGCGATTATAGGTTTGTCAACGGTTCAGGCAGAAGTCATTTATACTTCCGCAGCGGAAATAATCCAGCAGATTACCGCCGAAATAGGAAGCGGAGATGTAAACGGAGATAAAAAAGTAGATGCAAATGATATGACAGAACTTTCTGAACTTATAAGCAGTTCTGCTGACAGTATTTCAGCATCTAAAAAATCTTCCTGTGATGTATATAAAGATGACGTAATTGATGTCAGAGACCTTATCGCAGTACGTCAGATTGCAGACGGAAATAAGCCTGTTCCGCCTGTTGAATCTGATTCAGGAAAAACAGTGAAGTTTGAACTTTCAAATGCCGAATGCTGTCCCGGTGAACAAGTTAAAGTTGATGTTAAAATCGTTGACTGGAATCAGGATATTGAAGCAATAGAAATAAATCTTGATTATGACAGCAGTCTGTCCCTTGTTGATGTATCGTGTACGGGAGCATATCAAAGCGTATCAGAAGATAACAAGCTGAAAATTTTCGGATTCTGCGAAATGTCAGATGTTCATAGAGGAACTGTTGCAACTCTGACATTCGATGTTCCGGATACGGCTTACGGTAGTTATGATTATAAAATAACAAGTGCTTCTGTGTATAATAAAGAGTTTCAGTCATTTTCGGCATCTTCGGCAGTAGGACTTATTGCTGCCGATGTTACGGAAAGACCGCTTTATCTTGCGGCATCTTATGTAAACAGCAAGTCAATGCGACTTTCCTGGAGTATGCCTTATTGCAGCGGAGAAATTGAAGGATTCATAATTTATCGTGACGATGAAGAAATCGCACGCACTTCCGATATGTTCTATTATGACAGAAACCTTGAAACAGATAAAAAGTACACATATACTGTACAGGCATATGGAGCAGATAATTATTCATCGGCAAAATCAAAAACAATGACAGCCTCACCTCAGAACCCTGTCATAAGTGCATTGACATTTCCTGATAATGCCGACGAAATAGGCGGAAAAAGCACTTATGTGAAGTGTACTATGGAGAAAACAGTTGATGTTTCTGAATATTCTCTTTCATATACGGATTTACAGGGGGAACAGCATACCATTTTCAAGGGTGCGGATTCCGCTTTTTCTGCCTCTGAAATAAAATGGAATATCGGCGAACTGCCAAGCGGTGAATATGAACTTTTATTCGCTGTAAAAGATAAAGACGGTGCATATACCGAAAAATCCGTAACTGTAAATGTTGATACAACTCCGGCAAAAGAAGTCTACGGATTTGAAGTTTTCGAGGGCGAACAGCAGATGCAGCTTACATGGGGAATTGCATCGGAGGCGAAAGTTACAGGATATAATATCTACCGCAGAACAGAAAACAGTACATATACTTTGCTCAAATATGTTGACGGAAGAGACACGCTCGAATATATAGATGAAAACCTCAAAGCAGGCGATATATATTTCTATATGATTTGTGCTGTTGATAAATACGGACAGGAGGGAATATATTCTTCCGAAAAAAGTGCAGCTGTTCAGGGAGACAAGACAGCTCCGGAAGTAACATTTTTCCTGCCCGAACAGGGGAACACGCTGACTCACTCCGTAACTATTTCCATTAAAGCCGATGACAATATCGGCGTATCATCAATAACGGCATTTATTTCGGAAGATGACGGCGAAACATGGAAAGAACTTTTCACGGGAAAGGGTTCGGCGGTAAATTACAATCTTGATACAACAGAATACGGCGAAAAAATAAAAATCAAGGCTGTAGCCTATGACTATGCCGGAAATCAGAGCAAAGACCTTGTACATCTTTATGCTGTTGATAATAACCCCCCTGCAATTGTTGAGGGTATAGAATCGGTTGCAGTTACGGACGTTACAGCAACAATCAGCTGGAATGATGTACCTGATAACGATTTCAGATATTTTGCCGTAAAATATTATCCCACAGAGAATAAAGACGATATAAAGACCGTGAATGTATATTCAACGCTCGGAGTAAATCTGACCGGTCTTTCTCCTGATACTGATTATTCAATATGTGTTGCGTCCGTTGATGTTTACGGCAATATGAGTGAATATTCAGAGCCGTTTGAATTTAAAACAGCATCAGATAAAACCGCACCTGTTATCACAAATATTTCTCCTGCTCCGTCGTATTTTTCAGATGAAATACCTCTTAATGTTTCGGCACAAGATGATTTCAGCATAGCATCGGTAACAATTCAGACTTCCACAGAAAGCGGAGATAATGCTGAATGGAAAAATCTTTCCGTAATAAAAAACGAGTCAGCCGGAAACAGTTTCAGCACATCTTACAAGATGAAACTTGACAATTACAGCGACGGAAAAATCTATGTCCGTGCATTTGCCTCCGATTCCGCCGGAAATATAGGCGAACCATCAGCAGTATATGAATATATTGTTGATAAGACAGCTCCCGATGCTCCGAAAAGTCTTGAATCATCATCAGATGCAAATGAAATTCAGCTTAAATGGCTTCCGTACGACGATAAAACGGATTCCGTCGCATTTTCGCTCTACAGAAGCACTTCCAAAGACGGAGAATATACCTGCATTTTAAATAAGGCTTCGGTATTGAATCACTATGACAGAACGGCAGAACCCGAAACAAAATATTACTATAAGCTCACTGCTATTGACGCTGCCGGAAATGAAAGCCCGATGTCGGAAGCAGTATCCGCAATACTTGAAAAAGATACGGAAGCTCCCGAAGTAGTCAGCGTTTCTCCCGATGAAAACGGTATTTTAAGTACGGCAAGCCGGAAAATATCTGCACTTGTCAGCGATAATGTAAAGCTGGATTCCGTAAAAATGGAATACCGTATTTCCTCCGGTTCTGAATATAAAGTGTTCTTTGAGAAAAAAGACATAGAAGATTATTACACGGTTGCAGAGGCAAACATTCCGGTTACAGCACTTGACGACGATAAGGTTCAGATAAAAATAACTGCTGTTGATACATCAGGAAATGTATCTGAACCAAAGGAAATTGAAGTTGCTGTTGACAATTCAAAAATAAATATCACATCTGTGAAAGCTCAACAGCTTGAGGAATATATTTCGGTTACATGGTCAGCCGAAGAAAATGAAAAATCAGAGGGTTATTATATCTACAAAAAGATAAACACCGGAAACTGGAAGAAAATAGGTGCTGTTGAAGCAGAGAAAAAAGAAACAAACAAATATTCTTTCACGGATTATGATACAACAGCAAGCGGAACGATTTCTTATAAAATTGAGGCGTACAGTTCAACAGGAATAAAGACATATAAGGAAAGTCCGCAGATTCAGGTTTATACAGCTCCGGAAATATCCCTTGACTGTGAAACCACACAGCAGGAGGGTGTGGAATATATATTTGATGCCACAAAATGCAAGGACTACTACGGCATAACATCTGTTACAATTGATTTCGGCGATGGTTTGTCCGTTACAGAAAAATCAGCTTCAAATGCTAAATTCGTTCATAAATATAAAGAGACAGGCAGATATGATGTAACTCTTACGTGCATGAACGAACAGGGACTTACTTCAACGGAAGTCCGGACAATTGAAGTTCTTGAAAGAAATCTCATAGGCGAATCGCTTATCACAGTAAAAACAACAGAGGGCAAACCGGCTTCGGATATTTACGTCTATGTTGATTTGGGAACAGAAATGCAGAAAAGAGTCAAAACCGACAACAGCGGAACAGTAAAAATCACTGCGTCAGCCGGCATACATACTATAGGCGTATACGGTGACGGTTATCTTCCGGCGGAGAAAAACTGTACTATTCTTGCAGGAAAAGAAAACAAGATGAATTTCACTGTAGTTGAAGAAGATATTGTTACGGCGGATTTTACCGTTGAACGAATGACTCTCGACGAAATCAAAGCTGTAGGAATCAATGTCAATGACCCGCAGAATCAGCATATCGTACAGGTTGACCTTAATGTTGCATATAAGGGAGTAGATTCGTCATCGAGTTTAAGATGCTATGTAAACGGTCTCGGAAAAGTTGTTGCAACTTCCGGCGGTTCGGGCTGGAACGGCGGAGGCGGTTTCTCCGGAAGCTGGGGAGGCGGAAGCGGAGGAAGTATCACAAAGCCCGTTTATATCAGCGTTGACCCCGATACCAATAAAGTTAATACGGTTGTAACGATTACTGTTCCGGTCGGTGCAAGTTTTCTGAAAGAGTTTTTCCACGCCAAGCTCACTGTTTTCAATAATGCCGATGAACAGTATACAATTTCCGATAATGAAGTATCACTTAATCTTCCGGAGGGACTTTCGCTTGTCAAGACTGAAAAAACTTCTGATAAAGATGTGGCTTTTGATGTAATCAAAGGGCAGTCAAGCAAGGAAATAGACTGGATTATCAGAGGCGACAAAGAGGGTACGTATAATATCAGTGCCTCATATCACGGTATTCTCGACAGATTCAATGAGGAAATAAATGAAGTATTCGAGACCGACGAGCCGATAACAGTTTACGGCGAATCTGCTGTTTCTGTAGATGTAAACATACCAGACAAGCTGTATGAAAATCGTTTTGTATATGAAGTCGCAATGACAAATAACAGCGATGTTGATATTTATTGTCCGTCAACAAATGTCGGCGAGGCGATTTCAAATGCGTTTGATTCCGAATGTCCTGTGATTTATCAGAAACGTCTTATGAAAGACGGAAAGTATGTCAAGATTCTTTCCAATGACGAAGGATTTGAAACGCTCGAGCCGGGATATACATACAGCGTAATTTATAAAACTCCACGGTTCTTTGATGATGAATCGAATTATCACAGCAGATATAAACTGCTTGATGCTTCGATAAATCGTCTTAACGATTCAAATATACCTGTTTCGCTGAATGTACTTGGTAGTGAGGAGTTCGTTATTCTGGACTATCTTTCGGAAATCCCTGACTATGACCCCGACAAGGAATTTGTATTGTACGTCGCAGATAAGAGCGGAAAGCAGTTCATGAAAGGTGCGAAAATCAGTTACGGCGGAAAGTCATATACAACAAATTCCCACGCTTATGCAGTGATTCCGGTTTCCGACACTGTATCTGATTTGGAAGTCAGCAAATCAGGATTTGATACAAAGACTATACATTCATACACAGGATATGAAAACGGCGTTGACATGATTGTGCTGAGTCCCGAAAAACCGCCTTATGTTCCGCCTCCGGCAGTAGTAACACAGCCTGGTACATCGGGAGGTATCGCAAGCGGTGGAATGAATGCGGAAACAGGTGTCGAAACATGGTCGGGAAATCTTGAACTCGGCGGAGAACTTCAGCTTGATACAGATGCTTCTATTCCGTTCATAGGCGGTTCTACATTTGAGATTTCAAAATTCAACAGTCCGGTGCATATTGAGACAGATGACGAGGGTCACGCAATAGTATATCTCGGAGAAAAAACATTGTACGGCGATGATGACGATGATTCAGAAACATTGTGGGACGATTATCGAAGTGCCTTGTCAACAATCAACGATTTTGTAAAAAGCGTTGACAAGTCGGATTTTTTAAAGAATTTCCCGATACAGGATTATAATGAGCCGTGGAGCATAAATGTAAAGCTCGCAGGCGTAATGTATGGTTCATACCCGAAAGCCAAAGGATTTTCAGAATCCGTAAAGGAAAACGGCGTTGAATTTGGCGGACAGATTCTTATTGTAATCGAGGGCAGTACGACTTTACGGAGTCAGCTTGCTGTCGGCGTGATTCCTGTAGCCTGTGAGCTTGAAATTGAAGATACAGCGACATTATCATCTGATTTCAAATTGCAGTTCAAAGATGATAAATTCATTCCGAGTGCTACACTTTCGCTGGAAAACGAATTTTCGCTTACGCCTTTTGTCGGTGTCGGACTGGCAGGAGTGGCGGCAGCCGGTATATACGGCAATATGAATATTGCTCTGGCAGCTACGCTTCTCACGACAAAACTTAATGACAAAGGTAATCCTGACACAGGCGTGGACGAAGTAAGTGCATCGTTTGAAATAGGCGTTCAGGCGTATCTCGGACCGTTCAAGGTAAGTAAATCGCTTATCGGCACTGAACTCAAAATATATGATAAGGAAAAAGGATTTGTATGGGACTGGCAGCCGAAAGATACATACCGTGGACTAAGATATGCCGTGCTTGATGAATCTCTCTATACATTACAGAAAGCAAACGAAAACATATGGAAAGGAAATTCCGGTTCTGTTTCCTATGAAGAAAAAGGATATGCAGTTCTTGACAGCATTGTTGAGGATTCAAGCGGAATAACGGCACATCAGGTAGCAACGGTGGGAGATAAGCTTGTTATGGTTTATCTTGAAAATGACAGTTCACGCAGTTCTGTAAATGGATTGCGTCTCATGTACAGCATATATGACATAAAAGGCGGAACATGGAGCAAGCCGGTACAGGTTGATTCAAACAGCACCGGCGACTATGCACCTCAGCTTTGTTCGGACGGCGAAAATCTGTACCTTATATATCAGGATACGGCTTCTGTACTGGACGAAAACGCTGAACTTTCAGACTGGACATCTGCACAGAATATTGCTGTATCAGAATTTAACGCAGATACATTAAAATTTGAAAAGCCTATACTTCTTACAACAGATTCAGATGTTTATGACAGCAAGCCGGCTGTCGGAACAGCAGGCGGAAAAGTATATGCTGTATGGAATGCCAATAACGACAGCGACTATTTCGGTGCGAATAATACAAATCGCATATGTGCGTCTGAACTCACGGAAAACGGCTGGTCTGAGCCTCGGATTCTTGCGGATAATCTCGGTGCAGTCACAGAAATTGAAACAGGTGAAATCGGCGAGTCATTGTGTGTTGTTTATATCACAGACAATGACAGCGACATAACAACATCAGATGACAGAACGCTTGATGTAATAAATACATATGACGGACAGATTTATGAACTTGCTTCCGGCAATGTGGATTCTGCAAAGTTTGCACAGTCTGCTGATGATACTTCAAAATCACTTTACTGGTATGAGGACGGAAATCTTGTAAAGACGGACAATCTCACATACAAGAGCAGAGTTTTCAGTGAAGCTCCGGAAACATTATCAGGCAATTTTGAAATCGTCGGAAACAGAATACTTTGGAGCGGTTCAGATGACGGCGAAAGCTCGGAAATTTATGAGTCTGTTTACAATTCCGAAGACGATTCGTGGAGCAGTGCAGTTAAACTCACAAATCAGGGCGAATATATCGAAAATATGAAGGCTGTAGATATTGACGGAACAATATATTCAGTAATGAACCGCAACAATATTACTGTAAATTCAAACAGCGTTGAAAGTGAAAACAGCATCGTATTCACAAAATTCATCGGAATTGATAATCTTACCGTTGAAAATGTCAGCTTCAATGAATATAAATATTCCGACGGTATTCTTCCTGTATACGTCACGCTTAAAAATAACGGCGAAAACAAAATAAATTCCGTTAAAATCACTGTACTTGATTCCGAAAACAATATCGTATGCGAAAAGACGGCAGATGAAATTATACCGGCAGGTAAAAGAAATACGGTGACTGTTAATGTTCCGGTAAATTCACTGGAATCGCTCGGTTTCACGGTAAAAGCGGAAACATCGGATATCAAGGATTCAAATCCTGACGACAATACAGCGGAATTTAATGCCGGATTCACCGATATTATTGTTGAATCTTCCAAAAAGGACGACGATACACTGACTATAAATGTTGTCAACAACGGTACTGCATCAACAGATGCCGAAATTGTCATAATGAATCATATGACGGAAGATATTCTCAAATCTGTAAAAATTGACAATCTCGGAGCAGGCAGAACAGTTTCAAAGGAAATCGACCTTACTTCCCTGACCGGTACAGCGACAGACGACCTTAAAGTATCTGTTTCTGCCGGTAATAAAACACAGATGGTCACGGTATATGATGCAATGAAAAATGTATCGGCGTATAAGCTCGGCGATGTTGACGGAGACGGTATGATTGATGCCACAGATGCTTCATTGGTTCTTTATGAATATTCTTTATTGTCTACGGGTAAGGAATCTTCATTCAGTGCAAATCAGAAGAAATCTGCTGATGTAAACAAAGACGGCATGACCGATGCAACTGACGCTTCAAGTATTCTCGTGTATTATGCGGATTCTTCTACCGGCGGAAACCCCCACTTTTGATTCAGTAAATGAGGTAATGCGATGAAAAAGATAAATAAAAAACTACTTTCAGCGATATTAAGTGTATCGGTTACAACCGCATCACTTCCGCTGAATACAAATGTTCTGACAGAAGCAAATGACATGGTGACTTTTTCTGTTCCGGCTGAAGAAGAAAAAGCTATATCCGAGGAATATTCGGTTAATCTCCCCGCAGTAAACATTACTGCGGAGGAGACCGTAACAAAAGAGTTGTTCAAATATAAAATCGACGAAAACGGCGTGACAATAACAGGATATACAGGAACTGATACAATCGTAAAAATTCCTGATACGGTTGAGGGAAATGAAGTTACTGCTATCGGAGAAAATGTCTTTTATGGAAAATCGGCAATCACTGAAATAACAATTCCTAAAACCGTAAAAACAATCGGATTCAGAGCATTTCGGGACTGTGACAGCTTAAAAGAAATAACAATCCCTGATTCCGTGGAAACGATAGGAGATGAAGCATTTTATTCCTGCAATAATCTTGTAAATGTTTTATTATCCGAAAACCTCATATCAATCGGGGTGAATACATTCGCCGAATGTCAGTCACTTCTTGGAATAAAAATACCTGATTCAACCGAATCGTTAGGAAGAAGTTGTTTCTATAACTGTGATGCACTTACAAGAATTGTACTTCCCGAAAATATAACTATCGGTGATTCGGCGTTTGCATCTTGTGATGCTCTTGAATATCTCAGTTTTCCTGATAATGTGACATTTGGTTCGGGAGTATTTTCAAATTGTTCAGCACTCAACAAGGTAATATTTGAGGGAAAAAAAGCAGATATCGGAACAAGAACTTTCAGTCAGTGCTATAATCTCCAGTATGTTGTATTTCCTGAAGAACTTGATGCTATCGGCGATGCATGTTTCAATAACTGCAACAAGATTGCTTCCATTTCCATTCCATCAACTGTAAAAACAATCGGAAACAATGCTTTTGAATATTGTAATTCGATTAAGTCAATTATTCTTCCTGACGGCGTATCTCTCGGAAACTGGACTTTTTCAGGCTGTTCTTCACTTTCATCTGTGACGTTTGATGGACGCTGTGAATCAATCGGCGACGGTGTTTTCTATTCAACTGCATTCAAAGAAATAACAATTCCGAGAGGCGTAAAGAGAATCGGCGAGAGATGTTTTGAAAATAACAGAAATCTTACAGATATAACATTTGAGGGTGATGTCGAATCTGTAGGTTATCGGGCGTTCTATCGCTGTTATGCACTGGCAGAAATAACTTTCCCTGATACTCTGACTTCTGTAGGCAGTCAGGCATTTATGGAATGCAGTGGGCTTACAAGTGTGTTTATTCCGGACAGTGTAACAGAAATGGGCGGAGGCTGTTTTGTATCATGCACCAAACTGACAGATGTCAGACTTTCAAAGAATATTACAGAACTTCCGTTTGATGTATACGGATTTTTCCAGAGCTGTCGGTCTCTTAAAAGTATTACAATTCCTAAGAGCGTTGTTTCTCTTGGAAATTCGGTTTTTTATGACTGTGTATCACTGGAAAGTATTACAATTCCCGACGGTATAACAGAAATTCCCGAAAGTGCGTTCCGTAACTGTCAGAAGCTCGCTGAAGTGAAAATGCCGGATACTGTGGAATATATCGGTCAGTACGCTTTCGCATACTGCAATTCACTTACAAAGTTTGTTTTTCCGGCAGGACTTAAAACAACGGGAGGCAGAATTTTTTCCAACAGCAATGGAATTACAGAGATTACAGTGCCGGCAAAAATGGAAGTCATATCATCGGGAATATTTGCAGAAATGCCGTCGCTGAAAAAAGTTGTTATTCCGGACGGTGTATCCGAAATTTCTTCCGAAGCGTTCCGTATGTGCAGTTCGCTTGAATCTGTTGAAATTGCGGATAGTGTTTCTGAAATCGGTTCGGCTGCATTTTATGGGTGTTCAAGCCTGACGGATATTAAACTTCCTGACGGAATAACCGATTTGCATTCTGAGCTTTTCCGTGAATGTACATCTCTTGAAAGCATAGCAATTCCTGACAGTGTTGTCAATATCGGAGACAGCGTATTCTATAATTGCAAGAAGATAACAGAATTTGATATTCCAAAAACTGTAAAAACCATAGGGAACTGGTCATTTGCATTCTGTGCCAGTATTAATTCGGTATTAATCCATGACGGTGTTGAATCAATCGGTGAGGGTGCATTTGCAAACTGTACGTCTCTTGAATCATTCACAATGTCCGATACTGTAACAACGCTCGGCGGTGCTGTATTTGAGTTCTGTACATCGCTTTCAGATGTAAAAATTTCAAAAGGTGTTGAATCTTTGCCTAACAGATATTACGGAAGATACGGTTCAGCTCATAATGGAATGTTCGAGGGCTGTACTTCACTTGAAAAAATTGTGATTCCTGATAATATAACATCACTGGGATATGAGTGTTTCAACGGTTGTACAGCACTTAAAAGTGTAACACTTTCATCAAATCTTGAAAGTGTTTCAGGTGCGGAGTTTTATGGTTGTACAGCACTTGAGGAAATTTCAGTTCCGGCATCGCTTAAAGGATTGAGTGATGAAATGTTCAGAGGCTGTACTTCTCTCAAATCCATAGCATTTGAAAAGGGTTCATCAATCGAAAATATAGGAATTTCGGTGTTTTATGACTGTAATCTGCTTAATGATATAACAATTCCCGAAATGGTAAAAACAATCGGAAAGACAGCATTTATCAACTGTACGGCTCTTGAAACGATAAATATTCCCGAAAATGTCGCCGTACTGGAAGAATCTGTTTTCAACGGCTGTACTGCACTGAAAACGGTAAATTTTGCAGAAAAATCCACGTTGACAACAATATATGCAAATGTATTTCGTAACTGTTCTTCTATGGAAGAAATAAAACTTCCGGACGGAGTTTCACAGATAGGCGAAAGTGCTTTTTCAGATTGTTCATCTCTTGCAGAAATTATAATTCCTGATGCTGTAAACAGCGTAGGAAAAGCAGTATTTGAAAACTGCACATCTTTAAAGAATGCAGTGCTTTCAAATTCTTTGACATCAGTTCCTGAAAGAATGTTCAACGGCTGTGCGGAACTTGAAACAATAAAAATCCCCGACAGCGTAAAGACAGTTGAAGTAAAAGCATTTTATGGCTGTACAGGCATGAAAGATGCTGTGATTCTGAACAATGTTATATCTATCGGCGATAAATCATTCGGATATGATTCGGAAGATGCCGTTGTTTCCAGATTTGTGATAAAAGGATATTACAATTCTATCGCTCAGGATTATGCTGATTCAAACGAAATTCCTTTTGAACTTTACGGCGAAAGGGATTATTCAGAAATATGTGTAGGATATTATATTGACGGCGAAGGGATTGTCATAACAGACTGCGACCCCGATGCAGAAATTATTGAAATTCCTGATACTATAGAAAAACTTCCGGTTGTAAAGATACAGGCGTTTGCGTTTAAGAATGCCTCAATGAAGAATATAAAAATCCCTGATACGGTAACCGAAATTGAAAAAGGTGCATTTACAGATTGTAAATCACTTGAAAGCTGTGTTCTTCCCGAAACTTTAACGGCAATTCCTGAAAGCTGTTTTGAGGGCTGTACATCGCTTGAACTGGCTGAATATTCCGATGATGTTGTAACAATCGGAAAAAATGCATTTCTTAACTGCAAATCACTTAAAACGATTAAAATTCCGTCTGCTGTCAAAGAACTCGGAGAAGCCGTTTTCAGCAATTGCGAATCTGTTGATGATATTGATTTCTCCGAACTGAAAAATATAATCAATATTCCGGCAAATGCATTCAGTGGCTGTACGTCGCTTAAAAATCTTAAACTGACAAATAATATAAACAGTATCGGAGATTACGCATTTTTCAACTGCCGGAAAATCACTTCTGTGGAAATAGAAAGAGGTAGCTGGCAAAGTATCGGAATATATGCATTTGCAGGCTGTACGGCGTTGAGCGAACTAATATCAAACGGCAATTTCAGTGTCGGTGATTTCGCATTTCTGGATTGTCCGAATCTGCTTGATGTTACGCTTGAAGGTTTAAATTTCTATAATTATATTTCCAACGGAGGCCGTCAGTTCGGATACATCACATCGGAAGATGAAGAAGGCAATACCGTATATGAACTTAATGAGGATATGAAAATTCACGCTCGTATAAACTCGAATACTCAGTCATATGCAGTGAACAACGGTATCTGCTATATTCCTACAGGCGGTGTTGAGTATACGCTCTGTGATGACTATGCAGTTATTGATAAGTGGACGGAAGATGTGGGTAATATTACAATTCCGGCACAGATAGAGGGACTTCCCGTAACTGTTATCAATGATAATTCATTCAAAAATCTTAAAGGTATTGTTAATATCACTTTGCCCGGTACTCTGAAAGAAATAGGCAGTTGTGCATTTATGAACTCAGCTTTACGAAAGATAGGAATACCGGCTTCTGTGGAAAAAATCGGCAACAATGCTTTTTATAATACGGAATACGGCAATTCTCTTAAATCGGAATTTGTTGTTCTGGGAAACGGTGTTCTTTACGATTACAACGGCTCGTCAGATGAAATAACAGTTCCGGACAGTGTAAAGCGAATCGGAGAAGATGCGTTTGCAGGTCATTCGGAAATAACATCTGTGACATTTACATCGGATATAACAAATATTGACGGCGGAGCTTTTTATAAGTGTTCGTCGCTTACAAAGGTTGAACTTCCCGATACTGTAAAAAATATAGATGTCGGAGCATTCACGGGCTGTTCGTCGCTCAGAACCGTAATTTTCGGAAAAGATATTGAATTGATTCATGAATATGCTTTCCATGAATGTAATGAACTTGCTGCATTTTATGGATACGCCGAAACTTATACGGAAATATTTGCGGATAAACACGGCATATATTTTGAAGTTCTTCCGGAAAATCCGGCTGAAACCGAAGAAGAAACCATATAGAAAAAATCACTCCCTTGCTATCCGGCAGGGGAGTGTTTTTTCAGAAATAAAGTTTGATAATCAGCTTGTCGCCGTCGAGTTCTGCGGAAATATCGCCGTTCATCTGCTTGGTGAGAAGTCTGGCGATTGAAAGTCCGAGACCGGTCGAATTTGTTGCGTTTTCGACAGTATAGAAGCGGTCGAAAAGTTTTTCTGTTTCTATGGAAGTAAGTTTCTTTGCGGAGTTTGAAAAAGTTATCAGTCCGTTGTCGGAAAGTTTTACATTAAAATCGCCGTCACTGTATTTCAGAGCGTTGCTTATGATATTGGAAAAAATTCTTGATAATGCGGATTTATCGAGTTTTCTTTCTGTTCTTATTTCGGAAATGCTTATTTCCGGAACTATTCCATATTTTGTTATTGCACCGTAGAATCCGGCGAGAGTTTCCTCCAGAACATCATTTATGCAGAGCGTTTCGGGATTTGTTTCATTTACGGACGTTATCACGGAATAGCGGAAAAGTTCTTCAGTAAGCTGTTTCATGATGTCTGCACGGTTGCGTATCATGGAAGTATAGCGTAAGATTTCGTTATTTCCGCTGATATTTTCCATAAGGTCGAGATAACCGATTATCGCCGTGAGCGGAGTTCTTATATCGTGGGAAATATTGGTGATTGCCTCTTTGAGTTCACGGTCACCTTGTTCATAAATATGGCGTTTTCTGCGAAGTTCTTTTAACTGAACGTTCAGACTGTCAGCGAGTTTTAGCATATCCTTATCACGGGAAGATATTCCGATAAGTGTATTTGTATCATTTTCGAGTCTGTAATTCATTTCTTCCGTTATTTCACGGGCTGATTTTTTAATGAGATAAAGTTTTACGGAGATTACAGATATTATAATTATCAGTATCAATATTATAATCTGATACAGGAAATCACCCCATTATTACGTATTATTTCAAATCTTTTCTGCGGAAAAGCAGTATTCCGAGAGATGTTGTCACGATAAATATTATACCGTCATATACGGCGAATTTTTTGGAATTTTCGGTACTTTGTCCGGTTGCTTCATACATATGCGATACTGGTATAATATCGTAAATAGCCTGATAAACCTTGCGTTTTGTTCCTGTAAGATAATGTGGATTTTTTTCTTCAGGAATTTCTATTATTTCTCCGGTTTCTTCATCTAAAAATGAATATCCCTCATAGTATTCAGGAGAATTAAGCTTGCTATAAATTGTCAGCGATGCAAAAAACATTATTATTGTCAGAATCAGTACAGCAACAGAGGCTCCTGCCTTACTATTCACGAACATTGTAAGCATAACCATAAAAGCCGTTAGTGATATAAATGAAGTTACTATATATAAAGTAATTTTAAGGATTTTCGGAACTGTAAGTACTTCCATACCGCACAGAGCTGCGCCGACAGTGCAATTAATCAGAATGTGCAGAATAATACCGATAAGCACACCTGTCGTACATACTATCAAATTTGCAAGATAGATACTGCTTCTTTTATGTCCTACTATTAATTTATTTCTTATAGTGCCGTCTGAATATTCAGTACCGACAAAGCTTCCGACAAGAACAGGAACGGCAAGCAAAATATAGAGTAAGGCAGCAAATACCAGGTCATCAATAGAGTGATATTCAGGCGGCAGTTTGGCATACTGTTCCATATTGTTTCTATATTCCGTATAACGCATAATTATCAGAAAAGCACTCATACCAGCTGAAAATAACATATAAAGCTTAAAAATACCGCTTTTGAAAAGTCTCACGAAATTTGCAGAAATAAGTTTACTCATGTTTGCCGCCTCCAATAAGATTAATAAAATAGCTTTCAAGTGATTCGTCATGTTCCGAAACTGTAATAAGTTCACAGTCTGCGGCATGAAGCGCGAATACAAGTTCTGTAACACTTATTGGTGCGAAAATATCCGCTGTCTTGTTGTCAGTAACGCTGTATTCGAGATTAAGCCTGTCCATAACTCTTGAAAATGCATTTATATCTGAAACGGTAACACGCATACACTTTCTGCATACCTGTTCGAGTTCGTCGGCACTGATTTCCTTGATTATATGACCGCCGTCGATAAAACCGTAATGTGTGGCAAGTCTTGAAAGTTCGTCAAGAATATGGCTTGAAATAAGTACAGTAATCTGTCTTTCACGGTTGAGTTTGAGAATAAGTTCACGGATTTCGACAATACCCTGAGGGTCGAGACCGTTGACGGGTTCATCGAGAACAAGAAAGTCGGGGTCTCCTGCGAGTGCGGTAGCTATTCCGAGACGCTGACGCATACCAAGCGAAAAGTTTTTTGCTTTTTTCTTTCCGGTATTTTCAAGACCGACGAGTTTAAGCAAATCCTTTACACCGTCGAATGACGGCATACCCAGAATCCGAAACTGTTCTTTCAGATTTTCCTCGGCGGTCATATTGAGATAAATCGAAGGCGTTTCGACGACCGCACCCATACGCCGTCGTGATTTGAGAATATCGGGATTTTTATTGCCTTTGCCGTAAATTTCGAAACTGCCGCTTGTCGCCTCCTGCAATCCGCATATAAGACGGATAAGAGTAGTTTTTCCCGCACCGTTCTTTCCTACGAAGCCGTAAACAGAACCTTTTGGGACGTGCATTGAAAGATTGTTCAATGCTTTGAAGCTTTTGTAATGCTTGCAAAGTGAATTTGTTGTCAGAACATATTCCATTCTGAAAAACCTCCTTTTTTGAATATGTTCATATTATAATGCAAAAGTGTTAAGAAAACGGTAAAGAAAAGAGTAAAGATTCGGTTAAGATTTTTCGGACATCTTGAATCCGATTCCCCACACTGCCTCGATGTAGTCAGTTTCTGAATATTTCCGGAATTTCCGTCTGATATTGCTGATATGAACTTTCAGAGAACTTTCCACACAGTCGGGAGTATCAAGGCTTATTCGGTCAAGTATCACTGATTTTGTTATTACCTGTGAGGGATTCTGCATAAGCAGCTTTAAGATTGCAAATTCTGTTTTTGTAAGTCTGACAGGATTATTTTTAACTGTGACTTCATGTGTTTCCATATTCAGAATAATATCCAAAAATTCGAGCGTTTTTGAGTTTGCGATATAGGTATTCCGTAACTGTACGGCGATACGTGCGAGGAGTTCGGCAGTATTGAACGGTTTTGTTATATAATCTGAAGCACCGTCAAGAAGCAATTTAACCTTGCTGTTAACATCTGCTTTTGCACTCATTACGATTACCGGAATATCCTTTATTTTTGGCAGAACTTTTTCGCCGGAAAGTCCGGGAAGCATAAGGTCAAGAAGTATAAGGTCGGGTTTATTTTCCGACAGCATATAAAGAGCCTCTGTTCCTGAATATGCGTTTAAAGTTCTGTAATTATTCTTTTCAAGCAGTTCGGACAACATAGCATTTATATATATGTCGTCATCGATTATTGCAATAGTTTTCAAAGCACATGTCCTCCGGCAGTTATAATATTATAATCATTTTAGCATATAACATACAGAAAGTCAACATAATAATTTTTTATGTTAAATCATTGAAAAATGCTGATGTTTTCGTTATCGGTCAGCGGTTGGAATCCATGTTCAACAAGAAAATCATTGCACGCCGCCACGCACCCGAAAGAACCGGCAGAAATCAGATATTTATAATATCGTTCTGTTATGTTGCTGTCTCTTAAGAACTGACCGTTCAGATTAATCATCAGTTCTGCGTGCGACGGTATCATTTTGAGTCCGACGGCAAGAGCAATCAGCAGACGGAGCGAGTGTTTTTTAGAACCTGCGTTCTTGCTGAAAAGGCTTGTCAGTGTCCGGACTGCAATACCTGTGCGTGCCGAAATGGTTTCTTTAGTGACACCGTTTTTTCTGATGTACCATGAAATAATATCATTGTAGGTCATAAACAGCGGATTTTCATCAAGTGCCATTTTATGTATTGAATGTGTGGTTACGGGTTCATAGTCTGAATTTTTTTCTGATTTTGTTATTCATGTGAATACCTCCGGAATATCTTTATATATTTACTATAATTTTCATTATATCATAATATATATTAACATTCAATTTTATTCGACATTCAACTACAAAAAATTTATCGATATTACATCAAAAGTGTAAATTAAGATACGCAAATAATGAGAATTTTGGAAATATCGAAGGTAAAAAATAGCTGTTTATCGTTCGGGGATTTACACTGTTTTTGCCTTGTGTTTTTTTAAAATCGGTGTTATCATAAGAGCATAGCTAAATTTTTACTTTTTGCGCAAAGTCAACGGAGGAAAAAATGTCTTTTGAAACACAGATAACGGCACTTTATTGCGGAGTATCGCAAGAGGATAACAACGTTTTCGATGAAAGTGTAAGCATAAAAACACAGAAAATCATGCTTGAAAAATATGCAATAGAACATGGATATTATCAATATAAATTTTATGTTGATAATGGTTACAGCGATATGGATTTTAACCGTTCCGGCTTTCAGAAAATGATTCATGATATTGAAAGCGGAATAGTTGAAAGAGTTATTGTAAAGGATTTGTCACGTCTCGGAAAAAACTATATTCTGACCCATGAGTATATAGGATTTCTTTTTGCGGAATACGGCATTCATTTTATTTCAATCACAGAGAATATAAATTCTGAAATAATGCCGTCCGATAATATAACAGCGGATAATAATACTGATAGAATTATTCTGCCTGATACACATTACAGCATTGTTTCGGCGGAAGTTCTTGAAAATGCGCAGAAAATTTCATGCGACAGAAAAAGAATCATAACTGTAAATAATACATATTCCGAACCGGTTTTTCAGGATATAATTTTCTGTGCAGATTGCGGAAAACCGATGTATTTTATGCACAAAGCAGGAGAACGCAGTGATTCTGGTTTTTACATCTGCAATACCAAGCGGAAAAATAATAATTTGTGTTCACTTCATTATATCAGGAAAAGTGAAATTATCAGTCTCATAGTGGACGATATTAAAAATTATATCTGTTGTCTGATAAAAGATGAAAACAGATTTCGCAATAATCTTATCAGAACAGTAAAGCGGAAAAATTCGTTAATTTTATCACAGGCACGGAGCAGGCAGAAATCTATTGATTCACGGATAAGTGAAATTTATGAGATTCTCCGGAGAGTTTCCGGCGGTATAACCGAAGATTTTGATAGTGAAATCAAAAATCTTAAATCCGAACATGATTATATTGTGAGAAAAATCAAAGAAATCGGCGATGGTATAAATGAGGTTGAAATTTTTATGGATTCTCTTAAGCGATACAGAAACTGCACGGAATTAAATATTTCCATGGTTGAGGATTTAATAGAAAGAATTGATGTTCTTAATCCCCAAACAGCGTGCAAACGTACAGGATACCGGAAAATATCGGTTACTTATGCCGGTATCGGAAAGATTGATGATAATTTTTAATCTGTAATTTTTTGTATAAAAA
>CAMWYX010000034.1 GCA_947178575.1 uncultured Ruminococcus sp. | reverse complement strand
TGATTTCTAAAATAAAGCATCGTGATGAAATTGCACCGATTTACAAGGAGTACAAAGGCTTGAAAGGATTCAGGCAAAGCCGTTTCAGGAAAAAAATGCTGATGTTATTGAGGATTACGAAAAGACAGTTGATTATATCAAGGAACATCGAAAGCCGTTCCATGTGGACGGTAAACCGCCTACAATACTTGATTTGCTTGATAAGTCCAATGCGTTGAAATCGGAGTATAATAACCTTGCTGCTGAACATGAAGCCTTTATGAAGAAGAAAACGGCAGCTCAGAAGTATACCAAACAGGTGAAAAAATATCTTGATGAGCAGTATATGAAACGTGAACGGGAACGCAGTCAGCAACGGTCTTATTCGCAGCAGAAAAAGAAAAGTACACTTGAATAGGAGATAATAATTGTGGAACGAGAATTACTGAAACAGAAACAGCGTGAGGGTATCGAGATTGCCAAATTACAGGGCAAGTACAAGGGCAGAAAGCCTATACCTATTGACTGGACGAAATTCGGTCAGCTTTATGAGGAATTGAAGTCGAAGAAAATCACAGCAAGGGATTTTATGCGCAAAATGGAGCTGTCGGCTAATACATTTTATCGCCGTGTGCGAGAGTATGAAAGCCATAACGGCATCGCAAATTTAGATTGATATACTCACAGACGAACGGAAAGGCGATTATTTGCCCTTGTGGATAATTTTCAGTTCTTTATATGAGCAACAAGAAAGCCGTGAAAACGTCTTGTAGGTGCTCTCACGGCTTTGCTGTTTTAGAGTATATAAGCAGTTGGTAAGTTGTAGTGGTGAATGTTTATATACTATATTCTTTTTGTGGATACTATGGTTAAGTCCAATAAGATTTAATTGTATCAACCGATTGATTTGACATGGGGTAAACATATGCACTATTATCGGATAGAATACCGATAAGTGAATTATTTTTATCAGAATCAATAAGAAAAAAAACTTGATTTACTTGCAATGATATATTGTTATCATTTTTAATGCTTTTCAATTCGCACTCATAAGGAACATTAAAATCAATTTGAATATATCCTCCATTAGAAGAATATTCATCTATTCTTTGTTCACTTATTACTTGCTGTAATTCTAAACCTCTAATACAATTATCGGTCACTATTTTTTCTACTGAACATATAAATGATTCATACTTTTCATCCGATAAAACAATATACTTATTATCATAAATTATTTTAATGTTAGTTTCTTTATCATTTGTGTTTTCACAAGCTACGAACAACATAGAAACCAAAACAAGAGTACAAATTATTATACGTCTTATCATGAAAGAATTACTCTATCAATAACTGCTGCACTATCGTATGCAGAATCCCCCACATCAAAGACACAAAATTTTAATGTAATATATGAACCAGCACATTTATGTACATCAATGTTGACAGTTTTCCATCCTGTTTGATATGCAGTAGAATCTCCACCAGCAAAGTTTATACCATTAACAGAATACCATGTTGATGTATTAATTGATTCTGAAGCAGCCGTAAGAACCTCACTATTATGGACATCATAAATTTTTGCTACAAACTTATCATCAAATCTTGAACCAATATATTCCATGGGTTCTTCAGATACAAAGTTATAGGAAAAACTTAATGTAGTACAATTTTCCGGAATTTTAAATTGTTGTGAAATGTAGCTTCCTTGTGTACCGTTCATATATCCGATTTCAGCAGCTCCAACTCCTGTTGTTATAATAGACATATATTGACCGTCTAAGGGTTTAATACTTCCAAGAGACGTAACTAATCGAGTATCTCCCGTCTGCGTCCAACCATAAATAAATGAGTTAGGCATAGATTCATAAAATCTAATATCAAAACTTCCGTTATTCAATGTTGCATTCCATAATCTTGAATAGGAATATCCATATAAAATAGGATAAGCCGGAATCTTTGATTCATAGTAAGCATAAGTATCAAGATTATCAACTGCCCATTCCATATCAGTATTACCAATGCTATTTTTGGCATTATCCAATGCTTGTGTTGCAGTCATTCCCTGGATTAAATCCACAAAATATGATGTAACAATTTGATTACCATATTCAATAAATACTTCTTCATGAAAACCTACTACACACTCTGCACCTGCTTCTTTAATTGCTTCTGCCATTGAATTATCAACTTGATTATTAGAACCGAATCCGTAGCAATTTCCCATAAACACAAAAGACTCATTTAGTTCATTGTTTTTGTAATGATTTATAAAAAAATCTGGAAGAATATAATATACTTTTCCATTTGTAGTAGAAACTTTCGCTATACGATGCTTTTTTATATCATTAGAATATTCCTTGTTTTTTGAACTATTTACTTTTTCTCTTGTAACAATTGCAGGTAAATAATTTAAAGAAAGATTAAGAAATCCATCACCATAGGTGTAAATATCTCCATGTGTCTCAATTGCAATAAGTTTATTTCCAGCAAGAGAGTCTCTAAAATCATCTAAAGTGACATCAGTGTCAAGTTCAACATCAATCCCTAACTCTTCCAAAGTTGACTGGGTATTTTCATATAAACCTATATGTGAATTTTCAACAGTTGAATCATCAATACCATAAAGAATTAAAGCTGAAATATCAGAATCTGGCAAGTCATTAGAAATACTTGTGTTAATGGAAAGATTGGCTGTTGTTACTCCAGGAGGTGTAGAATCGCCTGTTCCCATAAATTCAGAACTATAGGGAAGTATTTTAACAGCACCATATAATCCGTTGACATATACAAAAGAAAACATTCCGCTTTGTTCATTGTATATAATACTATTTGCATCTATTAAACTATAAGGATATTCTTCTGTCCCATAATTTGCAAGTTGTAATAATAATTCATATGTTTGATTATATTTTTCTGTTACGGAAAAATTGGTGAAGTAACTACTTGATACTAATTCATATAAAGCATCATCAACAGCTTCCATTTCCTCAAGTTCTTCATCTGTAAATTCCTCATATACAAAAATATTTACTTCATTAGAGCTAACCGAAGATGCACTTGAGTTTTCATATAGTGCGATAAAATAGTAGTCGTTTTCATGTGATATATCAATAGATAACTTACAGGTGAAAACCCCATCTCCCTGCATATCGTCTCCGCTTGAGTTATAATTTCCATCATCAAGCATTGTAGCAATAATGTTGTTTGTTTCTGCATCAACGAGAGAAAGACTATCTGTTGTAATATCTGTCATTGCGTAGAAATACACAATAGTACTTCCAGAATTAGATAAAATATCACTTTCACTTGATGACAAAGTAATGCTTCCGTCCATTGAAGATAAGAAAGAATAGTTTGCTTTTACCACTGTAAGTGAATAGTTATTAAACTGAGCATTAGTATTAGCTGCTTTAGTTCCTATAAACCCAATAGTTTTTGAGCCACCTGCTGGAATCGGATTAGTCCACATCTCGCTAGCGATAGTATAATGGTTATTGTCAGAATCAAGAAGTCTGCCATCCCATACACTGTCAATCGTAAAGTTTGTATCATATGACAAAGTCCAAGCCTCTAATGGTTCGTCAGATGTATTGTTAATCGTGATTTCTCCTCGCACCCCAGTGTCCCAAGTATCTGTATAGTTAACTTGAACATCATAGCCATTGCTGATATTAGTGCGTTCAGAGCAAAGTTCAAAATCTGTAGGAATGGCAAAACTTTCTTCATACAGGTCATAGCCGAAGTTTATACTTTGATTAGGAGCAATCTCAAAATTCCAGTTGTTATTTTTTACAACATATTGAGTATCTTGACTATCAAGAACAACAGCATTATAAAGATTTTCAATACTGCCCTCTGCATCATATTTCAAAGCCCAGTTAAGAATGGAGTCATTTCCAGTATTTGTTACTGTAACAGATACATTTTGTCCGCCATCCCATTCATTAGTAACAGAATAGCTCACTTCATATCCGTCATAAGTATAAACGGTTGTACCAGTAGTAGCATTTGCAGGAATATTAGGTGCAGCAGATAAGAGAAATGATGCGCTCATAATTCCCGAAAAAATTCTTTTGAAAATATTCATTTTAATTTTTCTTCTCCTTTCGATAGGATAATGTTAAAATCATTTGTCGTTAACATATTTTCTCAATTCCTCTGGCTCAACAGGCTGTCCAAACCAATAGTGACAAGCACTTGGAATAGACGTTGTTGCTACTACAAAAGCAAGAGCCGCCAGTGCAGTAGAAGCCTTTTTGACAAAGTTCATAAGCTTTTTCATTTAAAATTCCTCCTTTCAAACAGTTCAAGTAAGTCTGGCTCTTTCGGCTGATAAAACGTGATACTACAAACGCTGCCATTTGAGATATACAGAACAGCTTTTATCAGAACAAGAATTACAATTGCCAAAATACTTCGTTTTTCTCTTCTTTTTTCATCGTTAACAGTTATCACCTCTATTCAAAAAGCGACCGAACAGAGCCGCAAATGCCGATAATAGTATTCCACTTGATACATAAAGACTTAATTTTTGATACTGAAACACCAACAGGGCAATTACGACAAGGGAAAAAATGATAGTGAAAATACGACTTTTTGCCTTTAGCTTAATGCATTTTTCCGCAGATATCGGTTTGTTTGGATGCAAAACTGGAGCAAAACAGAAAATAATTGGCAAGGATAACATGATAAATGCGATACTGCAAATTTGTGCATATTCCGATATATTGCAAATACCATAGGAGAAAACCATCATAACAATAACAAGCGTGAACATACAACTCAGATGACTGTTTGCGTGATACCCACCTACAAATCTCCTTAACCCCATAAATACTGCAACAAATACAATAACTGCAAGCAATGTATGGGAAAGCATAGCAATCAGTAGGACGATAAGAGTATTCAGCAAATCTGAAATCAGCAATTCCATACCATAGGCATAAATCAATTCTTTGGATTCGTCAATTATTTTTTGAATGGCAAAAAAATGTGCTATGTTTTTTGCAAGTTTTGAAATCATTTCTGAATCACTTCCTGCAAACATCATAGCACATATAAGCGCATTTTGCAATAGATTTTGAGCGAAAAATCCCTATTTGTAATGAAATGAGGTTTTTATGTAATGAAATGCACTTAAGTATATAAGTTAACAATTAATAACGACTACTCTTAACGTAAAAATGCCTTCATTATAAGTAAATGTTGAAACTCCTTGCAGACGTTCAACCGATGATTTTATACTACTGATACCAATTCCGTGTAGTCCGGACTTTTCCTTATTTGAAGTTAAATCATTCGTATCTACCTCGTTTGAAGTATTGGAAACGATAATTGATAGTTTGTCTTTATCCTCACTTATACTGATGTATATATGTTTATAAGGGTTATCAGCACGTTCACAGCCCTCTATTGCATTATCAAGTGCATTTGCAATAATACGACATAAATCCAATTCATCAGCAAGTATTCCCGATATGATAGTTACTTTACATATAAATTCTATGCCAATAGAATCTGCCAATGAACCCTTGATATTTACAATGGAATCTATTGCGTTATTGCCTGTATAGCATATTTTATTTGCCTTACGAACATACAAACCGAGTTTATTAAGATATTCGGAAGCTGAAGAATAGTTTTTAGATTTAAGCATATCGTTAACAACAGTAAGCTGATTTTCAATATCATGTTTCATTTCCCGTACCTGTTTATAGGATAAAGTTAAAAGTTTGTAATTTTCACTTTCTTGTTTTTTTAGAGTTTTTAAATATTTTAATTTTAACTTATCCTCATAACTTTCAAAAAAGTGAAACATCATAATATTGATATAAACCACACCAAATATTGCGATTCCAGAAGAATAATAATTAATAAATGCAGATGCGTCTGTAATAGTATCAATCTGATTTCTTAATATAAATATACTTATAATTGGAATTATTAGTATCAAAATCCAGTATTGAATCGGCAAATCTCTGATGCGTTTATTTATCAATCTATGCATTAAACCAATCAGCCATAGATAGATAATATCCGTTGCAATCATACCAATGTATCGTGTAATGCCTGATTCAAGAAAATCTTGTGGAGAACCGAGATTAGCAAGACACAACAAACCAATTACCAGTGGCTCTGCAATAGAGATAATCAACATATATAACACTATCATTAGTAATCTTCGTCTTATTGTATCTTCATAACAATAAAAAGCGACTGCTGTTAGAATAATTAACGTTGTAAATAACGACAATAATGGAATATCTGTCAACAAAACAGAAGCAGACAGAGCCACAACAGAGAAAAAATAGGATATTGTAAAGATAATGTTACTAACTCTACGTTCGCTGAGAATGGAAAAATACAAGAAAATAAGAAACATCTCCACACATACATTGGCTATTTCGATTATGTTTTGTAGAATAATTGGCACAATGTCATCTCCTTGTGGTAAAACTGGTATATTTTGCTACAATACTATCTTTGTAGGTTCTACCAATCTGAAACACAATACCTGCTGTCAAATAAATATCATTTTTGATAATTTTCTGTATATGTTCAATGTTTACAAGAACTCCCTTGTTTGTTACAACAAAGTTATATGGGATTAACTCCTCACAAATTGCAGAAAAATCTCCATAATATTCTATTGTACCTTTTTTAGTAGTAAGGGTAACTATTCTTCCGTGAATCTCAAAGCATATAATATCATCAAGTTTAAAAGTGAATGATATATTTCTGTTTCTGAAACTATATGTTTTAAATCTTTGACTGCTTTCTTCAAAAATAGAATCTAGCTGTTGTTTTAGGATATAGTCAGGCTGGGTTTTGAGAATGTATCGAAATGCATTGACTTCATAACCTTGAATAGCAAATTCTGCATAATTTGTTAAAAAGGAAATGATGACATTTTTATCCGTTCTCCGTATCATTTCAGCAACTTTCAGACCATTCATCTCTGGCATTTCCACATCCAATATAATAACTTCAAATTTTCCCTCAACAGTGCTATTCAACAAATCTCTGCCATTTGTAAACTCAAAAACATGGCAATCGGGTAACTTCATTTCGCTTATTTTCTTATGTAACTTTCTCAAAAAAATGGATTCATCATCACAGATAGCAATATTCACAACAATCACCTCATAGTTGATTTTGCTTTATGTACCACTATCATTATAACACATAACGGGAAACTTTTCAAGAGCAATATATTTAATTCAAAAAAATTGTAGATAAATACTTCATAATAGAATATCTATCTGCAATCTAGAATTAAATTTATACCGAAATATAGCCACTTTTACATAGTTTTTATTGTTGTTGCCCTTAAACAGCGGCTGCTGTTTTTGGTGAGCAAAAAACGGAATGGGAACTCGCTCCTGCGGGTAACAATGTGACCGCCCAAAATGGACAAGTAAAATTTCATAAAATAATCAGCCTGTTTCAGCTGTTGAGGTTATGCCCTTGTTTTTACTTTGCAAGGGCATTTTTTCTGTCTGTCAGCGGTTTATCAATCAATTTGTAGTAAATGTGAATGTCACGAGGTACTTTCTTGCTTTGATACTTATCGATGGTGATATACTCAATTAAATCCACACACATCTGTCTTGTAAGCGTTTCAGCACCTGCATAGCTTTTCAGACGGCGGATATACTCATCAACGTCCTGTTCGTCCTTATATGCCGTTTCCGTTCGTCTGACAAGGTCATTAAGTTCAGCGTGCAATTTTTCTTTTTCCTGCTGATACTTCATAATAAAGTCCGAGCAGATTTTATCAGGCATATTTCCGAGAACCCTGTCCTCATAGAGTTTCTGCATCAGCTTGTCGAGGTCATCAATACGCTTATGAATTTCCTGTTGTCTTTTCTTATCCTCAGCGTTCTGGACGGCGAGAGAACCCTGCTTGTGAGCGAGATACTTTGCTTTCGCATCATCATCGTTGAGTACAATGTCAATCTGTCGCTGAATATCGGCAAGAACGATACTTTCAATTCCGTGCATCACGATATAGTGCGAGGTGCAGTAACTTTTGCCGTAACGTGCATGAAGTCCGCAGACATATCCCATTGGATTTTTTGAACCTGTTGAGTTATGTTGTTTCATCTTCGCACCGCAGCTGTCGCAGTAACACAGTCCCGAAAGTGGCTTTGTAGTGCGTTCCTTTGTACATTTGCCATTACTTACGGACGCATCAACTTCACGGCACTTGTCCCACAATTCCTGCGAAATAATCGGCTCATGATTGTTTTCGACGATAACCCAGTCTGCCATATCCTTGTTGATAACCTTGTGATTTTTGTAGCTTACGGTTGTCTGTTTCATCTGGCAGAGATGACCGAGATACATCTGATTTTTCAGAATACGCTTTATCGTCTGGGAACTCCATAAATGGTGTGAATAAAGCGGATATTTCTTGCCGATTTTGTCATATTTGTAGTCGAGCGGAGGGACGATATGCTCACCGTTGAGAACGTCAGCTATTCTTTTTGCATTCATTCCACTTGCTCTCATCTCGAAAATACGGCGGACAATATCAGCGGCATAAGGGTCAATCACAGGTGTGAAATTCTCGTCCGTACCCTTTTCGTAACCGTATGCACAGAACGTAGTCATATATTTTCCCGACTTTGCATTGCTTTCAAAAACTGCTCTCAGCTTTTTGCTTGTATTTGCGGCGTGCCATTCATTAAAAACGTTCATTATTGGAAGCATATCCATTCCCGAACTCTGAGAATTGGCGGTGTCAACATTGTCGTTCAGGGCGATAAAGCGGATATTGTACATCGGAAAAATGTAATCCACATATTGACCTACCTGAATGTAGTTACGACCGAAACGGCTCAAATCCTTGCAGATTATAAGATTGATTTTTCCTGTTTTTGCATCGTCAAGCATACGCTGTATACCCGGTCTGTTGAAATCTGTTCCTGAAAATCCGTCGTCAACGTATTCGTCATAGAGCGTCCAGCCCTGTTCACTGATATGGTTTGTGAGTATTCTTCTCTGATTTTCAATTGAAAGGGATTCACCTGCACGCTCATCATCTCTTGATAAACGAAGGTACATTCCCACTTTGTAATCGGTCTGCTTTGGTAACATCAATAACTCCTTTCCTCCAAAGCGACCTTTACCGATACACCCATTATAGCGCAGTATACCGGTAAAGTCAATAGCTTTCTGGAAAAAAATTATTGCTGTTCTGCTGTCGGCACACGACCGAGCATTTCGCCCACAGCCCTGCTGACAGCATAGTTATACATCACGTCATTGATGTCTTTTTCTCCGATGAAGTGACTTGTCACTCTGTATATTCTGCCGTCCACTTCATATTCATTGACCTGAATGGGACAGTTCTTGAACTGCTCGTTCATCTCCTGCATTGTTTTATTTTTCATAGCGAATTTTCTCCTTAGCTTCTCTGTTTCTATGCTTTCAGAGTGAGGGCATCGCTTTTTCTCTCTTACCCTCTTTCTGTTATCGGATATATTTTAATTTTTATAGAAATCTGATTTATCCCCGAAGAATAAATCCTGTTCAGGAATATCAGAAATATCACCACCGACATTGTCGGCGGAACTGTTTTCGACATCAGGCTTATCGCTTGTTTTCAATGATACTGCCTGTTCGTGTTCATTCGCAAGAATATCAAGCAAATCACGACCTGAACTGTTGTATTGCTCACAAAGTGACAGATAAGTCAGTTTAGCATTCTCCTCTGTCAGCTTTTTCTTCTTTGCAGTATCACGCTTAATGCTTTCTTCAAGTTTCTTAATCTTCTGCTCATTCTCAGAAATTTTGTCAAGATAAAGTGCCATATTATCACCTCACATTTGCTTGAATTTTTGATTTGGGTTTCCTCATACTGCAATTATAGCACGCTAATATTCAAGAATCAAGCCGCAATAACTCACAAAGTTTTGTTCATAGTTTGTTAATGATTAACCGAGGAAATTTGAATTTCAAAAAATCAGAATCACGGTATTATGTGGAAAACTCTGTTTCGTCATTTTCACCGGGGATTTTTTTGTTATTCAAAGAAATCTGAAATTTCATATTGACGAAGGCGGAATTATCTGTTATAGTGATAATCGGGAGTACCAAAAAAACAAAAAAATGCAGTGTTCCAAACTTGCAGAAATGAAAAATTTTTGAGAATGAAATCTCAAAAAAATGAAAATTCGCCCGCAGGGGCGAAATCAATTGTAGCAAGCACGGTATTGTGTGGGTACAGAAACTGTAAACCGCACACAATACATAGCTTGCAAGTGGACACCCCTTGAACCCCGATTTTTTTAATTGACGAAAGAAAGGAAAACAGAAAAATGGAAGAAAAAAACAAGAGAAACAAGTACCTGAAAATTCGTGTCAGCGAGGCAGAAATGGAAGCTATAAAAAAGAAGTTTCAGAACAGCAGAATGCCAACACTCAGCGATTTTGTCAGAGCAATGATTTTTGAGGGTTACATCGTTCAGCTTGATAATAATGAGTTGAAGACGATTGAAAAAACAGCTAATAATATTGCCAACAACATCAATCAAATCGCTATTCGTGCAAACAGCTCAGGCAATGTTTATCCGGAGGATATTGCCGAAATTGAGAACCTGGCACATCAGATTATACAGCCCCTGCTGTTTTTATGGACTCAGATAATGAGAGTGAAGCGTAAGTTAGATGAACTCTCAGGCAAATAGATAAAAAACACAAAAACTCCTTACGGACAAATGACCGTGAGGAGCTTTTCATTTTTCACATATTCAGCACACTTAGAGCGCAGTATCAGTACATTGAACACTTATAATTATAATGGCTGATTTCTTGAAACTAAGAATTTCACAAAACCCTGTTGTTTTGAATATGCTAAACTCAAAGAAAGGCTTTGCGTGTATCAAAATAGAAATCCGACAAAAGCAAGGAGAAAAGTCAGAAACAGAATAAAAACTTAAACAGCAAAATCCAAATGCTGCTGAAAAGAAAATAAGAGCATTTGGATTTTATTATATTATAATATCGTCAGAATTGTTTTCAGCATAGCTTCTGCAAAAAGTCTGTGTCCTTTTTCGTTTAAATGTTCTTCATCATTAACGCTCGGTTCGCAAACTTCTGATGCATCAAGAAAATATACTTTTTCAATTTCAGAAGTTTTCCTATATGAACCGGCAATATTTTTAGAAACTTCTACAGAAAAATCTGAAAATTCAGAATCAAAATTCTCTATATTATTTCCAAGATGTATAGGAGAAACAAGAAGAATTTTACTTTCTTTTGCAACAGAGAGAACCTGATTTATCAGTCTTGCAGCACCTTTGGCTATAATCTCCGCAGTAGCACCGTATATCGTTTTGCAGTCGTTTGTGCCAAGCATTATTATTGTGAGGTCTATAGGATAGTGTGTTTCAAGAATTGCTGGAAGTATTTTTACGCCACATCGCCCGTCACGGAGAGGGTCGTCAAACATTGTAGTTCTGCCACATAACCCCTCTTCGATAACATGATAATCCTGAAAACCAAGTTTCTGTGCAAGTATACCTGTCCAGCGGACTTCAAAAGGGTATCTCTCGTTTGTATTTGGAATAAGTCCATATGTATTTGAATCGCCAAAGCATAAAATATTTTTCATGTTCTCTCCTTATGATTACTGGTATTTTTTGTCAAATTTCAAAGCAACAGCGTCACCAATCCACTGGATAAGCTGAACAATCACAACAAGCATAATAACGCACACAAGCATAATATCGGTCTGGTATCTCTGATAGCCGTATCTATAAGCAAGGTCTCCAAGTCCTCCGCCACCGACAAGTCCAGCCATTGCAGAAAATCCAAGCACTGAAATTGCTGTAACCGTAATATTTCTGATAATTGACGGCAGAGCTTCTGGAATAAGTATGCTGAAAATAATTCTTGATTTTGATGCACCTGATGAAAACGCAGCCTCAATAATTCCGTTGTTTACATCTGAAAGTGAAGCTTCTGCAAGTCTCGCAAAAAAGGCAATAGAAGCAATCGAAAGCGGTACAACAACAGCTTCCGGACCTATTTTCGTTCCGACTATAATTTTTGACAAAGGCAGAAACAGAATCATCAATATCAGAAATGGCACAGAACGTATAATGTTCAGCACTAATCCGGTTATCTTTCTTACTATTTCATTCTTGTAAAAATGAGATGATGATGTTGTATAAAGAAGTATTCCGAATAATCCGCCGATAACAACTGCTGTAATCAGTGATACTGCGACCATAAAGCCCGTCTGCAATAAAGCCTCCAGTATATCTTCACGCAGTGAAAGTATATTTTCAAACATTATAAATCACCTCCGCTGAAAATGTTTTTTCTTTTAATGCCGAAACCACAAGTTTAATATTCTTATCTTCTCCGATAATATTCACATAAAGAATGCCAAGCGGTTTAGAGGCGATATATTCAATTTTTCCGTGAATTATATTATATCTGATATTATATTCCTTTGCTGTATCGGACAGTATGGATTCAACTGCATTGTCTCCAAGATATGTAAGTTTCAGAACAGGTCCTTTTATAATATCCGTTATTTCAGCTGGAATATCAAAATTATTGGTATGTTCAATAAGCTGTTTTGTAAAATCATTCTGCGGATTTGTAAAAACAGAATATACATCTCCGCTTTCAACAACTTTTCCATCAGACATAACAACAACCTTGTTGCATATTGATTTTACAACGTCAAGTTCGTGCGTGATAATTACTATTGTTACACCGAAATCATTGTTGACTTTTTTAAGAAGCTCAAGAACGGAACTTGTTGTTTCGGCATCAAGTGCAGAAGTCGGCTCATCGCATAATAAGATTTTTGTATTATTTGCCAACGCCCTTGCAATTGAAACACGCTGTTTCTGTCCGCCTGAAAGTTTTGACGGGTAAGTATCTGCCTTGTCACTGAGCTTTACAAATTCAAGAAGTTCTGAAATACGGCTTTGTATCTTATTCTTTTTCCAGCCTGCAACTTTCAGAACAAACTCGATATTCTGATATACGGTTTTATTTTCAGCAAGATTAAAATGCTGGAAAATCATACCAACGTTCTGTCTTAAAAGCCTCAACTCCGTACTTTTCAGATTATTTACAGCTTTACTGTCTACAATAACATTTCCTTCTGAAACTTTCTGTAACTGGTTTATAGTACGGAGCAGGGTGCTTTTTCCTGCACCACTTCCGCCTACAATTCCGAATATATCTCCGTCATTTATCTGAAAAGATACATTTCTCACTGCCTCCACTGTTTTTCTGTTTTGTTTAAATGTAACACTTACATTCTGAAAATCTATCATTTATATCACCCTTAATTATTATAGTCAGCAGGTTTTGCAAATGCTGTATACTGCTTTGAACTGTCTTCAATGACATTTCTGAATTCATCAGAGTGAACAATAGATACAATATCCTTTGCGAACTGCTCATCGGCATCATCGCTCCTTACTGCAATGACATTATAATATCCCTCACCGAGTTTCTCATTGTAAACTGCCTCGTCAAGTTTCAGACCTGCTCCTATTGCATAGTTACCATTAATAACAGCTAAATCCACACTATCAAGAACGCTCGGCAGAATTTCCGCACTTACTTCCGTGAATTTAAGATTTTTCGGATTTTCAACAATATCATCTACAGTTGCCAGTGATGCGTCAATTTCAGGATTTAAAGTTATCAGTCCTGTCTGTTCAAGCACTCTTAACGCTCTTGCATAGTTTGTATCATCATTAGGAACGGCGACTTCTCCACCGTCTGAGACATCATCAATTGAATCATATTTATCCGAAAAAATGCCCATTGAAGCTGTCGGAATTTCTGAAATATATTCCAGTTCCAGAGAATGTTCCTCACAGAATTTTTTCAGGTATGTGGAATGCTGAAACATATTCACATCAATTTCATTGTCTGCAAGCGACATATTCGGCTGAACGTAATCGGAAAATTCCGTCATCTCGATTTTATATCCTTTTTCCTCAAGGGCGGGCTTTATCGCCTCATTAAACATATCTCCATAAGGTCCTGCACACACGCCGACTCTTATAAGATTCTCGTCGGTTTTGTCTGATTTTCCACAGCCGGTAAGCAATACTGCACCGATTAATGCTGTACAAGTGATTGCAATTGTTTTCTTGAAAAATGTTGTTTTCATATTCATCATTCCTATCTGTTTAATATGATTATATTATATCACGGATTTTCCAATTTGTCCAATACCTGAAATCAATTATGTATGATAGGTATAATCTATATATATGAATATGACTGTACATTCTGAATTTGTTCTGTCATAATTTCCATATTATTTGAATTGCAGTTCCTGAGCCTTTATTGTTACTCTTGTATCTTTGGCAACTGATTCTGTAATAAAAGTATTTCCGCCGATTACAACATTTTCACCTATTACTGTATCTCCACCGAGAATAGAAGAATTAGAATAAATTGTTACATTGTCCTTTATAGTCGGGTGACGTTTTACTCCTTTCAGATTCTGACCGCCCTTTGTGGATAATCCGCCGAGAGTTACTCCCTGATAAATTTTTACGTGTTCGCCTATAACAGTAGTTTCACCGATAACAACGCCTGTTCCATGGTCAATGAAAAAGTATTTTCCTATTACTGCACCGGGGTGAATATCTATTCCGGTAACGCTGTGAGCATATTCCGACATAATTCTCGAAATCATCGGCACACCAATCACAGATAATTCGTGGGCTATTCTGTAAACTGAAACTGCATATAATCCCGGATAGGATAAAATAATTTCTGCTTTGCTTGCAGCGGCAGGGTCGCCGTTGTATGCCGCCTGAATGTCTGTTTCAAGATATTTTCTTATCTGAGGAAGTTTTTCCATAAAATCAAATGTCATGTTTTCTGCTTTTTCTTCCAGTTCAGAATCGGGCATTTCAGCAGATGTAAAATAATATCTCAGTACAAGTGTAATCTGTTTGTTAAGGTTAAAAATAACATCTTCTATTACAGCAGACATATTATTTCTGAGACTATAAATCTTATATATCTTATCGCTGTAAAATCCCGGATAAATAATTTTGAAAAGCTTTTCAATAATATCAATAACTGCTTTTTTGTCAGGCTGATTATATAAATCTGTATGGTTTATATATTTGTTATCCTCGTAATCCAGCAATATATTTTTAACTATACTGTCTACTTTATTCTGATTAATCTTTCCCATAAATAAAATTCCTCTGTTTATATTACATACTGGTCTGTCCAAAGTTCGTTCTGCCACTCAAGCATATCTGCTAAAGTAATTCCCTCCAGCACGTCATTTATTGCTTTGTAAAGTTTCTGCCATAAACGATGACTTACACAAGTTTCTTTATTCTCACAGATAGTAAAATTTTCACCCACACAGTCTGCTGGAAACATATTTCCCTCGACAGTTTTAAGAATATATCCGGCTGTATATTCTTTTGGAGGATATTTCAACATATAACCTCCATGTGAACCCTTAAAACTTTTTACCAATGACGCTTTCTGCAAAATGGACACAATCTGTTCCAGATATTTTTCAGAAATATTCTGTCTCCTTGCAATATCCTTGAGCTTCACAGGCTCGCCATTATCATAAGCCGCAAGGTCAAGCATAAGTTTTATAGCATTTTGTCCTCTTGTTGATATTTTCATAAAATACCTCCTATAATCTGAGTGTTTATAAAAACGGACAACCAAAGGTTTTTTTATAAAACCTCCGGTTGTTCTGTCAGTTTTTATTTTAGAATTAGTTATTGCTGAAAAGCGGAGTAGAAAGGTATCTGTCGCCTGAATCGGGGAGAAGTACGACAATATTCTTTCCTGAATTTTCGGGACGTTCTGCAAGGATTTTAGCTGCCTTTAATGCTGCACCGGACGAAATTCCTACCAGAATGCCCTCACTTACTGCAAAAGCTCTGCCCTCTGCAAATGCGTCATCATTCTCAATAGCAATTACTTCGTCATATACATCTGTATTCAAAACTTCCGGAACGAAACCTGCACCGATGCCCTGAATTTTATGTGCGCCTGCTGTACCCTTGGACAGTACAGGAGATGCCGCAGGTTCAACAGCAACTACCTTGATATCGGGGTTCTGTTCTTTGAGATATTCACCCACACCGGTAATCGTACCGCCTGTACCTACACCGGCAATGAAAATATCAACTTTTCCGTCGGTCTGTTCCCATATCTCAACACCAGTAGTTGCCTTGTGTACAGCAGGATTTGCAGGGTTGACAAACTGTCCGAGAATAACAGAATTTTCAATTTCTTTTGTGAGTTCCTCTGCCTTAGCGATAGCACCTTTCATTCCCTTTGTACCTTCTGTGAGAACGAGCTCCGCACCATAAGCCTTGAGGAGATTTCTTCTTTCTATACTCATTGTGTCGGGAAGTGTAAGTATTGCATGATAGCCCTTAGCAGCTGCAACAGCCGCAAGTCCGATACCTGTGTTTCCACTGGTCGGCTCAATAATAGTTGCACCTTCTTTGAGAATGCCTTTCTGTTCAGCGTCTTCAATCATTGCAAGGGCGATTCTGTCTTTAACAGAACCGGCAGGATTTAGATATTCAAGCTTTGCAAGAACTGTGGCATTTTTAATACCTGATTTTTTTGCATAGCCATTCAGTTTCAGTATTGGTGTACCACCAATAAGCTCCAATGCACTTTCTTTGATTTTACTCATGAATAATTACCTCCATACGTTTTGTTTTAATTCATACTAAACAAATATATTTACTATGTTTAAATTATAACAGAATTTTTCTTATTTGTCAACACAATAAGGTATATAATTATCCTATAGCTTGTGATAATCAAAAGCTATCAAACATACAGGTTGAAAGATAGCGTTCACCTGTATCAGGAAACAGCGCAACAATATTTTTCCCTGTATTTTCCGGACGTTTTGCAAGCTGAATTGCTGTCCATGCCGCTGCTCCGGAGGAGATTCCGGCTAAAATGCCTTCACTTGCTGCAAGAAGTTTTGCAGTTTCAAAAGCCTCATTGTTATCAACTGTAATAATTTCATCATAAATATCTGTATTAAGCGTGTTCGGGATAAATCCTGCTCCTATGCCCTGAATCTGATGAGAGCCTGACCTTCCGGCTGACAAAACAGGGGAGTCTTTCGGTTCAACAGCAACAACCTTAATATCAGGATTTTTCGATTTTAAATATGTTCCCACTCCGCTGATAGTACCGCCTGTTCCGACACCTGCCACAAAAATATCAACTGTTCCGTTTGTGTCGTTCCAGATTTCAGCACCTGTTGTTTTAAAATGTACATCGGGATTAATCGGATTGGTAAACTGTGACGGAATATAGCTGTTGTGTATCTTTGCGGCGAGTTCCTGTGCCTTTATGATAGCACCTTTCATTCCCATTGCACCGTCTGTCAGAACAAGTTCCGCACCATAAGCCTGCATAAGTTTACAGCGTTCAAGGCTCATTGTTTCGGGCATTGTTATTATAAGCCGGTATCCTCTTGATGCTGCAACTGCCGCCAGTCCGATACCTGTATTTCCGCTTGTCGGTTCAATAATAACACTGTCTGATTTCAGAAAGCCTTTTTCTTCCGCATCATCTATCATAGCTTTTGCAATTCTGTCTTTCACACTTCCCGACGGATTGAAATACTCCAGTTTTCCTGAAACAACGGCTTTCAGATTCAGAGATTTTTCAATGCCTGAAAGTTCCACAAGAGGTGTATTTCCGATTAAATCCGTAACGTGTTTATATATTTTCATAGGTTCACTCCCTTAAATATTTATTGCATCCATTGCTGTGATGTATTCAAGAGTCGGTACAAAAATATGTTTATGTTTTGTACCCTCAAATAATTTTTTCCCCGATTTAAACGCCATAAGCTGTGTCATGGGATATTTTTTCCAGTTATCATCATCAAGCGGTTTTGTTGAAAAAACAATGCCGTCATTTTCAGATTTATAATACAGAGTATCTCTCATATTCTGATGCACATATAATAATTCTCCGTCATATATCATCAGATTCAGCTTATTGCGTTTTGAAATGGAAATTATCAAATTATCTACAACATCAAATCTTTGCTGTGCGGTTTCCGGTTTTTTTCCGTTAATTTCATCAAGCAACGCAAGGGAAATGCGTTCAGAATCTGTATCTCCTGTCTGCGTGTTCAGATATTTCATTAACTGCGTACCGGAATAAATTGTACCATTATGAATAAGCGTCCAGCAACGCCCCGTATAGTCTGTCTGATTGTAAGGGTGGCAGTTTTCAATTTTAATTGAACCGACTGTAGCTAAACGGATATGTGCAAGAAAATTTATCTGTGAGGGAGTATCCGCAATAATTCCGGAAATCGTCTGACTTGTTGCAGAAGATACCGCCTCCCTGTAAATTTTTCTTTCGCCTTTTTTTTCGTACATCATTCCCCAGCCGTGCGGGTGCTGTATGCCGTGACTGAAAAATTCTTTCAGATATTTACGTATATCCGTTTTATGAGCAGAAGTAAATCCGAATAGTTCACACATATACTTCACTCCTTGCTTTTATCTTTTCGCATATCCTCTGATTGTTCAATTTATTACGCTGATATGCAATGACATTCTGAGTTTCCGGAGTATCTGAGAAAAAATCCTCCATTTTATCAAGAAAATTATTTGCTGTTTCCGTTATCGGAATATCATTTATCATCACATTTGAAATATCATACAAAGCTGCTGACTGGTGATTTTCAATTGCTTTCGCCTGCAATTCAGATGTAAAATCAAAGTCTTCAAGATGCAGAAGATAAATCAAAAACAAATGTGCAAACTCTAAATCTTTTTGTGCAACACCCAGTTTTTCCAACGGATTCAGGTCAAACATACGCAGTTCAATATGGTCTGCTCCGCCAATGAGCAATGCTTCCAAAGAATTTTCACCTCTTGGCTTTAAACGTACAGGCAGATAAAGTTCACCGGCAGAGAATAAAACGCCTTTTTCTATGTAATCTTTAATACTGCGTATATATGCCAGTAAATCAGTATAATCCAACTGCGGAATGAACTGATTCCAGTAACCTCTGTGGCCGTTCCGCATTGAAGAAAATCCACTGAACACTGTACCGTCTGTACCGTCCTTATTGAATGACAAATCATACATAGGACTTGCTGATGTCAGCAATACAATCAGCCAGCTGTAACGGCTCACCTGTTTTAATAATCTGAAATAAGATTCATTTTTGAAATCCTCATAAGTCTGACTTTTATCTTTATGTAAACTTTTCAGATAATCTTCTGAAAACGAAAAATTAAAATGAATCCCTGAATACAGCATCATTCGTTTTCCGTAACGGCGTGCAAGTTTTATTCTATAATCATGTTTTGCAGACATAATTCCGCAATATTTTGCAATCGGAATTTCTTTCTCATTGTCAATATGCGGCGGATTGCTGTACAGCCATAATGTTTCCCCCTGTTTGTCAAGAACCGACCTTGCTTTTGAGTCCAGATTTTCAAGGGCAGTCATAACTTCAACAATACTGTTGCAGACAGGTGTAATGATTTCAAGCTGATTTTCACAGAAATCACGTGATAAATTTTCATCGTCAAACGGGTGGAGTGTCTGTGCAAGACGACCGTTTTTATCAATGCGGAGTGTTTCACGTTCCAAGCCGAATTTTCCGCCAAATATGTTTTTTTCCATTGGTAATCACCTCTATGATTTTTTGGTTGCAAATCCTGAAACTTTATGTTATAATTATCATAAAAAAACAACAGGAGGTCTTATGTTAGATATATTTTCCAAGCTTATTAAGAACATTGAAAATAGTAAACTTAAGAATCCGTACCAATAGCTTGCAATAAGAGAAAAAATGTGATATAATAGAAA
>CAMWYX010000033.1 GCA_947178575.1 uncultured Ruminococcus sp. | reverse complement strand
AAATCTACTGGTTTAGCAAGTTCGTTCGGTTAATTTTCAACGATACAATACACTATTGCAATTTTCCGGATAATATGGTATAATACTATAAGTCAGGAACGGAGGTAAAAAAATATGGGAATTATTGAAAATCAGAAATTTGATGAAGAGAGAGCATTATACGGAAGCCATGGCGTTATTGTGAGAAATTGTTCGTTTGACGGGCCTGCTGACGGTGAAAGTGCACTGAAAGAGAGTTCGGATATTGAAGTATATGATTGTTTCTGCAATCTTCGCTATCCGTTCTGGCACGACCATAATCTCAGAATCGAAAACTGCGAAATGACGGAACTCTGCCGTGCTGCTTTATGGTATTCTGATAATATTTCCATAAGCGGAACAAAAATGCACGGAATAAAGGCTCTGCGTGAATGTTCCGGCGTTTCCGTTGAGGATTGTCATATTATTTCTCCGGAATTTGGCTGGTCTGTGGACGGCATAACAATGAAAGATTCAACCGCCGTAAGCGAATATTTTATGATGAGAAGCAGACGTATTAATTTTGAAAACGTTGAATTTCAGGGGAAATATTCTTTCCAGTACATAGAAGATGCAGTATTTGAAAACTGTAATTTCAATACCAAAGATGCTTTCTGGCACGGAAAAAATATCATTGTCAGAAACAGCATTGTAAAGGGCGAATATCTTGCATGGTATTCCGAAAATCTCACGCTTGAAAACTGTCATATTTCCGGCACACAGCCTTTCTGCTACTGCAAAAATCTGAAACTCGTCAACTGTGTTCTTGATGATGCTGATTTGTGCTTTGAAAAATCAGATGTCAATGCCGAAATCAAAAGCCATGTGATAAGCATCAAAAATCCGGCATCAGGAACAATAAAAGCCGAATCGGTAGGCGAAATAATCATGACCGATGAAAATGCTCACGGCGAGATAGTCACACTGAATCAGATTTCATAAAAATATAATTACAAACCGTAAAGCACTCCGCAAAGGGTGCTTTTTTATGAACTAATTGTAAAATATGTGCGGATTTCATAAAATAGTATTGCAAAATGTATAGAAACATGGTATAATATACTATGAAACAGGCGGTGCATATTAAAATATTGAATAGTAAGCAAGGTGAATAAAATGATAAAAGAAATAAAAATTATTCTTGAATACAAATGTTATCCGGTCTGGTTGTATGATGAAAACGGAGAAATTACAGATACATTACTTCCTGAGGAATTACGTTCGGATTCGGAACTTGATTCATTATTTGATAATATACAATCCGAATATGATTCATTATTTATTGACAATGATAAAGAATTTATATATACCGGATTTGAGAATGAAAACGATAAACAGATTTTTTTGAGTGAGTGCAGAAATGCAATCGAAAAACTCACAGCTGAATGTCATGGAAAATACAAAATAACAAATAAAATTCTTGTGTAATAATTGTTAAATTTAATAACGATAATTGTATATCCTGATTTTTAGTATAATAATATCTGAAAGGGAAACAGTATGAAAGCACATTTAAGCGGAAGTTCGTCGGCTCATGTAAAACAACTTAAAAATCTGATGCTGTTTATTTACATATTCATAATTGTTGCACTTACTGTCAGTATATCAGTTCTGACTATAAATAAGACGGACGAGGCTCTTAAATCAAAAGTAACATCAATGGTGTCAGCACTTAACGTCCAGATGCAGATGAATCTTGACAGCTATCTTCAGCGTATGGAAACCGTCGGAACACTTGTGTTCGCAGAGGAAAAAGTCTATACATACGACGCTACAGATAAAAACAATGACAAGTATGAATCCATAAAAACCGAGGAACTTATCGAAAATCATCTGTATGGCATATGTATTATGGAAAATTTCGTTGATTTCAGCATTGTGTATTCCGATAATAACCACCTCGGAAAAATGTCAAACGGTACTGTAAAGTTATTCGGAAACAGTATGTATAATGATCTCGTTTCCATGATAAACCGCCCGAAAACCGCTGACGGCTGGTCTACAGGATATATGGGGAATTTCAAGCGTATTTACTATGTCAAGCGTATACATGAAAATGCGGTTCTGGTAATTTCGTTCTATACAAACGAACTCGCAGACGTTTTTGAACACCCCGGCGGAATCAAGGATATTGCCGTTCAGCTTGTCGAGGAAAATAACGTCGTTATATATTCGTCGGAACACGAACAGGAAGGCGGACTGCTTGACCTCGAAATCGCCGGAAGAACAGCCGGACATTCCTCGGTAACTATTATGGATAACAAATATCTTATTACGCTTTCTGAGTGCGGTGACAACTGGCGTGTCGTATGCAGTGCGCCGACAGAAAAAATCCTCAGCGAAAAAAAGGAAATCGCACTTTATGTGATTATCATAGCCGTTGTTGCTGCGATTATGGCAGTTGGTGCGAGTATTCTTCTTATGGCGAAAATCTTTTTGCCGGTAAATGAAATAGTGGATTCGCTTTCAGATGAGGCTCATATGGATTTGCTTACCGGAGTTTATAACAAGCGGACATTTGAAAAGCGTGTCGACGAGGCTCTGAAAAAAGACCTTGATTCACGGCGAAAAGCACTGATAATAATCGACCTCGACAATTTCAAGGGAGTAAATGATACTCTTGGTCATGCTTACGGCGACAAGGTTCTTTCAGGCGTGGGCGATATTATGAAGCGTGTTTTTCATCAGGACGACTGTCTCGGCAGGCTTGGCGGTGACGAATTCTGCGTATATCTCAATATAACCGATTTTCAGCAGGGAAATTATCTCCAGCATATCGAGGAAAAATGTACGGAGCTTTGCGAAGCGTTTCATCATAACTATACCGGAGAAAATAATAATTACAAGATTTCCGCAAGTATCGGCGTGGCTGTTTTCCCCGAACACGGTTCGGATTTTGCGGATTTGTACAAGTCCGCCGATAAGGCTCTGTACAAATCAAAGCAGAAAGGCAAGGATACATATACTATTTTCAGCGGGGAGGAAACAGAATGAGAATAATAAAGTCGATTGCATTTCTCGGAGCGTTGTCTGTTCTGTTTTCGGCAGTAAGCTGTGGAAATAAAATCGTAGTGACTTCCCAGACCGAACAGACTGAAATTTCTTTTTCATGGTGGGGGAACGATGAACGTCACGATTATACACTTCAGGCGATTGAAGAGTTTGAACGCCAGCACCCCGATATAAAAGTGAGATGTCATTATTCCGAATGGTCGGGTTATCAGACAAGAAACACAGTCCGAATGGTCTCGCATACGGAATCAGACATAATGCAGATTAATTATGCATGGATAAGTCAGTATTCCCCTGACGGCAATAATTATTATGATATAAATCTGCTGAGAGATTATATAGACCTTTCAAACTTCACAGAAGATGATTTGCAGTACGGAATGAAAAACGGAAAACTGAATGCAATTCCAATTGCACTGAATACGATGACTTTTTATGCCAATGAGACAGTATATAAAGATTTCGGGCTTGAAATCCCGAAAACATGGTCGGAACTGTATAAATCCGCAGAAGTCATGAAAGGGAAATGCTATCCCATATCAATGTCAAAGAAATCGGCATGGTTTTATATAATTTCATGTGTGGGACAGCAGACGGGCAGGGATTTCATGGACGAAAACGGACATATTATCTTCACTGCGGACGATATGAGACTCATGATTGAAACATACTGCGATATGGTAAATAAAAATGTTATCCCTCCGGTGGAAGATTTCGATAAACTTAACATAGCGTCCGGAAAATATGCCGGAGTTCTGGCGTGGGTCAGCGATGCGGAAAGCTATTGTAACGGTGCAGTCGAAAACGGCTATAATATGACTGTGGCGGATTATACAACTATCGACGGAACGCTGAACTGCTGGTATGCAAAGCCGGCGACTATGTACGCAATCCGCAAAGATATTGAAAATCCGGAAGCAGCAGCCGAATTTCTTGATTATCTGCTTAACAGCGAGGAAATGGCAGGCTATCAGAAAATCGAGAAAGGAACACCGCTCAGCAGTTCCGCAAGAAAGTATCTTGAAGATAACGATATGCTCGGCGGTATACAATATGAAGCATTCATGAAGATGTCCGACTCAAAGGAAGAACTTTCGGTCATAAGTCCGTATTTTGAAAATGACGATATGATAGATATATTTTTTGATTCTTGCAATGAAATGCTGTACGGAAAATCTGACTCCGTTGCTCTTGCAGATGAACTGTATAGCAAGATGTGCAGTCTTGCAGAATAATTTGATATGTTTACAAAATAAATATCACAAAAACACTTGAAATTTTTTCCGGAATAGTGTACAATAATATATGGTTGTCGGATTGTTGACAACAGACAAAAGCGTATATTTTTTATGAAAGGATGTCATAACAATGGCAGGATTAAACAAAGTTACCGTAGAGGACATTAATGTCAAGGGCAGAAAGGTACTCGTAAGAGTAGACTTCAACGTTCCGCTTAAGGACGGCGTTATTACAAATGATAACCGTATTCAGGCTGCTCTCCCGACAATTAACAAGCTCGTTGAAAACGGCGCAAAAGTAGTTCTCTGCTCACATCTCGGCAAACCGAAGAACGGTCCGGAAGCTAAGTTCTCACTTGCTCCGGCTGCTGCAAGACTTGCAGAACTCGTTGATACAAAGGTTGTTTTCGCTGCTGATGATACAGTAGTTGGCGAAAATGCAAAGAAAGCTGTTGCCGAAATGGCTGACGGTGAAATCGTTGTTCTCGAAAATACTCGTTTCCGTGGTGCAGAAGAAACCAAGAACGGCGAAGATTTCTCCAAGGAACTCGCTGAACTCGTTGACGGCGAAGTTTTCGTTATGGACGCTTTCGGTTCTGCTCACCGTGCTCACGCTTCAACAGCAGGCGTTACAAAGTTCGTCAAGGAAACTGCTGTAGGCTACCTCATGCAGAAAGAAATAAAGTATCTCGGAAATGCCGTTGAAGTTCCGGAAAGACCTTTCGTTGCTATTCTCGGCGGAGCTAAGGTTGCCGATAAGCTCAACGTTATTTCAAATCTTCTCGAAAAGTGCGATACTCTCATTATCGGAGGCGGTATGGCATATACTTTCATCAAGGCTAACGGCGGTTCAATCGGAAAGTCACTCGTTGACGATGAAAAGCTCGAATACTGCAAGGAAATGCTCGCTAAGGCTGAATCACTCGGCAAGAAGATTCTTCTTCCTGTTGACACAGCTGTTGCAGCAGAGTTCCCGAATCCTATCGATGCAGAAATCGAAGTTGAAAACGTTGCTTCCGGCGAAATTCCTGCCGACAAGATGGGTCTTGACATCGGAACAGAAACCCAGAAAATCTTTGCTGAGGCTGTAAAGACCGCAAAGACTGTTGTCTGGAACGGACCGATGGGCGTATTTGAAAACCCTGTTCTTGCAAAGGGTACAATTGCGGTTGCAAAGGCTCTTGCCGAGACAGATGCTACAACAATCATCGGCGGCGGAGATTCGGCAGCAGCAGTTATTCAGCTCGGATTCGCTGACAAGATGAGCCATATCTCAACGGGCGGCGGTGCTTCACTTGAATACCTCGAAGGCAAGGTACTCCCAGGTGTTGCAGTTATCGCTGAAAAGTAATTCACAGCAAATCAATAGGGGCGGATAGCAATATTCGCCCTTATTATGGTATTAACCGGAAATAATTAAATTTTTAATTATAAATCAATCAGTAAAAGGAGTTAATCACAATGAACAAATCAGTAAGAAAGGCTGTTATCGCCGGAAACTGGAAAATGAACAATACAAGACCCGAAGCAAAGGCTCTTCTTGAAGCTATAAAGCCTCTTGTTGCAAATGCCGAGAACAATATCGAAGTTATTGCCTGCGTTCCGTTTACAAATCTTGAAACTGCTGTAAATACAACAGCCGGTTCAAATGTTAAAATCGGTGCGGAAAATGTTCACTTTGAGGAAAAAGGTGCATTTACAGGTGAAATTTCAGCTCCTATGCTCGTTGAGCTCGGCGTTGAATACGTTGTAATCGGTCACAGCGAAAGAAGACAGTATTTCGGCGAAACAGATGAGACAGTAAACAAGAGAACTCTTGCAGCTCTCAATGCAGGTCTCAAGCCTATTGTATGTGTCGGCGAGCTCAAGTGGGAGCGTCAGTGCAATATCACCGAGGAAGTTATCGCCCGTCAGATTAAACTCGACCTCTGGGACGTTACAGCAGAACAGATTAAAAATGTTATCATTGCTTATGAACCAGTATGGGCTATCGGAACAGGTCTTACAGCTACTCCGGAGCAGGCTCAGGAAGTCTGTGCGTTTATCCGTGAACAGCTTGCAAAGCTCTATGATGAGGAAACAGCTCAGGCAGTAACAATTCAGTACGGCGGTTCAATGAATGCCGGAAATGCTGCTGAACTCCTTGCAAAGCCCGACATCGACGGCGGACTTATCGGCGGTGCATCACTTAAAGCCAACGATTTCAATACTATTGTTCAAGCTGCTGTAAACGGCTGATTTTGAAAAGTCAAAATGGAGTTCTGTTGTGCATCACGGCAATACTTTCATGCGGACTTTATACGGGTATTGCCACAGAAAAAAATCTAATGCACACCTTTTTTGATGTAAATATCTTCATGTCTTTTATATCATTTGTATTTTTCATAAGGAAATTACAGAACTATCGTATTATGAAAACAGTGCGGATAATTGCAGGAATATATTTTCTTTTTGTAACTGTTCTGGCAGTTGTCTGCACATTCATATATATCAGGCTGAACCCGTATATTTTATATCACTAATGTGATTTTATGCATTAATAATATTTTTATTATAGGAGACCAATTATGTCAAAAAAACCTGTTGCACTTATAATTATGGACGGTTTCGGCTATAATCCCGATAATTACGGCAATGCTATCACTGCCGCAAAAAAGCCGAACCTTGATAAATATATGAAAGAATGCCCGAATACGCTCATAGGTGCAAGCGGTCTTGATGTCGGACTTCCCGACGGACAGATGGGCAATTCCGAAGTGGGTCACACAAATATCGGTGCAGGACGTATTGTATACCAGATGCTCGTAAAAATTTCAAAGGACATCAAGGACGGCGTTTTCTTTGAGAACAAGGCTCTGCTTGATGCTATGGATAATTGCAGGAAAAAGGATTCCGCACTTCATCTGATGGGACTTCTTTCGCCCGGCGGAGTTCACAGCCATATGGAACACCTTTTCGGACTTGTTGAAATGGCTAAGAAAAACGGTCTTGACAAGGTATATATTCACGCATTTCTGGACGGACGAGATGTTCCGCCGTCATCTGCTTCCGGATTTATGGCGGAAACTGTTGCCGAACTCAATAAAATCGGTATCGGTAAAGTTGCCACAATCGCCGGAAGATTCTACGCAATGGACAGAGACAACGCATGGGACAGAGTTGAAAAGGCTTATTCCGCACTGGTTTACGGCGAGGGAGTTCAGGAAACAGACCCTGTTCAGGCTATTGAAAATTCATACGAAAACGGAAAAACAGACGAATTTATGCTCCCGACGGTTATTTCCGGAGGCGAAACAATCAAAGCTGATGACAGCGTGATTTTCTTCAATTTCCGTCCTGACCGTGCAAGACAGATTACACGTTCATTTGTTGACCCTGATTTCACCGGATTCACACGGAAAAACGGATTCTTCCCTGTTCATTTTGTGTGCATGGCTCAGTATGATGCTTCAATGCCGAATGTTTCCGTTGCATATCCGCCTGAACAGCTTACAATGACTATGGGCGAATATCTCCAGAAACTCGGAAAAACTCAGCTCCGTATCGCCGAAACCCAGAAGTATGCTCATGTTACATTCTTCTTCAACGGCGGAGAGGAAAAGCAGTTCGAGGGAGAGGACAGAATACTTATAAAGTCTCCGGACGTTGCAACATTCGATATGAAGCCCGAAATGAGTGCTTACGAAGTCTGCGATGCTGTTGTCGAGGCAATCAACGATGATAAGTATGATGTTATAATTCTTAATTATGCCAACTGTGATATGGTCGGTCACACCGGAATATTCAATGCCGCTGTAAAGGCTGTTGAAGCCGTTGATGAATGCGTTGGCAGAATGGTTGATGCAATACTTGCAAAGGGCGGAGCTGCTCTGATTACGGCTGACCACGGAAACGCCGATAAGATGTACGAGCCGGACGGAAGCCCGTTCACGGCACACACAACAAATCCCGTTCCGCTTATTGCCGTAGGAGTTGACGGAACTCTTGCGGAAGGCGGAGTACTTGCAGACCTTGCGCCTACAATGCTCGATATTATGGGAGTTCCTCAGCCGGCTGAAATGACAGGCAAATCACTTATTGTTAAATAATTAGAATATGATGCGGAGGGTTTCGGAATCCTCCGCTGATTTTCAGATGATGACGGATTTCAGATAAACCGTATTTGTATATGTAAGGGGTTCTGATATGAATAAAAAAATTAAAATATGCCTGTTTACTGCGGTTTTTCTTTTTATAGGAGCTGTCGTGGCTACGGTGTGCATACTCCGTCCGTCCTCCGGAAATATTGTTGAGGTCGTGAGAGATAATGAGGTTCTGTATACGTTCAATCTCGAGACTGCCGGAAATCAGACCGTCAGAATAGAATATCCCGACGGCGGTTATAATATCATAGAAATTGCAGATAACAGCATAAAAATATCAGATGCGGACTGTCCCGACCAGACCTGCGTCAGAACAGGAACACTGAAATACTCCGGAATGCCTGTAGTTTGTCTGCCACATCATCTCATCATAAGATATATTGACGGAAAAGAGAACTGAAAGGAGAATATTCAAAATGAATCCTATGGCAATGCTTAAGCTTAAGCCCATGTTTGAACGGTTCAGTCAGGACCACCCGAAGCTGTTGATGTTTTTTGCTGCCGCTGCCGGCGAAGTAGATAAAGACAGCGTTCTTGAAGTTACTGTAAAAAATTCGCAGGGCTACACTATGAGAACAAACATCAAGATAAATGATAATGATGTCGAGACTTTCAATGAACTGAAAAAAATTCTCAACAAGGGAAAATAATCTGTACTTCTGCATACTCACAGTATGCAGATTTCTTATTTATAAATAAAAGCCTGTATTTGTGAGAGTACAGGCTTTTAAACTTATGAGGTTATCAGTCTTTCATATAGCTGAAACTCGGCATAGGCTGTAACTTGTGAAGATTATTCCGGTGCATTCTGTCGATTTTCTCTTTCAGTTCCGGCTTGTCCGATAAATCTGTAATACCACGGATATAGCGGTCAAGTTCGGCATATCGGAATCCAAGATTTTCTTCATCTGTTTTTCCGCAAAGTCCGTCAATCGGTACTTTATGGACAAGCTGTTCCGGAAGTCCGATAAAATCGCCGATTTGCAGAATCTCCGTAACCGTGAAAGACGAAAGGGGAGAGAAATCGCCGGCGGAATCCCCGAATTTGGTGGAATATCCCACCCAGTCCTCGGACAGATTGCAGGTATTGACCACACGTCCGCCGAAACAGGCAGCGACAGCATACAATGTTGTCATTCGGATTCGTGGCGGAGTATTTATAACCGACTGCGGATTCATGGTTATATCTTTTCCGATTTCATTTGTGAGCGCATCAACGGCACTGCCGATATTTATTGTAAAATTCCGGATTCCCAGAGTATCAACAAGGAGACGGCTACAGTCAATATCAGATTGTTCGCCTTTAGGCATAAGAACCCCGATAACTCTTTCACGCCCGAGAGCTTCAACGCACAGCGCAGCCGCAACGGAACTGTCTTTTCCGCCGGAAATTCCGATAACAGCCGGAGTTTCCGGCGTGGCGTTTTCTGCGAAATAAGTTTTTATCCAGTTTATAACATCAGCAGATGCCTTTTCGGCATTAAAACAGTAACTCATATTTACATCTCCTATTCGGAAAGGTCGTTTATAATTGCATCAAACACAGCGAAATCCTTGTCATAGGTTTCCTGCATAGTTTCTTTTTTGTCGTACATGAGGTCAGCCGGTTCACGTATTGCGATGAACCAGTCATCAGTCAGTTCATTTTTGTCCATGTTTATTTTTACGGCGAAATCAGTTCCGTTCAACATGAATCTGTCTTTTTCAACGTGTGGATTTTCCGGATATATCGCCGAAAGGTCGGTGAGGATTCCGTCCGTATCAAAAACATTGTCGTAAGCCGTCTGATTTCCGAACACTATCACCGCATCGCCGGACTGGATTTCCGCCGTCAGCTTTGTAGGAACTCCCATAGCATAGTCTTTCTGCTGATTTCCGGTATACGGCATATAATATACGGAAGCCAGAATTTCGCCGTTTTTATTGAAATCCTCAGTAAAACTTTCAACATATTCTTTGATTTCTGATTCCTCGCCGAGACTGTAATTCTCGCCGATTACAAGAACAATTATATCCGGACGTTCACGGGTGGCGAGACTGTATCCGAGATAAACCGCAACCGCTGCGAGAAAGATTCCCATTCCGAGCCACCATTTATTATGATAAAAGAAATTCACGATTTTTTTCGGGAATGAAAGTTCCGGTATTTCCTCGGATTCTTCGTGTATTGTCTCGCTTTCCTCGATAACGCCTTGTTTTAGCCGTATAAGTTCGATACGTTCAGCTTCAAGGCGTTTTTCACGTTGTTCCTCGGCTTTTTTACGGCGTTCCGCAAGAAGTTTTTCACGTTCCGCCTGTCTGGCTCTTTCTTCGGCGGCGGCTTTTTCCTGAATTTCACGTGATGTCTCAAAGACGCTTTTTGAAACATGGATTTTTCCGTCGTTATCTTTGCTGTTTCCGTTCAGATTTTCATTCTTCTTCATTGTCGTCATTTGCGGTACGTCCGCTGTTTGCCGGAATCGGCTTCATAGTCGGGAACAGCAGAACATCACGTATAGACGGACTGTCTGTAAGAAGCATTACAAGGCGGTCAAGACCGAATCCGAGTCCGCCCGTAGGAGGCATACCATATTCAAGAGCTGTAACGAAATCTTCGTCAACTTCGGCATTTGCTCCCTGAGCCCGTTTTGCTTCAACCTGTTTTACAAATCGTTCTTTCTGGTCGATAGGGTCATTCAGTTCGGAGAAAGCGTTGCCCATTTCACGGCAATAAATGAAATATTCAAAACGTTCTGTAAATGCAGGGTCGGAGGGCTTACGCTTTGCAAGCGGAGAATTTTCAACCGGATAATCATAGATTATAGTCGGCTGAACCAGTTTATCCTCAACAAAGGCATCAAAGAAAGCAATAAGAACATGACCTTTTGTGGCGGAATCTCCCTCTTCGACTTCAACGCCCATTTTCTTGGCACATTCACGTGCTGATTCGTCATCTGCCCAGTCGTTGTAGTCAACACCGGCATATTTTTTAACTGATTCTATCATGGTAAGGCGTTCCCAAGGCTTGCCGAGGTCGATTTCAACGCCCTGATATGTTATCTTTGAAGTTCCGCATACTTTTTCGGCGATAGTGCGGTACATATTTTCGATTAAATCCATCATTCCGATGTAATCGGTGTAAGCCTGATACATTTCAACCGATGTAAATTCGGGGTTATGGGAAGTATCCATGCCCTCATTTCTGAAAATACGTCCTACTTCGTACACTTTATCGAAACCGCCGACAATAAGACGTTTCAGATATAACTCTGTTTCGATACGGAGATACATTTCCATATTGAGGGTGTTGTGATGTGTTACAAAAGGTCTTGCTGATGCACCGATTTCGAGAGTATGAAGCACCGGAGTATCAACCTCGGTATATCCGAGATTATCGAGATAATTTCTTACTTCACGGATAATACTGCTTCTTTTTACGAAAGTATCTTTTACTTCCGGATTTACGATAAGGTCGACGTATCTCTGACGGTATCTTGTATCCTGGTCTTTGAGACCGTGCCATTTTTCCGGAAGAGGGAGAAGTGATTTTGAAAGAAGCTCGATTTTTTTGGCGTGGATTGAAATTTCGCCCTTTCTGGTTCTGAATACGAATCCTTCAACGCCGATAATATCGCCTATATCCCACTTCTTTTTAAATTCCTTGAAGATTTCTGCACCCACATCATTTGAGCGGACATATACCTGAATCCGGTCAGTATGGTCACGGACATCGATAAAATTAGCCTTGCCCATATCACGCCAGCTCATGATACGTCCGGCGATGCGTACTGTGGTATTGTGGATTTCTTCGAGACTGGCATTGATTTTTTCTTCGTCGCCGTTTGCGGAAGCGGTTATTTCGGATTCTTTCTTTTCGTATTCTGATTTAAGTTCCGATGCCAGACCGGTTACATCATATTTTGTGGTCTGAAACGGGTCGAACCCTCCCTCACGGAGTGATGCGAGCTTGTCAAGACGGTCTTTCTTTAATATATTTATATCCTGTTCAGTTCCGGCAGAAACGGCGTTCTGATTTTCACTCATTCAATATCTTCCTTTCAGTTTACTTTGAGATTTCCAGCACTTCAAAGCGGAGTTCGCCGACGGGTGCTTCAACGATAAAAATATCGCCGACTTTCTTTTTCATTGCGGATTTTCCGATTGGTGATTCATCGGAAATTTTTCCTTCTCTTATGTTGACGTGGTTAGTTCCGACAATGTTGAATGTCTCGATTTTTCCGGTATCGATACGCTTTATTTTTATGATTGAGCCCATACCGATTTCATCAACGGAGATATTTGAATCTTCAATGATTTCGGCATTGTCGACGGTGTACTGAAGTTCAGCGATATGAGCTTCAAGAATAGCCTGTTCATTTTTAGCCTCGTCGTACTCGGCATTTTCGGAAAGGTCGCCGTATGAACGGGCAACTTTAAGTCTGTCCGCCACCTCACGGCGTTTATTGATTTTAAGGTCGTCCAGCTCTGCAACGAGCTTTTCGTAGTTGGAACGTGACATCTGCTTACCCATAAAAAACACTCCTTAAATAATGCAAGAATTTGTAATTTATATTTACGGGACATTCCATAAATATAAACTTCCGGAGATTTCTCCGGTACATAAATTTAATTATACAATATTTTCCGGTATTTGTCAATGCATAAGGAGCATTTTTTCTGTAAACAGATTTCATTTTGTGTAAAGTGATTTTATTATTTCTTTGTCATTGTCGATGCTGATTCCGGAAGTTGTGAGCATATCGCCTGTTATAGCGGCATTTGCTCCGGATTGGAATGCCGATTTTCCTTTGTCTGCGAGCAATCCTCTGCCTCCGGCAAGCCTGATATAAGAATCCGGAAGTATATAACGGAATACCGCAACTATACGCAGTATATCATCATCTGTAAGTTTTTCCGAATTTTCAAGCGGTGTACCCTTTATCGGATTGAGAATGTTCAGCGGTACGGAATCGATTTCAAGTTCGGCGAGACTGAACGCCATATCAATTCTGTCCTCCCATGTTTCGCCCATACCCATTATTCCGCCGGAACACACGGCAAGTCCGCATTTTTTTGCTCTTTTGATGCATTCGATTTTTTCGTCATATGTATGTGTAGTGCAGATTTCCGGAAACATACGCCGTGAAGTTTCGATATTGCAGTGATACCGGCTTACTCCGGCTGATTTGAGTTCAGAAAACTGCCATGATTCGAGAAATCCCATAGATGCACACAGTTTTATATCACACTGTCTGTTCATGTTCCGGAAAGCCGAAACAGCTTTTTTGAAATCATCGCCGTTCAGGGAACGTCCAGCGGTAACAACTGCAAATCTCCGGACACCTTTTCTGGCATTATACCGGCATTGATTCAGGATTTCGTCTTCACTTAAAAAATCATAACTTGTGATTTCCGTCCTGTTATGTGCCGACTGAGCACAGAAACGGCAGTTTTCGGAACATCTTCCGCTTTTTCCGTTTATGATACTGCAAAGGTCGAAATCATTTCCGCATAAAGCCGAACGTATTTTATCCGCACCGTGGCATAATTCGTGTATATCGGCATTTATGAGGATTTTCAAATCATCGTTCCGGCTGAGTCGTCTGCCGTTTATTATTTCATCTGCGAGTTCTGAAATGTTCATATTTTTCTCCGTTTCTGCTTTTATTTTTTGATGACAGGTATAAGACGTTTTCCTAAAAATGCCGTGAATATACATAAAAATACGTCCCATGTCAGCGGAAGCAGACACTGGAATATTACTGTAAATACAGCCGCATCAGATTTCATGTAAAGAAAAGTAATCGCAACGTCATAAATTGTACCTATCAGAAAAATCGGGATATATCCTGCAAGACTTCCCAGTATCAGGCGTTTCATTGTGGGTTCTCCGGAATGACATATTTTTCCGGTGACATATGCACCGATTATAAATCCTATGAGAAATCCGAATGTCGGGTGAAGAATATATGATATTCCGCCTCCTCCCGTAAATACAGGAACTCCGGCAAGTCCGAGCAGAACATAAATTCCGACACTTAACGCTCCGTCACGTCCGCCGAGAAGAACTCCGGCAAGCGTGGTAAAAAGAATCTGCAATGTTATCGGACAGAATGGCATCGGGATTTTAATGAATGCTCCGACTGCCGAAAGTGCCGCAAACATCGAAATAAGTATCATATTTTTTATTTTCATATTTTTCACCTCTTTTCCAGAATAATTATATCATATGTCAAAAACTATGTCAACTATTTTTTAAAAAAAGTTGACATTAAGGATTGTAAACTTTTTGTGAATGATTTTTACAACTATTGACAATTAATTAAAATAATGCTAAAATTATCATACAGACGTTATCCGTTTAATAACAAAAAGGAGTACATATGAAAAAATCAATTATTACAGGCATTCTTGCTCTTTCAATGGTTTTCAGTACAGTTCCGGCGAATCTTATTTCTTATGCCGTTGATGAAAGTACCGATTCCGGTTCTGATAATTCTGACACCGGTCTGCTGAAATTCAGACTTTACGGTACTTATATCAGCGTGGTAGGTGTGGATAAAAATGCGGAGGAAATTGTAGTTCCGGATTCCGTCGGAGGTCTGCCGGTTCTTGCCATTGACAACGATGCTTTCAGGGGCAGTAATATTAAAAAAATCGTTATTCCGGAGGGTATTCAGGAAATCCGCAACGAGGCTTTTGCTTACTGTGCCAAGCTGGAAGAAATCTCTCTCCCCTCAACACTTGAAAAAATAGGCATAAGTGCTTTTTCGGGCTGTTATGCTCTGAACACTTTGATTATTCCCGACCGTGTTTCTGAAATCGACAAGACGGCTTTCATCGGCTGTGATGCTTTGGAAACCGTTCAGCTTCCGGAAAAACTCAATTCGTATCCGGAAAATCTTCTCAGCAGTGCGGTTCATCTCAGAAATCTGACAATCCGCAATCCTGAAATGACCATGCCGGAAAATAAGCTTGCTTCCGTGGAAGATGTTGTTATTTCCGGATTCACCAGCTCGACAGCCGAAAAATATGCAGAAACTCACGGATATTCCTTTGAAAGCATAGGCGAATATACTCCGGTTGAAATTCCGCCGAATCCGCCTGTTGATATTTTCATTACAAACGAGGACGGAACGGGCGTTTATGGTTCTATGGAATTTGCCACAATTGAGGGGGAAATCCATATCACCGACTGCGATATGAAAGTTGTTTCCGTTGAAATTCCGGATACGATAAACAATATGCCTGTTACTGTAATTGATAAACGTGCTTTTGCCGAATGCCGTCTGCTTGAATCAATAAAGCTTCCGGAAAATCTGAAACTGATTGATACAAATGCTTTCATCAACTGCAATTCTCTGACAAGCATTGAACTTCCGGAATCTCTCGAAAAAATCGGAAGCCGTGTATTCACAAATACTGCTGTTGTATCGGTTGATGTTCCGGCATCTGTCAAATCCATTATATATGATGCTTTCTGGGGCTGTCCTACTCTCGAAGCCATAAATGTTGATGAGGATAATCCGTATTTTTATTCTGTTGACGGGGTATTTTACAATACAATGACAATCGGTTCTAATACCTATGTATATCTCAACTGCTATCCGCCCGCAAAAACTGACAAGGAATTTGATATTCCCGATAATGTAAGCGGTGTCCGGAATCTCGCTTTCTATGGTGCGGAAAATCTCGAAAAGGTAACAATGGGCGATGATGTTTCATTTGTTTCCGGCGGTATGCAGTTCTCAGCGTGTACTTCTCTGAAAGAAATCCGCCTGTCCGGAAAAATCGATGAAATCGGTGTAAATACATTTGCAAACTGCGATTCTCTCGAAAATATAATTATCCCGAACTCTGTCAAGAAGTTCAGCACAGACGCATTCTGGAGTTGTGATTCGCTGAAAAGTCTCTGTATTCCCTCATCTGTTGAGGAAATATACGGTTCGGGTTTCCACGATTCCACAAACCTTGAATCAATATATATCATGAATGCCGACTGCGTAATAAAGGACAGCGACAGCGTTTTCAAAGGCGAAGCCGGTGAGATGTTCAGCGGTACTGTTTATGGTTACGAGGGTTCAACAGCTGAACAATATGCCGAAAAATACGGAATAAAATTTGTCTCAATCAGCGACAAGGCTGTTAATGACAAATATGACGTGAATCTTGACGGAAAAATCAGCGTCGCCGATGCCGTGGTTATGCAGAGGTATCTCCTCGGCGAAAGAAATATGACGGAATATCAGCGTATGACCGCAGATATTCTTGATGATTCCGCTGTTGATATGTATGACTTTCTTCTCATGAAGAAAAAAATAATAGACAACAAATAATTCAAAATCCCTGTTTCTGACGAAACAGGGATTTTTTTGCGGAAATTCAATTTTACGGAAATTACTCGATACCCTTTACCTCATATCCGGCATCTGTTACGGCTTTAGTCAGTACGTCGTCGGAAACACCGTCTTCAACGTTAAGATATGCACATTTGTTTTCCAGCGAAACTTCAGCGGTTACGCCGTCGATTCCGTTGAGAACCTTTGTAACCATTCCTGTGCAGTGACCGCACATCATTCCGTCAATATACATTGTCTTTTTCATGATTTTCACCTCCTCCCGATAAATTTCATTATTTTCGGATATATTATTTCCGGATACGCTGTTTCCGGATATATCAAGCGGTCTGAAAAAATTAAGTCTCAGGGCATTCATTACAACGCAGAACGAACTCAGGCTCATTGCCGCCGCTCCGAACATGGGGTTCAACTGCCAGTGGAAGAACGGATAGAAAAGTCCGGCGGCAAGCGGTATGCCGAGAGTATTATAAATCAGAGCCCAGAAAAGATTCTGCCTGATATTGCGCATTGTTGCCCTGCTAAGTCTGACCGCTTCCACGGCATCGCAGAGATTATTTTTCATAAGCACAATATCTGCCGATTCTATGGCAATATCCTGTCCTGCTCCGATTGCGATTCCCACATTTGCCGTCGCAAGTGCCGGAGCGTCATTTATTCCGTCGCCTATCATTGCGACACATTCGCCCGATTTCTGGAGTTCACGGATTTTTTCTGTTTTATCCGCCGGAAGAAGTTCGCCGAAAACCTTGTCAACTCCGAGATTTCTGCCAACTGCCGAAGCGGTTGCGGAATTGTCGCCGGTGAGCATTATAGTTTTAATTCCCATTTTACGGAATGATTCGACGGCGGATTTTGAAGATTCTTTCACGGGGTCGGAAGCACATATAATTCCTGCCATTATTCCGTCAACCGCCGCAAATAGCGGGATTCCGCCGTTTCCCGCTGTTTTTCCGGCAACCGCAGAATATGCGGAGGCGTTGATTCCGTTTTGTTCCATAAGACGGCGGTTTCCGATAATCACACGTTTTCCGTCGACAGTTCCCTGTATTCCTCCGCCCTCTGTTTCGGAATAATCCGTACATTCGCCGAGCTGAATATTTTTTTCGGAACAGTACCGGATAACAGATTTTGCAAGAGGGTGGGAAGATTTATTTTCAACCGCACCGCAGAGTCTCAGCAGTTCTTTTTCTGATATATCGCCTGTGATTATTTCCGAAACTGCCGGTCTGCCCTCGGTACACGTTCCTGTTTTATCGAGGACAACGGCTGTTATTTTATGGGCTGTTTCGAGGCTTTCGGCGGATTTTATCAGTATTCCGTTCTGTGCACCTTTGCCTGTTCCTACCATTATCGCAGTAGGCGTTGCAAGTCCGAGGGAGCAGGGACATGAAATAACAAGTACAGATATTGCCGATTTAAGTGCCGACGAAAAGCTGTGAGTTACCGCAAACCATATGATTCCGGCAATAACGGCAACTGCAATCACCGCCGGAACAAAAACCGCACTTATTTTGTCGGCAAGACGTGCAATCGGAGCTTTTGTCGCTGCTGCATCTTCGACAAGCGAGATAATCTGCGACAAAGTGGAATCCTTTTCTGTGCGGTCGCACCGGCATTTCACGAATCCGCCTGTTGATACGCTCGCACTCATAAGCGTATCGCCGATATTTTTAGTTACCGGAATACTTTCGCCGGTCAGTGCTGACTGGTCAACCGAACAGCTTCCTTCGATTACCGTTCCGTCGCACGGAACAGATGCACCGGCTTTCAGCAGGAAAATATCGCCGACTGCTATTTCGGAAGCCGGAATTTCGGTTTCAGTTCCGTTTCTGATTACAACGGCGGTTTTCGGGGCAAGGTCAACAAGTTTGTTCACGGCATCGGAAGTTCTGCGTTTGCTGCGTGCCTCCATGAATTTTCCTACTGTAATCAGCGTGAGAATAGTTCCGCACGCCTCATAATAGAGATTCATCATGTATTCATGTGCGGACTGAAGATTTCCACGTCCCATATGGTACGCCGTCATATACGTTCCGAAAATGCTGTAAATCAGAGCTGCGGAAGCTCCGAGAGCTATCAGGCTGTCCATATTCGGGGAACGGTGTGCAATATTTCTGAATCCGTTGCGGAAAAAGTGGAAGTTAAGTCCGACGATGGGCAAAGTCAGGAGAAGCTGTGTCAGTGCGAAAATCAGCATATTTTCATGACCTTCCAGTATTGCCGGAATCGGTAATCCTGCCATATGTCCCATGCATATATAAAACAGCGGTATCAGGAAACACACCGAAAGAACAAGACGTGTTTTCATTTCTTTTAATGAATCGTCGGCGGAACTTTTTTCATGCTTTTCCGCACCGGCTTCGGAAGCTCCGTATCCGGCTTTTTCGACGGCTGATATTATCTGCGGTACAGTTACGGCGGATTCGTCAAATTCCACCTGCATGAAGTTGCGGAGCAGATTTACATTTGCAACCGAAACTCCGTCAAGATTTCTGACCGCCTTTTCAACATGAGCCTGACACGCCGAACAGGTCATTCCGGAAACATCGAATTTTTTTTTGGTCAATATCAGCACCTCATTTCAGTTTTTTGATAAGTTCGACAGCTTCCCCGATGATTTCAGTATTCCCTTTTTTTATTTCCTCAATCATGCAGGTTTCCATATGTTCCTGAAGAATGATATACCCGACGCTCTGGAGTGCACTCTCGACGGCGGCAATCTGTGTCAGAATATCACCGCAGTATCTGTTATCGTCGAGCATTTTCTGTATTCCGTTGAGCTGACCGACTATGCGATTAAGCCTGTTGCGGAGCTGACGTGAAGTTTCCTCGTTTCGTGGCGTATTTTTATAATGACAGCAGCAATCTTTATTGTTATCCATATTGATATACCCCCTTGTGGTATTTTAAGATAATATTATTATATACCATATGGGGGTATATGTCAAGTGCTTTTCAAAATTTTTTTGTTTTTACAGATTAAAATTTTTGACGGATAAGACCGAAAGTTGACAAATTCAGAAAAATATGATATAATAAGCAAATCAAAAAATTGTTTTTATCCTCTTCCAGCAAGAAACCCCCCGCCTATAGAGGCGGGGGGATGAATTGCATCCCACTTGACAAAAGCTGAAAAATATGAGATAATTAAAA
>CAMWYX010000032.1 GCA_947178575.1 uncultured Ruminococcus sp. | reverse complement strand
ACATTACACTATCATTATATAATATTTTCAGCTTAACGTCAATATACTTCAATTGATTTTTTTATTTTATTTTTTATTATTTTATTAATAAGTCACGTGATATTTAAATAAAAAAATTTTTTCACAGCCCTTTACAAATCATTTTTTTTATGATATAATAAAATCACCGTGTACTTGGAGTATGGCGTGTCCTCTTTTATGTGTTTCTATTATCAGATAATCACCTTACTCTAAGTTGACGGAATATTATCAATGAGGTGCTTAAATGTTACTGAAAGAAGAAAAAACAGCCGTTATCGAGGCTAACAGAACAAGTGCAAATGACACAGGTTCTCCCGAGGTTCAGATTGCTATTCTCACAAGAAGAATCAACGACCTTAACGCTCATCTGAAAATCCATAAGAATGACCACCACTCCAGAAGAGGACTTCTCAAAATGGTTGGTCACAGACGTAACCTTCTTTCTTATCTTAAGAAGAAAGACATTACAAGATATCGTGCCGTAATCGAAAAGCTCGGTCTTCGTAAGTAATCGCTTGTTGTTAAGGCAGAGGAGGCAACTCTTCTGCCTTAACGTCTATATTTTTAATAGTTGCAGCTGAGACTTTTAGCATTAAACTGTACATCAGAAATTACTGGTGCAGAGTTTATTGCTGAAGTCTCTGCGATAAATTTTTACAGGAGGCTTATTTATGTTTGAAAATTACAGAAAATTTGAAACTACCTATGCCGGCAGACCTGTTGTTGTTGAAACAGGAAAAACCTGCGGTCTTTCCAATGGTTCATGCTGGGTAAGATACGGCGAAACAGTCGTTATGGCAAATGTTACCGCAAGTGCAAAACCACGTGACGGTATCGACTTCTTCCCACTATCTGTTGACTACGAAGAAAGACTTTATTCAGTCGGCAAAATTCCGGGTTCTTTCACCAAAAGAGAGGGCAAACCAAGCGAAAAGGCTATATTGACTTCAAGATGTGTTGACCGTCCGATACGTCCGCTGTTCCCGAAAGATATGCGAAACGATGTTTCTGTTGTTATGACAGTTCTTTCCGTCGAACCGGATAATTCTCCCGAAATTACTGGTATGCTTGCAACTTCAATAGCTATTTCAATTTCGGATATTCCGTGGAACGGTCCTGTTGCAAGCATAAATGTAGGTCTTGTCGACGGTGAAATCGTTCTTAACCCTACACTTGAACAGCGTGCTAAAACCGACCTTACTCTTACTGTTGCCGGTTCTGCCGATAAAATTGTTATGATTGAAGCAGGTGCAAATGAAGTTCCAGAAGATAAAATGCTTGAATGCATTCTCGCCGGACATGAAGAAATAAAGAAAATGGTTTCTTTTATTGACGACATTCGCAGTCAGATTGGAAAGCCAAAATTTGCGTTTGAATCAATGGAAGTTGACCATGATATGTTTGATTCAATCGAGGCTTTCGCTTCCGACCGTGTAAAAATCGCCCTCGATACAAACGACAAGACAGTACGTGATGCAAGACTTGCTCCCATCATTGATGATATTCATGCAGAATTTGATGAAAAATATCCCGAAAAAACCGCTATGATAGACGAGTGTATATATAAACTCCAGAAAAAAATCGTCCGTACATGGCTTTATGAGGGCAAACGTGTTGACGGAAGAGGCATTGACGAAATCCGTCCCCTTGCGGCGGAGGCAGGTGTGCTTCCGAGAGTACACGGTTCAGGTCTCTTTACAAGAGGTCAGACTCAGGTTCTTACAGTATGTACTCTCGGTCCTGTAAGCGATGCACAGCGTATCGACGGTCTTGACGAAGAAGATACAAAAAGATATATGCACCAGTATAACTTCCCGAGTTACTCTGTAGGCGAAACCAAACCGAGCAGAGGTCCGGGACGGCGTGAAATAGGTCACGGTGCACTCGCTGAACGTGCTCTTGTTCCTGTTATTCCTCCTGTTGAGGAGTTCCCGTATGCTCTGAGACTTGTTTCGGAAGTTCTTTCTTCCAACGGCTCTACTTCACAGGGTTCGATATGCGGTTCTACGCTCGCTCTCATGGACGCAGGCGTTCCAATAAAAGCTCCTGTTGCCGGTATTTCATGCGGTCTTATCACGCTCCCCGACAGTGACGACTTTATGACAATGGTTGATATTCAGGGTCTTGAAGATTTCTTCGGCGATATGGATTTCAAAGTCGGCGGAACTCATAAGGGAATAACCGCTATTCAGGTTGACATTAAAGTCGACGGTCTCACTCCGGCTATAATCAAGGAAGCTTTCGAGAAAACACGCAAGGCACGTCTTTATATTCTTGATGAAATCATGCTTAAAGCTATTCCTGCTCCCCGTGCGGAGGTAGGAGAATACGCTCCGAAAATGCTCCAGACAAAAATTCCGGTTGACAAAATACGTGACGTTATCGGTCAGGGCGGTAAGGTTATTCAGAAGATTTCCGCCGACTGCAATGTAAAAATTGACATCAACGACGACGGAAATGTATTTATCAGCGGTATCAGCAGTGATGATACAAAAAAAGCAATGCAGATTGTTGACACTATCGCAAACGGTCCGGAAGTCGGTGCAATCTACCGTGGAAAAGTAGTGCGTATAATGGATTTCGGTGCATTCGTTGAAATCGTTCCCGGTATGGACGGACTTGTTCATATTTCAAAACTCGATAAGTCAAGAGTTGAAAGGGTTGAAGATGTCGTTTCTATCGGCGATGAAATCGTTGTCAAAGTCAACGAAATCGACCGTCAGGGAAGAATAAATCTTTCACGTAAAGACGCTCTTGCTCAGATTGAAGCTAAAAAGAGAAAATAAAAGAATCAATTGATTCACAGACAGCATATTTTCTGATAATTCAGAAAGTATGCTGTTTTTTTTATTGTTTTAATTTTATAAAACCTATTGACAAATCAAAAAATGTGTGCTATAGTATAAGTGTAATAACTGTACTATCTATGTTAGTACACATCAGACAGAAAGGAGCGTTTATGTTTTCTATCGATTTGACAAGCAGAACCCCGATTTATGAACAGATTTACAATAAAATCGTTGAACTCGTAATATCGGGACATCTGACAGAAAATTCTCAGCTGCCAAGCGTGAGAACACTCGCAAAAGACACAGGAGTTAATCCAAACACCGTTGCAAAGGCGTATCAGGAACTCGAAAGACAAGGAGTTATTTATTCCGTTCCAGGTCGTGGAAGCTTTATCGCAAAACAGGATAACAAAGCTTTCACAGAACCCGCTCTCAAAGATTTCGACGATGCAACAGTATCCGCTATGAAATGCGGAATATCATCAGATACACTAAAACGGCATATCGATGATATATTCACGAAAGGAGACAGCAAATGATTGAACTCAGAAACACTGTCAAACGGTTTGACAGTTATACTGCTCTGGACGGCGTTGACCTTAAAATTGAAAAAGGTACTGCGTTCGGACTTCTCGGTTCTAACGGAGCAGGCAAATCCACAATATTGAGACTTTTATCCGGTATATACAAGCAGGAATCCGGTGAAGTTCTCATTGACGGCGAAAACGTTTATGACAATCCTTCCGTAAAGGAAAGAGTATTCTTCATAAACGATGAAACGGTACAGTTCGGCAACTATACCCTTAAAGCTCTGAAAAATTACTACAAAAGCTATTACAGTAAATTTTCAGACGAAATTTTCGAGGAACTACGTAACCGGATTTCACTGCCTCTTAACAAAAAAATCAATACTTTCTCAAAAGGTATGAAACGTCAGGCAATTGTAATAATCGGGCTGGCGTGTCAGACTGATTACCTACTGCTCGACGAAGCCTTTGACGGTCTTGACCCGACTATGCGTATAATCGTAAAAAAAATGCTCGTCGATGCTATGCTCGACCGTCAGCTTACTACCGTTATTTCTTCTCACAATCTGAAAGAAATAAACGAGGTCTGCGACACGGCGGCACTTCTCCACAAAGGGAAAATTATCTTCTCCCGTGAAATTGACAGCGTTATGGGAAGTATTCACAAACTTCAGCTTGTTTTCCCGAAAGATATGGAGTTCACCCGTGAACAGCTTGCCGGTGAGGGTCTTGATATACTTCACTTTGAACGCAGTCACAGCATTTACTATCTGATTGTCAGGGACGAAATACCAAAAATCGAAAAAATACTTGTTCCGAAAAATCCGGTGCTGTTTGAAATTATTCCGCTGTCACTGGAAGAAATATTTATCTATGAACTGGAGGTGCTTGGCTATGACAGCAGTGACATCAAGTAAATCCCGGAACTTTTTCGGAACTCGTTTCCGGAATGACATAACCGCAAACAAAAGACAGCTTATAATAAACGGTATTCTTCAGCTTCTAGGTCTGCCTGTTATTTCAATAAGTTTTCTAGTCGCCATGTATTATGATACAAAAGTTGATAATATGCGGGTTTATGACCAGATTGAAGCAACAACCGCAACATTTGCCATTGTCGGTATTATTGCTTTTGTTATAAGCCTTTTCATGGGAATGCCGATTGTTCTTTCCATGTTCTCATATCTCTATAAAAAGACAATCGCCGATATGCACTACGCTCTGCCGTTAAGCGGAAAACAACGTTTCTTTGCGGATTATCTCGCCGGAATTTCAATATATGCTGTTCCTTATGTGTGTGCGTTCGTTCTTTCAATAGGAATAATTGGTATCGGTTCGATATTCGTTGATACAAGCTACTTCTGGAGTGTATTTCCGTCGGTTCTGAAACTTGCACTGCTGGTACTTACAGCAATGATTCAGTTCTATACATTGTCCGCATTTGCACTGAGTTTCTGCGGAAATACGTTTGAATCATCTTTCAGCATACTTGCTTTCAACGGAATGATTCCGGCAACTATAGTATGTTTATGGCTCGCAATCTGTGACAGCTCCACTTATGGAGTAACCAAAGACAGTATATTTATGAGCAATTTATTTACAAGCTCCTCCCCTGCCGGTGCAGTTATGTTCTTTGCAAATTATGCTCCGGAAGCGTCATACCGATATAATGGTGCATTTAATGAATTTACTCCGTTGTATACTAAATTTATTATTTTCTCTTTAATTGCAACCGCTGTGTATCTTGGTGCCGGATATTTTCTGTATAAGTTCAGAAAAGCCGAAAGCGTTTCAAAACCGTATGTATATAAGGCGTTCTTCTATGTCATAATGTCTATGGTTGTATTCTGTATACTCTCGCTGTTTATCTCAAATAACGGAGTTATTTCAGCCGGTATTCTTCTTTGTGCTATAATCTGGTTTATCATGGAAGTAATAACAAGACGAGGATTCAAAAAGTTCTGGCAAGCCGGTATAGGATTTGCAGCATCTGTTGCAGCAGTTTTCCTTATATGCCAGATTTGCAGTTTAACCAACGGTTTCGGTATGTCGAGGCGTGTACCTGCTCCGGCTACGGTCTCAAGCGTAACAGTAAGATGTTCCAGACTTCCGAACGGCTGTTATGATATAAAGTTCCACGATAAAGATGTAATAAACGCTGCGATTCAGCTTCAGGAAGAATGTATTGACAGACATTTCAATCCTGACAACTATTCATATCAGAAAGCAGGTTCACATGACGGATATTCAAAGACTATGGACTGTTTTGTTAAACTTAACTATTCGCTTATATCCGGTTCAAATATGAGACGGGAATACTTCATAAACGACGGTATGACAGACCAACTCATAAAGGCGATTCTTCTTTCTGATGAATATGCCTCCGCTGCTTCAGAATTTATCACGATTGATGCTATTTATGGTAATGTGAGAAGCAAGGCACTTGAAATAAACGATAAATCATTTTCTTCCAACATCACTAAAACCATTTCCGCAACGGAAGAAAAGCTGATTATGATTGCTTATGAAAGTGACCTCAAAGCAATGACAGAAGACGAACTAATCAACGGAAGTGTTTACTGCTATTTAGATGACAAATGGGTGCTTGATTCGTTTACGGCTACAAAAGATATGCTCAGCGATTTAGGAGTGAATTTTGAAAATAAGGATTATTCCGGTTTTTCGGATAAAAACACATTGGCAATCAAAGTAAATCCTGTCTTTATAACTTCCGGAAAATATCAGTTTGAAAAAACAAATTACGAATATATCGGAAGTGATGATTTCTTCATTGCCGATACTATAACAAGTGTTCGTTACGGATATGCTAATTCTGCAACTGATGACCGTTCAATGATAACCGTACCCGATAAATATATTTCACAGGTTATAAATAACGCATATCCGATAATTATAGGAGAAAAACCGCTTGCCTCCGTTGCTATAAACGAAAAAGAACTATATCTCCGTGATACAGAAGAAAACAGAAAACTTATAGCAGAAATACAGAATAATTAATAATCAATAAAAATATAACAGGACGTATTCACCTGAATACGCCCTGTTTTTTAATATATTCATGAATTTTCCTGATTCACACGTACCGCTGTATATTTCCCGAACTTATAAAACCGGAAATCTTCTGATTCCTCCGGTATATATTTGTTATTCAGAAATACATACAGTGTATTTATATCTCCGTATCCGTTGATTAGATTCTGATATTCTTCATCTGCGGACTGCTTTAATACTTTATAATCCTGCCTTGCTGTATAGAATACATTCATTTTAATATCCCTGTCGCATACGTATTCTCCGAGACTGAAATATAACTTCTTATAATTCAGATAATTTTTAGTTATCGGCATACATACTATTCTGTCGGCATTCTCTGTGGCTTCTTCAAAGCTTTCTGCGGATATATCGTTCTTGTATCTTATATCTTCCATATACGTCTCATGTTTGGATAATATAAAATCGCTGAGGTCTAAGAACTGTACAACAGTACAGACTATCACCAGTAAAATATTTATACTTTTAATGCGTACTTTCGACAGCAACGCAAAGATAATGGTATATATAATGTAAATATCCACCCATATGAATCTGCCAGATGCTCTGAATATCTTGAGAATATTTTCTATCTTCTCCGGATATTTGATTTCATATATAACATGGCGGTTCAGCGTTCCTTTAGGACTTGCCGCTATAAACATAGCAATTGCAAGAACTATCAGAACCGGAATAATTATCTTTGCTTTTTCTCCTGCAACTTTACCGAAATCATTATGCGAACGCATATATCTGACAATCAAATATATAACAATGATTAACGAAATAATAACCGCCGTTATCATTCCGAGACCAATATAACCAAGTCCGCTCCTCTGCCCTTTGAAATATTTCAGCGGTTTAAGAAATTTTGAATATCCCATCGGATTTATAAGAGCATTGTAATTTGAACTGTATTTTCCGAGACCTGTCGCCTGCATATCTCCCTTGCCGTAAAATACCCCGAATGAAAACATTGTCAATAATACACACATGGTCGTTGATACAAAACACAGAACCGAATGTCCGGCTTTTTTTGTCCTGAGAATATCCGTCATCATATACCCGAGCATAATCAGATATATCATAGGTATAAAATAAAGATGTACCGTAACTGTTATGATTCCTAAAATACACCACAGTATAACCGGAACTGCTTTATTTTCCCGTTCCTGCTCCTGATATACCCATAGTATTATCGCAAGAACTATAATCCATTGTGCGGACAAGGCTTCATGATGTAAGACTCTCTGCAATATAGTCGGCGAAATTATAAAAACTATACTTCCGCACAGACAGAAAAAATCATTTCTGCTGAATCTATGGAGAAGTACCGCCGAACTTCCGCCCGTCATTGCAAAACAGAACAGCTCCCATATTCCGATATACTGAAAAGTTTCCGGAAGTACCGGCGAAAACAGTTTAAAAAATACTGCGAACAATGGAACACAGTCAAAAAATATACATGATATTCCGCCCGATGAATCAAATCTGTCTATTAATCCAAGCGGAAAATGCCATGATGATTCCCTTAGAAATTTCCAGCCGAAATAATGCTGTGTAAGGTCGTCCTGGTCAGCGAGAATCCAGTCATCATATGTCGGGTCAAGTACATGAGTTCCGAAAATCATAATAAATATTACAGTTCCCAGAACCGCACCTATCGTAAAAAGTTTAATAATCTGTCTTTTTTCTGAATGTTGATTATTCATTTCTGCCTCCGTTTATATTCTGTTTATTTATGATGTCATTAGAATACTATCACCTTTTTTCTAAAAAAATCTGTTGACTTAGGTTATATTCGGGTGTATAATTATATTGTACAGCAGTAACACATTTATTACAACACTTTGTAAACTATTGTAAACATTATTTTCACATTTGCAGAATATTCGTAAATTTCATAAAATGCCTGTATACAGCCGTTTTGCTGATATGGTATATCTGAGGTTAGTATTATATAACAATATTTCCGGAAATTTTTTATTATCCTTCGTCTTTTTTGCATTTTAAATGCACTATTATATGAAAGCTTTCATACAGTATTTATACTGTTAATACAGAATCTGTAAATCGTTTTTCAGGAAGTGATAATAATGTTTACCGAATCAAAATCTTATGCCGGAGGTGAAAAGACAATTCTTAATATATTTACAGACAGCGTTGACGAAAAGAAAAAAGAAGATAATGTGAATCAGCTTATCCTCAACTGCTCAAAGTCAAAAGAAAGTCTGAGTGTTCTGTACACTATGTTCAAAAAGAATGTCTTTGCCATAGCGTTTACTATTACATCGGATTATCACCTCGCAGAAGACTGCGTTATTGAAACCTTTGTAAGACTTTCTCAGGTAAAAAAGTTCAATCCTGAAAACGGCGACGGAAAAGGCTATATATATACTATCGCCAGAAACGTTGCACTTGAACTTCGCCGACAGCACAGACGTGATACCGATAATTTTATCATGCAAAGCTATGGCGAAACCGATACTGCTGTAGAAAACAGCATTTACATAAATCAGCTCATGATGTTCCTCAACGACAAACAAAAACAGGTTGTCACACTGAGATGCTTCAGCGAGCTTTCTTTCAGGCAGATAGCTAAAATCATGAAGTGTCCCGAATCTACGGTCAAATCACGTTATGAAAAGGCTATCGCCATATTACGGGAAAAGGCAGGTGTGCATGATGAAAGACGAAATAAAAAATAATCCGGAAGCTGTTCCCTCCGAAGTAGAACAGCTTCTTAAAAACAAGATGAACGAGCTTTCTGAATCTATTGACTGCTTTGATAAAATCTCCGCACGAGCCTTTCCAAAAAGTTCAGGCGAATTCACAGATGATGAGTTTACTGTTACCGGTCTTGAAAATATCACCGGAAAACCACAGCATTTCAAATTCATAAAGTGGATTTCCGTTGCCGCAGCTTCCGTGGCACTGATAGCTGTTGTACCGCAGACCAATTTTGCAAGGCAGATGCTTGCAAATATCAGCTGTCCTGTTGAAAATTTATGTCAGGATATACTCAGCGAAATCAGTACGGAACTTGAAAACGGTGACTATATCACTGTGGATATGCCTCTCGATTACTATATCAGCAACGACGTTCTCATTACTCCCCTGTTCGCCTGTCCTTTCAGGGATTCCGGCAGGGACAATGCAAACGTAAGGCTCTACATCAGGCAGATTGACGGAATTAATACGACACAGTTATATGCTGTCGAATATATCGGCAGTACATATTCGGAAGACAATATAATTGCAGCAGCAGAATCGGACTCCAAATTTACACAGAATGATATTGAGAAATTTAGAAACGAGTTTTCTTACGATTCATATGCTTTAACAGAATTTTCAGATGTTGCAGTTTCACAGTTTTCAGACAAAGACAAATCCGGACTGCTTACGGACAAAAACGGAGAATATATCTCAGTTGCTTCATTCTGTGATTTTTCTATCGTAAAATACACAAATGCAGTACACACAGTTACAAGCGAGGTACTTTACGGACATAAAACAAATGACGATTTATATTTCTATGACATCATCTCGAAATCGGACGAAACGGTAATTCATGTACCCGACCGCCGGAATATGTGGAGACAGTCTGTTTATTTAGACGGAAATTCTGCAATGCCCGAGGAGAATATTTCAAAATTTACAAAGACAGAACTTTTTGACATCTCAGCTACATCAGCAAATGAATATTCGGACTGTTCATATATATCTCCGTACAGTTCATCAAACGGTCTGACATGGAATAACGACGAAATTATTTCACTCTCTGATTCATATTCCGGAAAACGGCTTTCCGGAATAATGCTCCCGAATTACGAAACAATGAATCGATATCTTCCAACTATAAAGATGTATTTTTCAAAATTCTGCTTTACAGAAAACGATGACGGCAGAATTGTGAATATCAATCTGAAAAACCAATCAAATAAAATACTCAAAACATTTTCCATATCTGTCACCGATATGATTTCAGAAGATGTACAACTGAACGAATTTCAGGAAGAAATTGATACGGAATGGCAGATTACACAGGAGCAGGAACTCCGGCAGGAAATGGAACTTTTAGCCAGAGAACAGGAAATACATCGGGACACTGTAGGATTCGTGACAGAATATAACTGAAAACATTGAAATATCTCCCTGAAAATGCTTGAATCAGGCATTTTCAGGGAGATTGTTTTTATTTGTACTGCATCAGCATATCAAGAAGTTTTTTTACATCTATAGGTTTTGCAAGATGTCCGTTCATACCCGATTTAAGAGCCTCCTGAACATCTTCGGCAAAGGCATTAGCTGTCATTGCTATTATAGGAATTTCCGCAAGCTGTTTATCCGGAAGCTTGCGTATTGCTTTTGAAGCCTCATATCCGTTCATGACAGGCATCTGAACGTCCATAAGCACTACCTTATAGTATCCGGGTTCGGAATCATTAATCATATTTACAGCTATCTGTCCGTTTTCGGCACATTCTATATAAAATCCCGATTCGCTCAGTATTTCGGTAGCAATTTCACGGTTCAGCTCGTTATCTTCTACAAGAAGAATACGGTATTTTGAATCATCTGCATTTTTTCCGGCTGAATAAATATCATTGTTTTCAGCAGAACCTGCTGTATTATGCGAAATATCAGAATACACACGAAGCGGAAGCACAATTGAAACTGTTGTTCCGACACCTTGTTCGCTTTTTATATCAATAGTTCCGTTCATGATGTCAACGATATTTTTTGTAATTGCCATTCCGAGACCTGTTCCCTGAACACCGCTGTTTGTGGTATTTCTTTCTCTTGAAAACAGTTCAAATATATGCGAAACATATTCTTCGCTCATTCCTATTCCGGAATCGGTCACGCATATTCCATAATTCGCATAGCCGGAATTGGCAGTGTTCTCCTGATATATTTCAACATCAATCTTTCCGCCTGCGTTGGTATATTTTATGGAATTATTTATAACATTCATCAGGACACGGTTAAGCTGTACCGCATCACAGCAAATATTATTGTCGGTTATATTCAACTTCAGTGTGAAACTGAGATTCTTTTCTTTTATATCGTTGTGAATTATACTCTGAAGCTCGTTCATAAGTTCCGGAATATTGCACAGTGTTTCATCAAGCTGAAGTCTTCCGCTTTCTATCTGACTTATATCAAGAACATCATTGATAAGTCCGAGAAGCTGATTTCCGGAAGATGTTATCTTGTTAAGATAATCCCTGACTTTTTCCTTGTGGTCAATCTTTGCGGAAGCAAGGTTTGAAAATCCGATTATAGCATTCATCGGCGTGCGTATATCATGAGACATATTTGAAAGAAATACGCTTTTTGCCTTGTTTGCACTATTCGCCTGTATAAGAGCTGTTTCAAGAAGTCTCTTCTGTTCCATTTCGTTGCGGGTTTCTTTGTCGACGCTCCGGAAACCGACTACAACCCTGTGATAATTATCCCATCTGCCGGTCTGGACAACTTTTGACTCATAATATTCTATCTTTCCGTTAAGAGTAAGACGGAAATTTATATACATCAGTTTCTTTTTCTCTATTTCATCTTTGAGATTATCAACAGAGAAGAACTGAGTTACTTTATCTTTATCATCTTCATAGACAAAAGCCCGTATGTATCTTGAAATATTCTTATCGAAAGCATCTTCCGCACTAAGAACATCAAAAATACTGTCGTATATTTCCTCAGAACGTATCGGAGTACAAAGGTTCAAATCAAGGTCAAGAAGAAGAATACAGCTGTAATCCGTACTGAGTGCCTGAATGAGTTCCATCTGTCTTCTTTTGTTTTCTTCTTCCTGTTTTTTCTGTGCAGTACAATCCAAAAGAAAACGCTGATAGAATAATTCGTTGTTTTCTTTCAACAGCTTTATATTTCCCATAACGTGAATGACTTTTCCGTCACTGTGATTTACCTTATATGCAACGCTTACGCTGTCTCCCTCGTTTTTCAGTTTCTTTATTGCATTAATCAGAGCCGGCTTGTCATCGTCATGAACCGAATGTGCAATTATTTCAAAGTTATCACTTAATTCGCTATATGAATTATATCCGAGAATCTTGAGTGCGGTCTGATTAACCTTGATTATATGGTTTCCGTCAATGGAATGACAAAGTATACCGCAGTCTACAGCTGCAAATATATCTTCCAGAACGTGATTATTATTTACAATTTCCTGCTGATATGCACGTTCCTGTGTTATATCAATTCCGATTCCTACAGTTCCCATAACACTGCCGTCCACATCGTAAAGCGGTGATTTGTATGTTGTGAGAATTTTTATTTCATTTCCGGACATAACGGTTTCTTCAGAAATACAAGTTTTTTCACTCCGTATAACTTCGAGTTCTGATTCCATACAATCGTGACCGCTGCTTGCAGGGTCATCAGGGTCAACATTCCAGATATAGAAATGGTCACGTCCTTCAACCTGCTCCTTTGTTTTGTGTACTGTATCGCAGAAGCTGTCGTTGACTTTTTCGTGAATACCGTTCTTATCCTTATACCATATAAGATTTGGAATACTATTTATTGTGGATTCAAGAAACTGACTTGTCTGCCAAAGTTCCTTACTCATCTGATAATTTTTCTGCCAGTGTTTAAACCGGAACTCTGCTTCATCATCGGACATCGGAGAAGTCCATATATCAGTGATTTCATCAAAAAAACCTGACAGACTGCCGGAATCGCTGTCTGATATGACGATAAGCTGTGCGTCAGGTTTTTTTCTTCTGACAAGAACATCAAAATTTACACACGATGAAGTATAATGGCAGAATATCACATCTGCCATACTTATATCTGAATCGGAAAAATCCGTTGTTTCTGAAAATCTGTGAGAAAAATGCTCCATAGCTGGTATACGCTTTATTACGCTGAACACTCCGCACGGTTCACCGACAAGAAAAATATTAAGATTACAACTGTACATAAATAACCCTCCCTGCATAAGAACTGAAAAAAGATTATTTTGTTCTTACAGTTATATTATACCTTTTTATATCGCATTTGTCAATCAGTTTTTGGAATGTTCATACCCGATTTTTATTTTCTTACAATTTTATAGTAAACTTTCGCTGTCATAAGATAGATAACAGTATATATAGCGGCAAAAATCAGAAATACGCATATCGTACTTATCATATACAGCTTTACATCTGTAAGCTGAAGCATAGCAAGAATTTTACGTACAATCGGAAATGCAAATCCTGTGTGTATTCCCGACAGGATAAGGGGCATAAAGAACACCGTCAGTACCTGTGAATGAATAGAACGCTTGACTTCCTGCTCACTCATTCCCACTTTCTGCATAATCTCAAAACGTTTTTTATCGTCAAATCCCTCTGAAATCTGCTTGTAGTAAATTATCAGAACAGCCGCTACCGTAAACAATATGCTTAAGAACATTCCGAGGAAGAAAAGTCCTCCGTATAAGCCGTATGCACTTTCACGTCCTTGCTCACGGCATTCTGTATAGCAATGAAAATCATTATCTTGAATATATATTGCAAGTTTATTCCATATTTTATCGTGCAGTCTGATTTGCTCTTCTGCATTTCCGTTGGTATTAATTTTGCAATGTGAAACTACAGAACTTGAATGTCCATCGTATACTTCTATCTGTTTCTGCCGGAGATTTTCTATTATTGACATATCCTTGACAACTATTCCGAAAGTAGAGCAGATATCAGCCGACATAAGACCATCTTCGATATAATTATTGGTGTGTTCGACTATATTATAAGTTTTGTCAAAAAGTTTGAAACTGTCATTTTTATATTCTGTACGGTTTGACCAGAAGATTACTTCGTTTTCTTCGAGTTCAACAGTTTTTCCGGTATATGCAGAATAATCTTTGGCTGTAATAAAATTCAGATTATAAACATAATCAAGCATACCCATATCGTCAGTATCAGCGAAAAAGAACTCATCTCCGCCTTTATATAATGCACTGAACTGGAGACTTGAATAAACTACCTCTTTTGTTATTTTTATACTTTCTTCTTCTGCCGTCTCGTGTACAATATCAACAATTCCCTGATATTTTTCCTCGTCCGCAGAATAGGCATTAAATTCGAGCTGATACGGATAACGTTCCATAATAATACCCTCTACGCCTATTATCATCGAAACAGTAGGAGCAACTGTAACAAGTACCATTGTAGAAAGTACACAGATATTCGCAAGACCGACGGCGTTCTGTTTCATGCGGTATATCATTCCGGAAACGCTTATAAAATGATTTGTCTTATAATAGTAATTCTTGTTCTTTTTCAGTATTTTAAGAAATACAATGCTTCCTGCCGTAAAAAGAAGATATGTTCCGACAATTACAAGAATTACCGCTATAAAGAAAAGTACAAGTGCTTTAACCGGATTTTTTACCGTTACGGCAATATAATATCCTGCTCCGAGTGCAATAATTCCGGACAATGCAAGAAGCCATTTTGCTTTCGGTTCTTTTTCACCCGTATTTCCGCCCCTGAGAAGTTCAATCGGCTTTGAAAGATGTATCATTCTGAGCGAGTTGAGGAATATCATGAAAAACAGAATCCCGAATACTGTCAGAACATTCATGATAACACTTTTTGAAATATAGAATCCTAAAGAAACATCTGCTTTAAGAACTTTCAGCAGTACAAGATACATAAGCTTATCAAGAAGTATTCCTGCACCAAGTCCGCCGGCAAGACTGATAATTGATGTGTATATACTTTCGTATCCGATTATTACGGCAATGTGTTTCTTTTCCATTCCGAGAATATTGAATAAACCAAATTCTTTCTTACGGTTTTTCATCAGAAAACTGTTTGTATAGAACAGAAATATATACGAAAATATTGCTATTACATAATTGCCGAGATTCAGCATTTCCTGAACTGTCTCTCCGCCCTGTACGCCTGAAAGTCCGTCGTTCCTCGAAAGCGAATTGATAATATAGTACATCGCAACAGTAAAAATACACGTAAGTATATACGGAAAATAAGTACGTGAGTTTTTACGGATATTGTCAAGAGCAAGTTTAGGATACATCATTATACATTTCCTCCTGACGCTATGAGAGTAAGAGTATCTGAAATCTTCTGATACATTTCTTCATTACTGCATCTGCCCCTGTAAATCTGATGGAACACTTCCCCGTCCTTTATAAAAAGAACTCTTCCGGCACGGCTTGCGGCTCTTGACGAATGAGTTACCATTAGAATAGTCTGACCCGATTCATTAAGTTCGGAAAACACATTCAGCAGACTGTCGGAAGATTTGGAATCAAGTGCACCGGTAGGTTCATCGGCAAGAATAAGCCGTGGATTTGTAATAATCGCCCTTGCAACTGCCGCCCGCTGTTTCTGTCCGCCCGATACCTCATAAGGATATTTGTTAAGCAGATTCATTATTCCGAGCCTGTTGGCAACCGGAAGCATCAGTTTCTGCATTTCGTCATATTTCTTTCCCGAAAGAACAAGCGGAAGAAATATGTTGTCCCTCAGACTGAAAGTATCAAGCAGATTGAAGTCCTGAAAGACAAATCCTAAATTTTCACGCCTGAAAGCCGACAGTTCTTTTTCCTTTATCTGTGAAAGCTGTTTGCCGTCAAGATATACGTTTCCCCCTGTGGGCTTGTCGAGAGCCGCAAGAATATTGAGGAGCGTACTTTTTCCGGAGCCGGATTCTCCCATGATTGCGACATATTCTCCTGATTCTACAGAAAAATTCACGTTTGAAAGTGCTCTGACCTGATTTCCGCCGAAACGTGTCGTGTAGATTTTTTCCAGATTTTTTACTTCTAATAAAGCCATTCTTATTACCTCCTTCTGGTATGAATTAATTATAACACAAAAGCCGGAAATGCAACATCGATTCATGTGACATTCCGGCTGTTTTATGTGACATTTTTGTAATAATAAATCAGAAACAGATTAATAATAAATTTTAACTACTCAATATCAATATCTTTTGTGCTGAGGTCAATAAAAACGGAAGTACCTTTTCCGACTTCTGATTCGACATAAATTTTATGTTCAAGCTTGTCACAGACTTTCTTGCAGAGATAAAGCCCGAGACCTGTTGACTTTTTATTTGTACGTCCGCTCATGCCGGTGTATCCTTTTTCAAATATTCTCGGCAAATCGTCGGGGTAGATTCCTATTCCTGTATCGCTTATTGAAAGAATATTATTTTCAAACCGTATGGTAACACAGCCCTTTGACGTGTATTTCACAGCGTTGGACAACAGCTGTTCCACCACAAAGACAAGCCATTTTTCATCAGTAAGAACCATTTCATCACTTAACGGCTGACAGTTTATTTTTATTCTTCGTCTTATAAATAATGATGCGTATCTTCTTACAGCCTGACGGATTATGTTATCAATGCTGTAACGCTTTATAACGAAATCATTTGAATTGCTGTCCAGCCGGATATATTGCAGAGCCATTTCCGCATATTGTTCAATACAGAAAAGCTCCGCTGAAAGTTCACGGCTTATTTCGCTGTCTTCATTCTGCAAAATCATCTCCATGGCAGCAATCGGGGTCTTAATCTGGTGAACCCACACAGTGAAATAATCCGAATTGTCCTGACGTATATTTCTCATGGTTTCGATATTCTGCTGATTTATTTCCGCAAGCCTTTTTATTATTTCCTGCATCTCTTTCTGTGTAAGATTATCAGGCGGCGGAAGTTCATCTGTCATAAGCGGAAGATTAATATATATATCTTTTAATATATGGTATCTTTTCCGGAATCTTGAAAATCCGGCTGAGACAAATAAAAATCCTATTGCAAGACATATCGCAAAACTGTACAGAATCGCTTCTATACTGAAATTATAAAAAGAAAATACCACCGAAAACACAACAGAAAAAATCAGGAATAAAGCAAAATCCCTGCAATATTCCTGAATATATTTAAGAAAAAGCCTCATTCAATAATATACCCGCTTCCTACTTTTGTTCTTATAAAGTCTGTCAGTCCGTATGATTCAAGTCTCCGGCGAAGTCTTGCAATATTTACCGTAAGAGTATTTTCCTCAACATAGCAGTCTATCTGCCAGAGTTTATTCATGAGTTTATCACGGCTGACAACTTTTCCCCTGTTTTCCATGAGTGTCTGAAGAATCCTGAAATCATTTTTGGTAAGTTCAATGGTACTGCCTTTATATGTCATCGTTGTATCATTGATATTCAATACTGCTCCGTTATGTTCAAGCACCGGAATCCTGCTCCCCATATCGTATGTTCGCCGGAGCATCGCCTGAATCTTTGCTGTCATTACGTTGAGGTCAACAGGCTTCGGAATAAAATCATCACCGCCCATATTCATCGCCATGACTATATTCATATTATCAGACGCTGACGAAATAAACACAACAGGAATTTCCGAAATCCTCCGTATTTCACTGCACCAGTGATAACCGTTGAAAAACGGAAGTTTTATATCCATCAGAACAATATGGGGGTCGAAGTCAATAAATTCCTTTATAACATCGCTGAAATCATCGGTACACTTTACCGAATACCCCCAGTTTGTCAGATGTTTTTTCATCAGAGCCGAAATTGTAAAATCGTCCTCTACAATATATATTCTGTACATTTTATTTTAACCGCCGTTATTTATTCTGTTTTCTTATTGTCTTTCTGCTCTTTGAACAGAAATTTATTCGTCCCTGATATTGCAAGACAAGCAATCAGTATTCCGATTATCGCACCGCCGACTATATCCGTCGGAAAATGAACATAAAGATAAATCCTTGAAAACGCTATCAGAAGTGCGATTCCAAAAGACGGTATTCCCAGACGCTTATCATAATAGTATAATATAGTCGCTGCACAGAAACTTGACAGAGTATGTCCGGACGGAAATGAAAAATCCTGCGGATTTGATATGAGCATATCCTGAATTTCATTTATCCAGCACGGACGGTCACGATGTATCATATTCTTCACTGCAAAATTTCCGATAAGTACCCCCAGCAGAAGCCCTATAATCATGGTTATACTGCATTTCCGGTATTTTGCTTTTGCTGATATAACCAATGCTGTAGCTATCCAGAAAATCCCCAGATTACCGCACATCGTGATTACCGGCATTACAGTATCAAGAAAACCGTTTCTCATATGTCCACGTACAAAATCAAGAATTTCCAGTTCAAATTCACGCAATATCAATCACTCCTCAAAGTTCTTCCGGATATTACTTCAATACTGATTCCTGTATGGTGAAGTGTTTCGGAAGTCCTGTTTCCATTTTTATATTAAGTTCTCCCTGTATCAGCGGAAGAAAATATTTCAGAGCATTGTCAGTAATATTGTTTCCCTGCGGATTTATATATTCGTCAGGAAGAAATTTTTCATTATTCGCAATATCGGAAGCATCTGCCGTCTCAATTACAACCGTGTACGGCATATCGTTTATACGTCTGAATGTCATAACTTTGCCTGTGTTTCCGTCAAGTGCACATCTGACTCCGGCAGAACCTATTGCTTCGGATTCATCTATATCCGTTCCGGAACAGATATGTGACGAGCATCTCTGCATTACATTAAGTTCTATTGAACGTACTTTACAGCCGATTTCTCTCCGGACTTCTTCTTCAAGATATTTTCCGATTCCGGAAAGATATTTATGCCCGAAATTATCCACAACACCTGACTGAACTCCGTCCGGAACTTCTATCCCCTCTGATACTGCCACGACTACCGCCTTATATTTCGCCATTTCATGACGTAAATCCTTGAAAAAGCTCTCCAGTGAAAAACTTCTTTCCGGTACATATATAAGGTGGGGAGCTGTCTCGTCAAGGGCGTGAAGAACTGCACTTGATGCCGTAAGCCAGCCGGCGTGCCGTCCCATTATTTCAACTATTGTTACAGACGGCATACTGTACACCGAACTGTCACGGACAATCTCCCTCATTGTAGTTGCAACATACTTCGCAGCCGAACCGAATCCAGGAGTATGGTCTGTCATGCACAGGTCGTTATCAATAGTTTTTGGTATACCGATTACTTTTATATCTAAGGAAATTTCACGGAAATATCCCGACAGCTTGTTTACAGTATCCATTGAATCATTACCGCCGATATAGAAAAATGCTCCTATCTGTCGCTGTCTCAATGTATCTGCGATTTTTTTATACACGGTATCATCATCATGCCAGTCACAGAGCTTGTACCTGCACGAACCAAGTACGGTTGACGGAGTTTGTCTGAGAAGTTCCATATCTTCATTGGTACGTATAAGTTGTTTCATATCTATAAGATGGTCGTTTATAATACCCTCTATTCCGTTTACCGAACCGAAAATCGCATCTATTTCGGGTTCTTTCAGTGATTCTCTGAAAACTCCGACAAGAGAGGCATTTATTGCGCAGGTCGGCCCTCCCGACTGTGCCACTGCTATATTCATCATATCTAACTACCGTTACTGAAAACTTATAAAAAGTTATAAATGAGCTTTTATGTTTCATTCCTTGTTCAGCGTGTCCATTTTTGATATGACAGGTCATCATCTACTCATGTTTTGGTATGACACTCCGAAGGCGTAGATTCCCGACTAACGTATCGGTATATATCAACAGCATTTATTTTGACTACGCTGTCAATCCATATCGCATTAAATTCACACTTGCCTGAAAATCCCTGTCAATAGTGTTATGACATTTTGGACATATATAGATACGTTCTGAAAGTTTCAAATCTTTCTTTACGTATCCACAGCAGGAACATAATTTACTTGACGGATAGTATCTGTCAGCAGTAATAAATTCAATATTATGCCATTGGCATTTATACTGAATCTGTCTGTAAAATTCATAGAAACACTGTTCCTGTACTGCTTCTGCAAGGTGTTTATTCTTCATCATACCTTTTACATTCAAATCTTCCAGAACAATAAACCTTGGTTTTCGGCTTACTATTTTAGAAGTAGTCTGATGCAGGTAATTATGACGAATATCTGTCAGTCTGCGGGTAATC
>CAMWYX010000031.1 GCA_947178575.1 uncultured Ruminococcus sp. | reverse complement strand
TTTCACTTTTTACAATACTGCGTGTTTTACAGTAACATTCTCCTTTCTTGTTTTTTGAATATTTTTTTGATATTCTGCGCTGCAGTCTACGCTTTTTCTTCTTTAGTTTTCTGACTTTTGCGGTCTTATTGATGTTTGGATAAACAGCGGTATCAGAACAAACTGCTGACTTTTTTATGCCAATATCAATTCCAATTCCCTGATTTTCCGGCTGTTCTGCTGATTCCTCATATTCAATTCCTACAGAAATCCACCAGTTAAGACCGTCAAAAGTAATTCTTGGATTGGAATACTTTGTATTTACCGGTATTCTGTTCGGTTCTGCAAGTTTTATTGAATTGAATTTCTGTTTGTTTACTTTTCGGCTTGTTGTCAGCTTTTCAAGTTTTACATGAGTTCCTGTAAACTGTATCTTACATGGGTCAGCGTAAAAACTCGGTTTTGATTTCCGTCTGCTTTTGAATCTTGGAAACTTTGTAATTCCTTTGAAAAAATTCTGGAACGCTTTCACAGCGTCTTTTACTGCCTGTTTCGGAATATTATTGCTGTAATTATTCAGCCATTGATATTCTTTTTCAGATTTCAGAACAGTAAAAATTCTTCTTAAATCACAATCAGAAATGAATTTATTTCCTGACTCATAATTTTTCCGTTCATAATTCAATGCCCAGTTGTATGCAAATCTCGCAAGTCCTGCACAGGCAAAAAGTTTTGTCCTCTGCTTATTGTTCGGACAGAGCATTACTTTTATGGTCTTAATCATCTTTGTCTCCTGTGAATTATAAAACTCAACAGCTCATTTATAATTTTTATAACTTTTTATATCTTTTCTTTAACTGTTATCACCCCCATATTTTAATAATTATTATAAGAAAACTCATGGTTTAATTATACAACAATATATCCTCATTGTCAATGCCAAATTTTAATATTAAAAGCATACAGAATTAGAAATATTTTTTAAGATACTGACCTGTATAGGATTTCTCACATTCTGCAATATCTTCCGGAGTTCCCTGAGCAACTATCATTCCGCCTCCGTCTCCGCCTTCCGGCCCTAAATCTATGATATAGTCCGCCGATTTTATAACATTGAGGTTATGCTCTATTACAAGAACAGTATTCCCCTGCTCCGTAAGTTTCTGCAATACATCTATCAGACGGTGTACATCTGCCGTATGCAGACCGGTTGTCGGTTCGTCAAGTATATATATTGTTTTGCCCGTTGAATGTTTTGAAAGTTCTGTGGACAGCTTCACACGTTGAGCCTCTCCTCCGGAAAGAGTTGTTGCTGATTGTCCTATCTTTACATATCCCAATCCCACTTCCTGAAGAGTTTTAAGCTTATGAGCTATTTTGGGGATATGCTCAAAAAATTCCACACCCTCATCTACTGTCATTTCAAGTACATCATATATTGACTTGCCTTTATAGTGAACTTCAAGAGTTTCACGGTTATAACGCTTTCCTTTGCAGACCTCGCACGGAACATAAACATCAGGAAGAAAATGCATTTCTATTTTGATTATTCCGTCTCCCTCGCAGGCTTCACATCGTCCGCCTTTTATATTGAAGCTGAATCTTCCGATTTTATATCCTTTCGCTTTCGCATCGGGTGTCTGTGCAAACAGTTCCCGTATATCCGTAAATACTCCGGTATATGTTGCCGGATTTGAACGGGGTGTACGTCCTATAGGCGACTGGTCTATACATATTACTTTATCAAGATTTTCAATTCCCTCTATAGAATCAAAATTTCCTGCCAATGTCTTTGCACGGTTCAGCCTGTTTGCAAGATGCTTATATATTATCTCATTGACAAGAGATGATTTTCCGCTTCCGGACACTCCGGTAATACATATAAATTCGCCTAACGGAATCGTTACATCTATATTTTTCAGATTATGTTCTGCCGCACCTTTGATTATCAGAAACTTTCCGTTTCCTGTACGTCTTTTATCCGGTATCGGTATAGCTTTTCTTCCGCTGAGATACTGACCCGTTATCGAACTCCGGCATTTAAGGAGTTTTTCAACAGTTCCGGCAAATACTATATTTCCGCCGTTTACACCTGCTCCTGGTCCGATGTCAACTATATAGTCTGCCGAAAGCATTGTATCGTCATCATGCTCTACAACAATAAGAGTATTTCCCAAATCCCTGAGACGTTTAAGCGTTGCAATCAGCTTGTCATTGTCACGCTGATGAAGTCCGATACTTGGTTCATCGAGTATATATAAAACTCCCACCAGTGAAGAGCCAATCTGTGTGGCAAGTCTTATCCGCTGACTTTCACCGCCCGAAAGAGTTCCTGAAGAACGTGAAAGCGTAAGATATTCAAGTCCTACACTTCCCAGAAAACCAAGACGTTCCTTTATTTCCCTGATTATCCGTTCACCGATAAGATTTTCCTGCTTTGTAAGAGTAAGATTATCAAAAAATTCAATACATTGCTTTATTGACATATCAGTGAGTTCTGATATATTTATACCGCCTACTGTTACTGCAAGATATTCGGGTTTAAGTCTTTTTCCTCCGCAGTCAGGACATACTGTCTCACACATATATTCCTCTATTGACGCTTTTGAATATTCACTGCTTGTTTCACGGTATCTTCGTTCAAGATTAGGAATCACGCCTTCAAATTTAGTTATGTATTTTCCGCCTCCCAAAGATTCAGGACGCTGTAGTTCAAGTTTTGTTTCTCCCGTACCGTAAAGAAATATATCAATCTGCTCTTTCGTAAGCTCTTTTACAGGAACATCGAGCGGAATATTATACAACTCTGATATTGCATTGTAGTACATAGTGGATATGGATGTTTTTTCAAGACTGTTCCAGCCGCTTGCCGTTATCGCTCCGTCCATTATTGTAATATTTCTGTTCGGAATAATCATTTTCGGGTCTATGCGCTGAAACATTCCAAGTCCGGTGCATTTCGGACACGCTCCGACAGGATTATTAAAGGAAAACATTACGGGTTCAAGTTCGCCCACGCTTATATTATGCTCCGGACAGGCGAAATTCCGTGAAAAAACAATTTCATCCCCGCCGATTATATCTACTGCCGCAAGTCCGTCCGAAAGCCTGAATATAGTTTCAAGACTGTCAGTTATTCTTGATTCTATACCTTTTTTGATTACTATTCTGTCCACTACTATATCTATATTATGCTTTTTGTTTTTCTCAAGCTTTATATCTTCTGTAAGTTCATAGACTATTCCGTCTATACGCACACGTACAAAACCCGATTTTTTAGCACTTTCAAGTTCTTTGGCATACTGCCCTTTTCTGTTCCGGACTATAGGCGCAAGAAGCTGTATTTTTGTTCCTGCCGGAAGCTCCATTATTCTGTCGACCATCTGGTCTATGGTCTGCTGTGATATTTCCCTGCCACACACAGGGCAATGCGGTATCCCTATTCTTGCGTAAAGAAGTCTGAGATAATCATATATTTCCGTTACAGTTCCTACTGTAGAACGTGGATTTTTTGAAGTCGTTTTCTGGTCGATTGAAATAGCCGGAGAAAGTCCCTCTATGCTGTCAACGTCCGGCTTTTCCATCTGACCCAGAAACATACGTGCATATGAGGAAAGACTTTCCACATAACGTCTCTGACCCTCTGCATATATGGTATCAAATGCAAGAGAAGATTTTCCTGAACCTGACAGACCGGTCATTACAATAAGCTTATCACGTGGAAGCTTAACATCAATATTTTTTAAATTATTCGCTCTTGCACCTTTTATAACTATTTTGTCAGTCATTATCATTTACCTCCGAAATCATATCTCTCACTTCCATAAGACAGAAACCAAGAAGATTTGTACCTTTCCAGCAATACGGATTTTCAATATCCGGATTGTTTGCCGACATTCCGATTCCCCATATTTTATCATACGGACTTGCCTCAACAAGTATTCTGTTACCTGTATTTATCAGAAACTTTTTCAGTTCCGGATTCTGTGAAAATTTTGCATAGTTTCCTTTTATGACGATAGCAGTCTTGTTATTGTTCCATATTTCTTCATTGAAACCTGATATTCTGCGTCCCAATGATTTGAACTGATTAGGGTGTTTTGCAGACATAATTTCTTTATTTATTTCAAAGTCACCGAAAAGCAACGCTTTCTGTGACATCATATATTGTTCAGCAGTATGATATTCAACGCCGTCAACTGTAAATTTACAATCATACCACTGACTGAAACAGCTTTTTGTAATACTTCCGTCCGCCGACGGTCTGTGACCCCAGAAGAAAAGAAATTTCAGTTTCTCTCCATTGTCAGATTTTTTTATAATAATATCTCTTGTATATTTCATATTATTTTCCCCGCAGTTCATTTATTTTGTCACGCAGATATGCAGCGTGTTCAAATTCAAGCATTTTCGCTGCATTTTTCATCTCTGCAGTAAGTCTTTCAATGAGTTCCTGACGTTCGGCATCTGTCATTTTCTTTTTGTTTGTTTTTGCATCAGTTTTTTTCTTTGATGTTATTTCTATTACATCACGTATATCTTTTATAACTGTCTGAGGAGTAATTCCGTGCCTGTCATTAAAAGCAGTCTGTAATGTTCTTCTTCTTTCTGTCTCTATAATGGCACGTTCCATTGAACCGGTCACTGTATCAGCATACATGATGACATGACCGTTTACATTACGTGCAGCACGTCCTATAATCTGTATTAATGATGTTTCACTTCTGAGGAATCCCTCTTTATCCGCATCAAGTATAGCTATAAGACTTACTTCCGGTATATCAAGACCTTCCCGGAGAAGATTTATTCCGACAAGCACATCAAATTCACCGCTTCTTAAGTCCTTTATAATCTCCATACGCTCTATTGTATCAATATCATGGTGAAGATAACGTATTTTTATACCTGAATCTTCATAATAAGATGTCAGACTTTCTGCCATTTTCTTTGTAAGAGTCGTTATCAGAACCCTTTCCCCTCTTTGTATCCGGATATTGATTTCAGAATAAAGGTCATCAATCTGACCCTCGGTAGGTCTGACAGTTATTTCAGGGTCTACAAGTCCTGTCGGTCGTATCAGCTGTTCTACAATTATATCTGTTCGCTCACGTTCTATCTGTCCGGGAGTTGCACTGATATATATCGCCTGATTTATATGACTGGTAAATTCATCAAAATTAAGAGGTCTGTTGTCATATGCACTCGGCAGACGGAATCCATAATCTATAAGTGTCTTTTTTCTTGCATGGTCTCCTGCATACATTCCCCGAACCTGTGGCAATGTGACATGACTTTCGTCAACTATGAGAAGAAAATCTTCCGGAAAATGGTCAAGCAGCGTCATCGGAGTGCTTCCCGGAGCTCGTCCGGATAATACCCGTGAATAATTTTCAACTCCACTGCAATATCCAACCTCACGTATCATTTCCATATCGTAATGTGTACGCTGTTCTATTCTCTGTGCTTCTATCAGTTTATTATTCTTTCTGAAATATTCTATACGTTCTGCAAGTTCCCTGTCAAGTTCATTCATTGCGGATTCCAGATTTTCTTCCCCGACTATATAGTGTGATGCCGGAAAAACTGCCGCATATTTCACAACTGCTTTGACTTCGCCCGTAAACGCATTTACTTCAGATATTCTGTCTATCTCATCACCAAAAAATTCAACTCTTAATATTGTATCGCTTGAACGGGCCGGAAAAATTTCCAGTACATCGCCACGTACCCTGAATCTGTTACGCTCAAGTGCTATATCGTTTCTTTCATAGCGTATTTTCACGAGTTCGTGTATTATCTCATCTCTTGATTTTTCCATTCCCTGACGTATAGAAACTATACCTGCACGGTATTCTTCAGGACTGCCAAGTGTATATATACACGAAACACTTGATACAATTATTACGTCTTTGCGCTCTGCCAGTGATGATGTTGCTGAATGGCGAAGTTTATCTATTTCGTCATTTACAGAAGATACTTTTTCAATGTAGCTGTCTGTACTTGCCACATATGCTTCCGGCTGATAATAATCATAATATGACACAAAATATTCCACTGCATTTTCGGGAAAAAATTCCTTAAATTCCGAACATAACTGTGCCGCAAGAATCTTATTATGTGCAAGTACAAGAACAGGCTTATTTATACGTTCAATGACATTTGCCATTGTGAAAGTCTTTCCTGAACCTGTTACCCCAAGAAGTATCTGTTCCTTTTTTCCTTTATTAAGACCGTCAACGAGTTTTTCGATTGCCTGCGGCTGGTCTCCGGCAGGAACATAATTTGAATGCAATTTAAATCTATCCATATAAAACCTCTGATATTACAAATTAATCTTACTTCTATTATATCATATAACGGAGATTTTTTCAATCTGTTTTACTAGAAAGAAGAAAATTTTTAGAATCCATATATTCAGAAGATAATCACTATCTTCTTATAGACAGAGCATATGAAGATGACAGGACACGAACTCTCGCTGTACAGCAAGAGTTTATTTTGATTTGCAAAATGCACAAAAACGAATTAGAAAATCTGTACAAATATATTAATTATCTTACAATTTTTTTCAGGTTATTGACATTTAAGAAAAAATATGCTATAGTGTTATAAATTGAATAGCAAAAAGAAAATACGGTTTGAAAAGTTGTTGACTGAGTAGATTAAAAGGGAATCCGGTTCAAATCCGGAACAACCGCCATTACTGTGTTTGATGAGAAAAAATATAAGCCATTGGATTCAAGCGAAAAATCCGAGAAGGTGTTTTTTGTGTGGTATTTTTTACCGCTTTGTCATCAGTCAGGAGACCTGCCGTAATTTCATGGTTTATCACGGGCTTGGGCGAGAAGAGTGCAACCGATTTATCAGAGACTAATCTCAATATTTCGGCTCTTTTCGCTTTTTTGTGCTGTGATACGGAGATTTTATAGTCATACGCTGATATTCTGTTGTGCGTTCTCGTGTTAAACGGGAACGCTTTTTGCATTTTAAGGAGGCTGATATGTTTACAAAGGATATGGCAGTTTCAATGCTCAGAGAAAAATCCGCAGAACTCGGAAGACTGCCGAAAAAGAGTGATTTCTGCGGTGCAGATATTGCAAGAATCAAAAGCAGGCTCGGTGCATGGAACAGAGCATTGGAAAGTGCGGGTTTAAAAGAAAAAACAAAAAAATCTTAATAATGACAAGGAGTAATTTTAAATGAAGAACAAACTTTTAGGTATTTTAACGGCAATGGCTATTACAGCAAATGCCATTCCGTTTGCTGTATTTGCAGTCGGGGAACATGAAAATCAGGTTCATGTAATTGTAGAGAACACAACATTTACACCTGATTCTGATGACTGGGACGATAAATTCTGGTACGGCACACTTGTTGATACATGGGTTGATATTAATGATGATTCCACAATGATGACCTGTATCGTTGAGGCTATAGAATCAGTAGGCGGTACACAGGTAGGTGCGGAAAATAACTATATTTCCTACATCAATGGCATGGGTGAATTTGACGGCGGTTTCATGTCGGGCTGGATGGGTACGCTCAACGACTGGTTTACAAATGAGGGCTTTGGCAGTTTCACTGTTGCAGAGGGTGAACTTGAGACAGGCGACGAAATCCGTGTAATGTATACCTGTTCGTACGGTGACGATTTAGGCGGCAGCTGGGGAAACAGTGATTCAACAATCAAGGATATTGTCTTTGATAAAGGTACTCTCTCACCTGCTTTTGACAAAGATACTCATGAGTATACTCTTACTGTTCCTTCAGATACGGACAGCATTCTTGTAACCCCTTCAGCAAGCAATAAAAATTATCAGGTGCGTACAAGGATAGGTGATACTGTATACAAGAGAACAAAGCAAGTACCTGTTTCCGACGGTACGGAAATTATCGTTGAATGTAATTACAGCGGTTCTCTCAGTATGAATACCGACGGCGAAACAAATACATATGTTATCAATATACAGAAAGAAAATTCAGTTTCTGCCGAATCTCAGGACGTTTCGGAAATTCTTGACGGCGTTCTTAATCAGTTGTCTGTTGATATTCCTGCTCCTGTTTTCGGTACAAGTGCGGGCGAATGGAGTGTTCTTTGTCTTGCACGTGGCAATTATTTTGATAAAAATAGTAAATATTTCAGGGATTACTACGACAGAATTGTTGCAACAGTCAACGAAACAGCTTCAAGCGTTAATATGAACGGAGCATTACATAAGGTAAAATCAACAGAAAATTCACGTCTTATTGTTGCACTTTCATCACTTGGTATAAACGCTGAAAAAGTCGGCGACTGGAATCTGATTACTCCGTATAACGACTTTACATGGATTAAAAAACAGGGTATCAACGGTCCTGTATGGGCTTTGATTGCTCTTGATACAAACAATTATCAGACAACAGACAGCACTATCCGTCAGCAGTGTATCGACTATCTTATTGAAAAACAAACCCCCGACGGTGGCTGGGCAATGTCGGGAACTGTTGCCGACCCTGATATGACTGCAATGACTATTCAGGCTTTGGCGAAGTATACGGACGACATCAAAGTCAAGGAAGCTGTTGATAACGCTATCAATACACTTTCGTCAATTCAGAAAGAAACAGGCGGTTATTCTTCATGGGGAACAATAAATTCAGAAAGTATCGCACAGGTTATCGTTGCTTGTACTTCTCTCGGAATAAATCCCGATACTGATGAAAGATTCGTAAAAAACGGAAGTTCAGCAGTAGATGCACTTCTTACATTCTACAACAGCAACAACAGAACATTTTCACATATTGCAGGCGACGGCGGAAACGGTATGGCTACAGACCAGGCAACTTACGCACTTATTGCATATGACAGGTTTATTAACAACAAAACTTCTCTCTATAATATGAGTGATGTTGATTTTACAGAAACTACAGCACCGACAGCACCTGTAAAGCCTGTTGAACATCTTACTGCTTCAATCGGAATTCCACAGGAAATAAGCAGTAAAAAAGGAACGGAATTCAATGCTGTTGTGAATATAGACGGTTGGAATAATTCCGCAGATTATAAGCTCATGGACTGTATAGTTAATGTTCCCGACGGTCTCACTGTAACAAACATACAAATGGGCGACAGAGTTTCAGGCGGTCAGGTTAGCTGGAATCTTGAAGACGAAACAGGAAAACTCCGTATAGTTTATTTTGACCCTGAAAAAAATCAGAGCATTAATATAAGCGGTACTGATTTCCCTGCTGAATTTTTCGTAATCGGCTTCAAATCCACAGAAAAACTGACAGCAGAGGAGCTTGAAATAGCTGTAACAGGTATGTCAATGAAGTTCAGTTCTGATTCCGCAAGTGATGTTGCTATTGAAGTAGTCAACACGGACAATGCAAACGGTACTTTAAAAATCGTTGATGAAATTTCGTTCAGTGCGTGCGTACTCTATCAGGGTGACGGTATTGACCTTATTCCCGAAAATAAAAAGGCTGTATGTGTGGCGGTTGCAAATCTTGACGAAAATTCCGCACTTGTTTACTCCGACGGAAAAAATACTTATGATTTCATGTACAGCGATGAAATCACAAATAAAACGGGTATTATAAGTTATGTGGCACTCGTGGACAGTTCAATAACACCTGAGAATTTTATCAATGCAGATAACTTTACAATTGGTACAAAGGCAGGAAGTGAAATTGTATTCGGTGACGCAAACGGTGACGGAGTTATCAATGCACAGGATGCACTCAATTCAGTAAATGCATGGCTCAGAAAAACAGATGCTCCGACAGATACTGAAATTCTCCGCCTGAATGTGAACTCCGATTCAAGAATCAATACTTTTGATGCACTTGGTATCGTTGAGTATTTCGTTCATGGCAATGAATATATCATTGTAAATAAAGCAGTGACTGCATATAATTCTGTCAGATGAGTATAAATAGCAAAAATCAGGAGCAGGAAAAGAAAAAACTCAACAAAAAACAGAAAATAATTATTTCAGTTACGGCTGTTGTTTCAGTAATTATAATTTTATTGCTTATCCTGCTCCTGCCGAAAAAGATAAAAAATCCGGATACACCGACGCTTACTATAGTAACTCCTCCGAAGCAGAGTATTTCTGCCGGTGAGGAGTTCAGTGTTGATGTTTCATTGTCTGCTCTTGGTGAAGAATTATATCCTGCTGTAAGTGCGAGTATGGTTTTCGATTCCTCACATCTTGAGTTTACAGGAATCAGTGAGGGTGATATTATGATACTCGGTGATGAACGTGCGGACGGAAACAGCAGGCAGTTGCCTGAATGGAGTGTTGATATTGAACGTTCAAATAAAACCGGACAGATAAATGTCATGTATCTTGATATGACAGGCGGAAAGTATGCATTTACAAAAGAGTGTATGGAAGATAACCATATTCTTATGAAACTTAATTTTAAACTGCGTGGAAGTGCAAAAGTCGGAGATATTTATAATCTTGAAATCAAAGATTCAGTCTTTGCAACAACAGATGAAAGTAAAAATCTTGCAAGTATAAACGATACACTGATAACAAATGACGGAAAAGTGGTGATTATACAATGAAATATAAAATATTTTCTTTATTTTTAACGGTGAGTCTTATTTTATGTGGCTGTAACCTGAAAAAAGAAAAAGAATATCAGGGAAATATAAATATTCCCGAAAACGGTATTGTTGAAAAATCAGTATTCAGTCAGATTAAGGAAGACAATGCAGTAGTCACTTTTTCGGGAGAATCAAACGGCTGTCAGTATGAGTGGACTATATTCGGCAATGATATTGAAAATCCGAAAGATATTAATCTTGCAGTTGAAATCATTGAAGAACCTGAACAGGTTTTACTGGATTTTAAGTCAGATGATTATTTTGGTTTTTCTTCCGTGCTGTCAATACATATTAATTCTGTATGGGACTGTCAGAACGCTGTTGTTTATGACAGTAAAAATAATGCTGTATGCGGAGCTTCTGTAACAGGCAGTGAAAACACAATCCTGAATTACACAACATTGCAGACAACCGGCACTTTTTGTATAATGCCTGATACCACAGATGACATTAAAAGCAGTGTTATTTCTACAGAAGAAAAAGAAATCACAACAGAAAGCACAGTTTCTGAACCATATACCAATCAGGAAAATTATCTCACTCCTGCCGGAAAAGTTTCAGATAATACAGTTTCCGAGAAAAATAACAGTATTTCTGAATCATCTGAAAATTACGGATTGATTGCAGATAATATAATTTCAGATGAAAACAATAATTCTGAATTATCCGATTATGATGACAGGATTATTTCAGACGGTTCACAGACGGAGCAGGACAAATATCTCACTGACCCTGTTCCAGAGGGAAAGCCAATGCCTGTCGAACCTGAAAACGCTGAAATCCATGAACAGACTCAATATACCTGTACTTTTTCTGTTGAGTGTTCCACAATACTTAATAATCTTGATGAACTCAATCCCGAAAAATTTGATGTTCTTCCTGCGGACGGAATTATCTTCCCTGCAACAGAAGTAGTATTCTATGACGGTGAATCAGTTTACGATGTTTTACAGCGTATCTGCAAGGAAAATAACATACACATGGAGGCTTCATGGACACCGATGTATAACAGTGCATACGTCGAAGGTATTCACAATCTCTATGAATTTGACTGCGGAAATCTTTCGGGCTGGATGTATCGTGTGGACGGCTGGTATCCTAATTACGGTTGCAGTCGCTATCAGCTTAAAGACGGTGAAACAGTAGAATGGCGGTATACCTGTGATTTGGGAAATGATGTCGGCGGTGGATATGCTGTAACGGGCGGTGAATGATGAGAGATACTTTTTCACGTTGTCACCCGATAATAAACTTCCTGTTTTTCGGACTTGTTATAGCTTACCTGATGTTTATTATGCACCCTGTCATGCTGATAATTTCATTTTTATCGGCTCTGTCCTATGCAGTATATCTTGACGGCAGAAAAACTTTAATTTTCTGTCTTAAATTCCTGCTCCCGACAATGTGTACAGCAATAATTGTCAATCCTGCATTCAGTCACGAGGGAATCACTATTCTATGCTATCTTCCGTCAGGAAATCCGCTTACACTTGAAAGTATTCTTTATGGAATTTCTGCCTCGTTAATGCTCGGAGCTTCTCTGCTATGGTTCAGATGTTATACAATTATCATGACTTCCGATAAATTTGTGTATATTTTCGGGAAAATTATTCCTGCTGTTTCACTCATTCTGAGTATGACTTTGCGTTTTATTCCGAAATTCAAAGCACAGTTTGAAATAGTCAGAGATGCACAGTACTGCATAGGAAAAGACATCTCAGACGGAAGTATTTTCAGCAGACTGAAAAATGCAGTCAGAATTTTTTCAATTATGATTACATGGTCACTTGAAAATGCAATTGAAACGGCGGACAGCATGAAAAGTCGTGGATACGGACTTAAAGGAAGAACGGCTTTTTCAATCTACAGATTTGACAGCAGGGATAAAAAGATACTCTGCTGTCTGATTTTCTGCGGTATCTATCTTACGTGCGGAATACTCGCAAAAGGTCTTAAATGGCATTATTATCCGTCAGTCAGGGGCGTTCTTTCCGAACCGTTTACAATAAGTTTCTATATTGTTTATATATTATTCTGCAATATACCTGTATTTCTAAACAGAAAGGAGGATAAAATTTGGCGATCTTTGAAATCAGAAATCTGAATTTTTCATATCCCGAATGTACTGTAAAGGCTCTCGATGATTTATCTTTGAAAGTAGAAAAAGGTGATTTTCTGGTAATCTGCGGAAAATCAGGGTGCGGTAAATCCACGCTTTTAAGACAGCTTAAAACAGCACTTGCTCCACACGGTGAAAAGTCAGGCGAAATTTTGTTTGAGGAAGTAATTCTCGAAAAAGTTGACCACAGAACACAATCGCAAAAAATAGGTTTTGTCAGTCAGTCACCTGAAAATCAGATTGTAACAGATAAAGTATGGCATGAATTAGCGTTTGGACTTGAAAGTCTCGGATATAAAACAGATGAAATCCGTGTACGTGTTGCGGAAATGGCAGCATTTTTCGGGATTGAGAAGTGGTTTTACAAAAATGTCACAGAGCTTTCAGGCGGACAGAAACAACTGTTAAATCTTGCTTCAATTATGACAATGCAGCCAGATGTGCTTATACTTGACGAACCGACAAGTCAGCTTGACCCCATTTCAGCATCGGATTTTTTGTCAGTCCTGAAAAAAATCAACAGTGAACTCGGTACGACAATTATTTTAACCGAACATCGTCTTGAGGAATCATTTCCGCTTGCAAACCATGTGGCAGTAATGGAAAACGGAAATATCATATGTGACGGAAATCCGAAAGAAGTTGGTGAATTACTGAAAAAGTCAGGAAATAAAATGTTTCTTGCAATGCCTGCTCCGATGAGAATATGGAGTGCTGTCAGTTCGGATTCAGAATGTCCCGTGACTGTTTCAGACGGAAGAAAGTGGCTTGCTGAATATGCAGAAAATAACCGCCTGAAACAAATTCCGGCTAAAAAAGTTCCTGAAAAATCAGATGAAATTGCTGTTGATATATCAGATGTATGGTTCAGATATGAAAAGGACGGTACTGATGTAGTCCGTGGACTTAATTTTACAATACATAAAGGGGAATTTATTGCAATAATGGGAGGTAACGGAGCAGGCAAAACAACTACTCTTAAACTTCTCAGCGGACTTAATAAGGCTTATCGTGGCGAAATAAAAATAAACGGCAGAATTTCCGCACTTCCGCAGAATCCGCAGGCACTGTTTGTAAAAAATACAGTCCGTGAAGATTTACAGGAAATGTTAAAAGATATTCCGAAAAAAATACGGAATAACAGATTTGCTTATGTAACTGCTCTTTGTCAGCTTGAAAATCTTCTCGACCGTCACCCGTATGATTTATCAGGCGGTGAACAGCAAAGGGCAGGACTTGCAAAGGTACTTATTCCTGATACCGATATTCTGTTGCTTGATGAGCCTACAAAGGGATTTGATGCGGAATTTAAACAGATGTTTGGTGACATTCTCAATAATCTGCTCAAAAGAAAAATAACGATTGTCATGGTAAGTCATGATATTGAATTTTGTGCGGAATATGCCCAGCGGTGTGCGATGTTTTTTGACGGAAATATCGTTACAGAAAGTAAACCACAGGATTTTTTCAGCGGAAACAGTTTTTATACTACTTCCGCTAATCGAATGACAAGGGAAATTATTTCAAATGCAATTACTGTTGACGATGTAATTTTTTCATGTACAGGAAAATTATCTGAAAAACCGCATAATAACATACAGATTCCTGAACTTATTGAGGTACAGAAAAAAGAAGTCTCAGAAAAATCAGAAAAACTTCCGCTATGGCGTAAAATCATTGCCATTGTATCAGGTCTTGTTGCATTTTCTATATTTATTTATGCCACAAAAATTACTGATTTATCAAAAATCGTAAATGCATCAGGTATAACTGATTCGGGTGAAAAACAATTAAAAATTTATACAATTATGATAGCTGCGTTATTTATACTTGCATTATCAGTATACAGAAAATCCCAACCGCCTTTGAAAATACAGACTCCAAAAGAAAAACGTTGTCTGAGTAAGCGGACAGTTATGGCAAGTATGCTGATTTTACTGCTTGTTCCACTTACACTGTATATAGGCATATACTATATAGGAATACGCCAGTATTACATTATTTCCATTGCTGTACTTATCGAATGTATGATACCGTTTTTTATGATATTTGAGGGACGTAAACCGCAGGCTCGTGAACTTGTAATTACTTCCGTATTATGTGCAATAGGAATAGCTGGACGTGCAGTATTTTTTATGCTCCCACAATTCAAACCAGTGGCATCGGTTGTAATTATTTCAGGTATCGCATTTGGTGGTGAAACAGGTTTCCTTGTAGGTGCTGTAACTATGCTTGCTTCAAATATTTTATTTTCACAAGGTCCGTGGACACCGTTTCAGATGTTCTCTATGGGAATTATTGGATTTATTGCAGGAATTTTATTTAAAAAAGGTCTGATACGCCGTACAAGAATTTCTATGTGTATTTTCGGTGCATTATCAGTAATACTGATTTATGGTGGAATTATGAATCCTGCATCAGCTCTTATATGGGGAAACGAAACGCTCAATACTAAAATTATTATGACATACTATATTACTGGATTTCCTATGGATTTGATTCACGCCTCTGCCACTGTATTATTTTTATGGTTCGGCGCTTTGCCTATGCTCGAAAAACTTGACAGAATTAAAATCAAGTATGGACTGATTGATTAAATCATTTTGTTTAAGAAAGTTCCGCTTACTGACGTACTTAAAATGTGGAATAAATATAAACAGTCCGGTATAATGCCGGACTGTTTTTTGTTAAATAAAAATCATTTTAAAATTCTCTTGACAAATCAGTAAGAGTATGATAATATAAGCCTAGAGTTAGTAAGCTCTAACTAACAAGAATTGCCAGACGGCATTTTTTAATGTATATTAGTTAGTTTAATCTAACTTAATGAAAGGGTGAATCCATGTCACAAGCAGAGTAAGAAACATTCGGACAGAAACTGGCATTTTAAATGTTCTATATCCCCTGCAAAAATCATCTGTACCACAAAAATTGCTATTTGTTCCATAAAAAACCGCCTTTCTATTGCTTTGAGTTTGTGGTTATTCTCATTATAACAGATTTCGGCGGTTTTTTCTATCTTTTTTCATCGAACTCACATTAATCTAATGGTGTACGTTCTGAAAATAAAAAAATTTTTGAAAAACAGGTTGAAAAATTCATTATCATATGATAAAATAAATAATAATGGAAATGAGAAAATAAATTTCTATCTAAAAAAGAAGGGAGCAAATTATTTTGTCAGGACTAACCAAGCAGGCAATACGTAATTCATGCATAAAACTCTTAAATGAACGTCCCGCAAACCGTCAGATTACTGTTAAAGATATTGTAGAGGACTGCGGTATAAACAGAAATTCTTTCTATTATCACTATCAGGACCTTCCGTCGCTGATTGAAGAAATAATCACCAAGGAAGCTGATACTCTGATTAGGGATTTTCCACGGGTAGATACTATCGAAGAAGGATTGAAAACAGCTGTTTCTTTTGCTTTGGCAAATAAAAAAATGATACTTCATCTTTATCATTCCGCAAACCGGGAAATATTTGAACAGTATCTGTGGCGTATCTGCCGTCACGTTGCGGAAGCCTACATAAATACGGCTTTTTCGGATTATGTTATTTCAGAAAACGACAAAAACGCTATTATTAATTTTCATAAATGCGAATGCTTCGGCATAATCATGAACTGGGTAAGCCAAAGTATGAAAAGCGACATTATGGAAGATATGCATCGTCTTTGTGAAATCAGAAAAGGAATGACAGAAGAAATGTTCCGGAGATGTGAAAAGAAATTTTCAGAATAATTTTCAGACAAAAATTAATAAATGCCTAAATTTTTAACAGACAGGTTATCCTGTCTGTTTTATTTTTGTCAATGTTATGATATTATTATCTCACGGGGAAAAGACAATAAAAAAACAGCTGTTCCTATATTCATGTCAGATTATCCGGTCAACATTATTTGAAAAAGAAAGGATTGATTATCAATATGGTTTCCGAAAGATACACAAAAACCGCAAAAACAGGATATATTACAATGTCTGCTATTCTTGGCGTAATAGGTGTGATGCTTATTGTTGTTCCGGATTTTTCGGTTGCTCTTACTGCAAGGATATGTGGTGGAACATTGGCAGTATTCGGAATATTCAAGCTCATAGGATATTTTTCAAAAGACCTCTACCGTCTGGCTTTTCAGTATGATTTAGCGTTCGGAATACTTCTATTGGGTATCGGAGCAGTAATGCTGATACGCCCCGGTAAAGCGATACATTTCATATGTGCAATGATGGGAGTGTATATTCTTGCAGACGGATTAATGAAAATACAGATTTCTATAGATGCCAAACGATTTGGACTGCGTTCATGGCTGTATATATTCATCACAGCAGTTTTCGCCTGTATTTCAGGGCTGATAATGCTTTTCCGACCTAATGACGGTGCAAGGATACTTACTGTACTTCTTGGAATATCGTTGCTTTCTGAAAGTGTACTGAATCTGCTGACAGCTGTAACGGCGGTAAAATTGCGGAACAAAAACATCATAGATGCAGATTTTATTGAAAAAGATTAATATTCAAGAAAGGAAGAAAGTGATATGAAATTTTCAAATGCGGTGGTGAAACATCGTTCGCTGATACTCATCATTGCCGTGATACTCATGATACCTTCTGTGATAGGTATGGCGAATACAAGGATAAATTATGATATGCTCGATTATCTTCCTGCTGATATGGATACCGTACAGGGTCAGAATGAACTCCTTGAAGATTTCGGCAAAGGAGCATTTTCATTCCTCGTTATAGAAGATATGGAGGAAAAAGATGTGTCAGCTCTGCGTGAAAAAATCGAACAGGTCGAACACGTCGAGACGGCTTTATGGTACGATTCGATTTTTGATATTTCAGTTCCTATGGAACTTCTGCCCGATGAAATTTACAGCAAATTCAATTCCGAAAATGCCACAATGATAGCTGTATTTTTTGATACGTCCACCTCCGATGATGCTACTATGGACGCAATACGTGAAATACGTTCTCTTTCTGACAAACAGTGTTTTGTTTCGGGAATGTCTGCCATGGTTACGGATTTGAAAGATTCGTGCGAACATGAAGAACCTATATATGTCGCAATCGCTGTTGTGCTTTCTGTAGCTGCGATGCTGATTTTTCTCGATAACTGGGCGATTCCTTTTGTTTTTCTTGCAAGTATAGGTATGATGATACTTATGAATCTTGGAACGAATGTATTTTTCGGCGAAACATCATATATCACTAAAGCTCTTTCAGCTGTATTACAGCTTGCTGTGACGATGGACTATTCTATTTTCCTCTGGCACAGCTATCAGGAACAGCTTAACATATCGGATTCCAAAGATACCGCAATGGCTTCTGCTATACGTGAAACACTTTCGAGCGTTGTGGGAAGTTCGATAACAACAGTTGCCGGATTTATTGCCCTCTGCTTCATGTCGTTCACCCTTGGAAAAGATTTGGGAATAGTTATGGCAAAAGGTGTATTATTCGGAGTTTTAGGTTGTGTTACTGTGCTTCCGTCACTTATACTTTTACTTGATAAATTTCTTGTAAAAACTCAGCACAAACCGCTGATTCCCGATATGAAAAAAGTATCTTCGTTTATTATAAAAGTTTTTCCAATCAGTCTTTTATGCTTTGCCATTGCAGTAGCTCCTGCTTATTACGGCTATCACAGAACCGATGAGGAGGTTTATTACAATATCGGCGAAAGTCTTCCCGAAGATATGGCGTATGTTATTGCCAATACAAAACTTTCGGAAAAATTTGATATTGCTTCAACTCACATGATACTGACCGACAGCGGAATTTCACCGAAATCAGTCCGCTCCATGATAGACGAAATGGAGAACGTGGACGGTGTTCAATATGTTCTCGGACTGGAATCTGTTATAGGACCTCTTGTCCCGGAAGAAATTCTGCCGGAATCGGTAACAGAAATCCTTAAAAGCGACAAATGGGAACTTCTTCTTATAAATTCAGAATACGGCGTAGCTACTGACGAGGTAAACGCCCAGCTTGACAGTCTTAACGGAATCTTAAAAAAATATGACAGCAACGGACTTCTCATAGGTGAAGCACCATGCACAAAGGATATGATTGAGACTACCGCCCATGATTTCAAAGTTGTAAACGCTGTTTCAATAATTGCAATATTCCTGATAATTATGCTTGTTGAACGCAGTTTTTCGCTTCCTTTTATACTTATCGCAGTTATCGAACTTGCAATATTTATCAACCTTGGACTTCCTCATTATATGGGGCAATCTCTCCCGTTTATTGCTCCTATCTGTATAAGCACTATCCAGCTCGGTGCGACTGTCGATTATGCTATTCTCATGACAACACGATACAAGTCGGAACGTATTCTCGGAAACGATAAAAAAACTGCTGTTCATACAGCTCTTTCTACTTCTATTCCGTCCATTATTGTAAGCGGTATGGGATTGTTTGCGGCAACTTTCGGAGTTGCGGTATATTCTGATATTGATATTATCAGTTCCATGTGTATGCTTATGGCAAGAGGTGCGGTAATAAGCATGATACTTGTTACAGTGATGCTTCCTGCGTGGCTTATGCTCTGTGACAAAATCATATGTGCCACCACTATAAACATGAAACAAAGTGATTCTGCGGATTCACATTTCACAATAAACCGGAGGGTATTAAAATGAATAATACATCTAAAAAAGTTATATCTCTTCTTCTCTGTGCATCTCTTATTACAGGCACAATCGGGTCGGGAATTTACTATATCGCAAGTGCACAGAATGAAAGTTCCGCATTCTCTGAAAACGTAACTATAAAAAAGGAAAAGAAGAAAAAAGGTTCTGAAAACGCCGAAAAAAACGAAACCGTCTATGTTCTTTCGGGAGCAGACGGAAACGTTCAGAAAATTATTGTAAGCGACTGGCTGAAAAATACGGCGTTTGCTCAGAATATTACCGATTCTTCCGCACTTTCGGATATTGAAAATGTCAAGGGTGATGAAGATTATACAGTGGATAATGATTCCATTATCTGGAATGCTGACGGTCAGGATATTTATTACCGTGGTTCTTCCTACGAAGAATTGCCCGTCGGAATAAAGATAAGCTACAAACTCGACGGCGAGGAAATTTCTCCCGAATCTCTTGCCGGAAAAAGCGGAAAAGTTACTGTTCGCTTTGATTATACCAACTACTCCTATGAGATGAAAAAAATTGACGGAAAAGATGAAAAGATATTTGTTCCGTTTGCAATGCTCACTGGAATGATACTTGACAACAATGTTTTCCGCAATGTGGAGGTTGTAAACGGAAAACTTATCAATGACGGTATGAGGAGCGTCGTCGCAGGCGTTGCATTCCCCGAACTTAAGAACAGCCTCGGACTTGATAAAAAAGATATTGAAATTCCTGAATATATTGAAATAACTGCTGATGTTACCGATTTCAAAATGGGAATGACAGCCACAATTGCTACGAATGAAATTTTTAATGAAATCGATATGGATAATCTTGATTCTGAAAGCAATATCACCGATTCTGTTTCAGAACTTAGCGATGCTATGAAAAAGCTTGAAGATGGTTCTTCCGCATTGTATGATGGATTGTGTGAACTTCTTGAAAAATCAGGCGAACTTGTAAAGGGAATCGACCAGCTTTCAGACGGTTCTAAAAAGCTCTTAGACGGTACGAAATCCCTGAGCAACGGTGCTTCTGAACTACAGACAGGAGCAGACCAGTTAAACGACGGTTTACAGACAATCGTTAAAAATAACGATTCTCTGAACGGAGGAGCGAAACAGGTTTTTGACACTCTTCTTGCGACGGCAAATTCTCAGATTGATGCGGCAGGTCTTGATATTCCGACACTTACCATTGACAATTACGGAACTGTTCTCGACAGCACTATTTCTTCCCTCGATAATACGAACGTTTATAATCAGGCACTTTCTACGGTGACAGAGGCTGTAAATGCTCAGAAAAATTATATCTGGACTCAGGTTGAAACAGCAGTTCGTCAGCAGGTCTATGCTCAGGTGAAAGAAGTTGTTATCCGGCAGATGAAATCTACAGGAATTACAGATGAAATGCTTCAAAGCGATGAAATTCAGAAACAGATTACGGTTCTATGTGAAAAAAATACAAACGAGCAGATGGAATCATCAGAAATAAAATCCACAGTAAATGAACAGGTTGAATTACAGATTCAAAAAGTTATCGCCGAAAATATGGCTTCCGATGAGGTTCAGGGCAAACTTGCAACGGCTTCGGAAGGTATACAGTCGCTTATTTCACTGAAATCACAGTTGGACAGCTATAACGAATTTTATACCGGACTTTTAACGTATACAGACGGAGTTTCGCAGGCAGCCGACGGAGCATCAAAGCTGTCAGGCGGTGTATCTTCCGTTAAATCCGGTGCTGACCAGCTCAACAAAGGAGCAGGCGAACTTAACAGCGGTATCAAAAAAATGCAGGACGCAACGCCCGAACTTATCGACGGAATTAAAAAACTCCGTGACGGTTCATTACAGCTTTCGGACGGTCTGAAAGAATTTGACGAAAAAGGAATAAGCAAGATTATAAACGTTTTCGATGATAATTTCGGAACTCTTACCGAACGTATGAAAGCTATAAAATCAGTCTCGCAAAATTATAAGGCTTTCAGCGGAATTTCCGACGATATGGACGGACAGGTCAAATTTTTCTTCCGCACTGACGGCATTGAATAATATAGTTATCCTATTTTAAAATAGAATATTAAGGATACCGAAGAACATAAT
>CAMWYX010000030.1 GCA_947178575.1 uncultured Ruminococcus sp. | reverse complement strand
TCATCTTACTTGGCTTTATATAGCCTTTTAAAGCAGATAAATTTTTTAATTAACAAGTTTTCAACAGTTTCAACATTTCAACTTTCAACTTTTCAACAATTGGTCAAAGTTTTCAACAAGTTTTCAACAGTTTCAACTTTTCAACATAGTTTTCAACATAGTTTTCAACATACTTTCAACTTTTCAACATGACTTTCAACAGTTTTCAACACACTTTCAACAATTGGACACCTTGGGATTTTGGCTATAATACGTCGATTCAGCACCACTTTCAACTTTTCAACAGTCCCTACTACTACTATATATATATATTATTATTTTTTTATTTTCTTTTTTTTTCTTTTTTTTCTTTTTTTCCAAGAGAGCAATTAACAGAAAAAAAAGTAAAATTTATCTTAAAGTTAATCATATTCGTATAAGAGTAAATTTAATTAATTATATCAGATTTCAGCAGATATGATTAATTTAATAATTAAATCAAACGGAGGGCATAACAGATGAGATTTACTTGCAACAAAAATGAACTCAGCGAAGCAATTACACACGTTTCACGTACAGTACCCACAAAATCAACCACATCAGCTTTGGAGGGAATAAAAGTCAGAGTTGAACCAGGCTGTGTGGAACTTACAGCATATAACCTTGAGATGGGTATCAGAACAACTATCAGTGCCGATACAGACGACACCGGAGCATTTGTCCTGAATGCACGTCTTTTCAGTGAATTTACAAAAAGAATGTCAGGAAATAAAATCGAGGTAATAATTGACGAAAACAATGTCGTACAACTTTTATCGGACGCAACAAACTGTACTTTTTCAGCTATTTCAGCCGAGGAATATCCGGACCTTCCTGTTGTCGATTCCCAACGCAGTTTTTCTGTAAAACAATCAACTCTCCGCTCAATGATAAATATGACAAGCTATGCAGCCGCACAAAATGAAAACAAACCCATATTCACTGGTGAGCTTTTCGACATTGACGAAGGTATGTTTACTCTTGTGGCAATTGACGGATTCCGGCTCGCCATACGCACAGAACCTACAGACACAAACGAAAAATTCAATTTTGTAGTTCCAAAGAAAGCACTTCAGGAAATTTCAACGATTATCAAGGACGATTCAGAAAACGACTGCATTATCAGCGTAAGCGAACGCCATATAATCTTTGAACTTAATAATTTCTTTGTCATATCCAGACTTCTTGAGGGCGCATTTCACAATTACAGACGGAGTATACCGGAAAGTTACAGAACCGAAGTATTCGTGAATAAAAAAGACTTCATCGGAAGTCTTGAACGCTGTTCACTGATAATCGATGACAGAAACAAATCGCCGATTAAATGCGAAGTAACCAGTGGAACAATGAAAATAAGCTGCCGGACTGCTGTCGGCAGAGTAAACGATACAATATCGGCAGACATTACAGGAGATTCCGTTACTATAGGATTCAATCACAGACTTATGCTTGATGCCTTGAAAGCCGCTGAAGGCGATAAGGTACGTATGCGGTTCAGTGGCTCGATAAAAGTAATAGAAATACTTCCTCCCGAGGGAGAAAATTATATTTTCCTTGTAATGCCTATACAGCTCAAGGGATAAGGAGAAAAAAATGACGGAAATAAAAATAACAACTGAATTTATAAAACTCGATGCACTTCTGAAATTTGCTTCAATAACAAATTCGGGAGGAGAAGCAAAATCTCTTATACAGGACGGACAGGTGCTTGTGAATGGAGAAATATGCACCATGAGAGGAAAAAAAATCCGTTCCGGAGATACGGTTTCCGTATCAGGCAGGGGAGAAGTAACGGTTTGCTGATAAAATATGCCGAAATAGACGGATTTAAAAATTTGTCGGGTATTTCGTTTGTTCCGGATAAAAAATATAACATAATCGTTGGAGAGAATGCACAGGGAAAAACAAATCTCCTCGAGGCATTATGGATTTTATCCGGCTGCCGGAGTTTCCGTGGCTCCAAGGAAAAAGATTATATCTGTCTCGACGGCAACAATATGATTTCAAAAATCTTTCTCGAAGATGCTGTACGTGAACAGAAAATAGAATTTGAAATGCTCAGGGCTTCTTCTCCGGTAAAAAATATAACACTCAACGGCGTAAAACATAAAGGCACAAAAGCACTTTTCGATGTTTTCAAGTGTATTGCCTTTATTCCCGATGATGTGGATATAATCAAAGGCGCACCCGAAAAACGGCGGAGCTTCGTTGATATGGCGGCATCACAGCTTGAACCGCATTTTGTTGCATATATAAGCCGGAACAATGCAGTGATGAATCAGCGTAATTCGCTGCTCAAATCAATCATGCAGGGACGTTCAGATGCCGATTCTCTCGAAATATGGGACAGACAGGCATCTCAGAACGGTGCTGTAATATCATATATGCGAAATTCATACGTAAAAAAAATAAATGAAATCTGTCGTCGGCTTTATTCTGAAATTTCCGGCAATACTGAAATACTACAGCTTGAATACAGGTCAAACATCTACAAAGCCGAAGATTTTGAAAATCTATGCCGGAATGAAGCAGTTGAAAAATATTACACCAGACTTCGGGAAACAGCAGAATACGATATACGGACAGGTTCTACTCATGCAGGCGTAAACAGAGACGAAATAATCATAAAAATAAACGGAGTAAGTGCAAAAGATTACGGTTCACAGGGGCAAATAAAATCGACTGCTCTTGTCATGAAACTCGCTCAGGCAGAAATTTTTATGAAACGCTCAAATGATGCACCGGTAATTTTTCTTGATGATGTAATGGGGGAGCTTGACGAAAAACGTCAGCGGTTTGTTTTCAAGATAATCAGAGATATGCAGGTATTTCTGACTACTCCGAATGAAAACGCCATTCTTCCGGAAATACAGGGAAAAATATTGAGGATAAACGGTGGCAGAATCGAAAATATTGAGAAATAATATATCAAGTAAAAATTATGGACAGAATAATATATCTTCACATCGGAAACGGATATTCGGTAGATGTTCGGGAAATAATCGGCATATTCGATATGGACAATACTACAGTTACAGGAACAACAAAAAAGCTCCTTGACAGAGCTCAAAAGGAAAAAAGGCTGTTTTCAGCCACTTATGAACTGCCTAAAACATTTATCATCACAAAAAAGCGTGTGTATATCTCACAGCTTGCATCATCTACCCTGAAAAAACGTCTTTTCAGCGGGGGAGGACTTGGTTCGGACAGCACGGCTTAAGGCAGTATCAAAAAAAATATTGGAGGGAATTATGAGTCAGCAGAACAACAATTACGACGAAAACGACATACAGATACTCGAAGGTCTGGAAGCCGTCCGTAAACGTCCGGGAATGTATATAGGCTCAACAGGTCCCAGCGGTCTGCATCACCTTGTATATGAAATCGTGGACAATTCCATCGACGAGGCTCTTGCAGGCTACTGCACAGAAATCAGGGTCGAAATACTGAAAGGCGATATTATACGGGTATCGGACAACGGACGGGGAATACCGGTTGGAATCCACCCGAAAGAGGGGATTTCGGCGGCAACCGTCGTATATACAATTCTTCATGCCGGAGGAAAATTCGGCGGAGGCGGATATAAGGTTTCCGGAGGACTTCACGGCGTCGGAGCTTCCGTGGTGAACGCTCTTTCCGAATGGCTTGAGCTTACCGTAAAGGACGGCGAAAATATATGGTTTCAGCGTTTTGAACGAGGTCACTATAACGAGGAACTGAAAATAACCGGCTCGACCTCTGAAACCGGAACAAGCGTTATGTTCAAGGCTGACGGAGAAATTTTTGAACATACTGTCTACGATTACGAGGTACTGCTGAAAAGACTGAGAGAACAGGCATTCCTCAACGCAGGCGTAAAAATCAGATTTTCAGACCTGCGTGACGAAAACGATATTCACAGCGAAACACTTCACTATGAGGGCGGAATACGTCAGTTTGTGGAACATATTCACGAAGTCAGAGGTTATGCTCCGCTGAGCGGAGATGTGATATACGTCTCCGGAACTCAGGGCGATTCGTTTGCGGAAATCGCTTTGCAGTACAACGACAGCTACAATGAGGTTATTCTTTCGTTTGCAAACAATATTCACACAAAAGACGGCGGTTCACATGAAACCGGATTCAAAAATGCTCTGACAAAGGTCATAAACGAATACGGCAGAAAAATGAAACTCCTCAAGGACAAGGAAAAACTGACAGGCGATGATGTTCGGGAGGGTCTGACTGCGATTATATCCGTAAAGCTGACAGAATGCGAATTTGAGGGACAGACAAAGGGCAGACTCGGCAATCCTGAAGTGAAGCCGTTTGTGGAAAAACTCGTCATGGAAAAACTTATGAATTTCCTCGAGGAGAATCCTGAAACCGCAAAGACAATCTTTGAAAAATCAATATCAGCTCTTAAAGCACGTGAGGCAGCCAAAAAAGCCCGTGAAGCAGAACGTTCCAGAAATTCTTTCGGCAAATCGCCTATGCCGGAAAAGCTTGACGACTGTTCCGAACGTGACAATCGCTATACTGAAATCTACATCGTTGAGGGAGATTCGGCAGGCGGTTCTGCAAAACAGGGACGTGACAGACGCTATCAGGCAATACTTTCGCTTTGGGGAAAGATGCTTAACGTGGAAAAGGCACGTATCGACAGGATTTACGGCAATGACAAACTCGAGCCGGTGGTTGCTGCCCTCGGCACAGGCATAGGGGAAGATTTCGATATCGAAAAACTCCGCTACGGAAAAGTTATAATCATGGCTGATGCCGATGTTGACGGTATGCACATACGCACACTTCTGCTGACATTCTTTTTCCGGTATATGCGACCCCTTATTACCAACGGCAATGTCTATATAGCACAGCCTCCGCTCTTCAAGGTCTGGAGGGGGAAAAAAGAATACTACGCATTTTCCGACGCAGAACGTGACAAATATATTGCGGAACTCTCAGACAACGGAAAAAACAAGGTTGAAGTCCAGCGATATAAGGGTCTCGGCGAAATGGACCCTCAGCAGCTCTGGGAAACAACAATGGACCCCGAACGCCGTACCATGATAAAAATCGAGATGGAGGACGCACTCCGTGCCGACGAAACATTTTCGATTCTTATGGGCGATAAGGTCGAGCCACGCCGGAAATTCATTGAGAAAAACGCTAAATTTGCTCAGAATCTCGATATATAACAGGTGAGCGGATTGGAAAATATAAAACTTAAAAAATCTTACACAATACCGGCTGAAATTTACAGAGAAAGCTATAAGGCATATCAGAAAAAATACGTATATCCGAAAAAATGGGCATTCTTTGCGGTTTTTCTGATACTTGCGGTGAATTTTATCTACGGAGCGGTAAAAGCTCCGGATAATCTGCTTGCATATCTGCTGATAATGGTGTGTCTTGCACTCGCAGCTGCACAGATTTGTAATCCGGTTCAGGTGCGGAGAAGGATACTCGAAACAATAGCCGGAATGGGCGAAACAGTATACAGCATCACAATCGCTGACGAATACGTGGAAATATCAACCGAATCGTTTGACGGAGAAAGTGAGGACTATGAAATTCCCGAACCTGCAAGACTTCACAGGGACGGGAATCTGAACGTACTTGAATACGACAGCTTTTTCATTCTCATGTACGGGAAAGAGATATTCTACAGTGTTCCGAAAGCGGATTTCACGGAAAATGAAATCGAAACAATACGTTCCTGTATTAACTGACAGGATAAATATTCAGAGCTTAAAAAACTCGGACTCCAAATTGAAACAGGGGGTTATAATTTGTTATACAATGATAACACAAATATGATACATTCCGAAATTGTCGATGAGATGGAAAATTCCATGCTTCAGTATGCAATGTCGGTTATCGTTTCACGTGCCTTGCCGGACGTGAGGGACGGTTTAAAGCCCGTACACCGTCGGATTCTCTATACTCTCCATGAAAACGGACTTACACCTGACAAGGCATACCGCAAGTGTGCCGATACAGTCGGTGCGGTTCTCGGACGATACCACCCGCACGGCGATGCTTCCGTATACGATGCGCTTGTACGTCTTGCACAGACATTTTCAATGCGTTATCCGCTCGTTGACGGTCACGGAAACTTCGGTTCAATCGACGGCGACAAGGCTGCGGCATATCGTTATACCGAGGCGAAAATGGATAAGATTACGCTTGAAATGCTTCTTGATATCAACAAAGATACAGTTGATTTCGAGCCGAACTATGATGACCGTCTGAGAGAACCTGTGGTTCTGCCGTCACGTTTCCCAAATCTGCTCTGCAACGGTTCTACAGGAATTGCCGTAGGTATGGCGACCAATATTCCGCCTCACAATCTGGGGGAGATAGTCGACGCTCTTCAGCTTCTTATCGATGACCCTGACTGCACTCTTGACCAGATTATGGAATATATCAAAGGTCCTGATTTTCCGACAGGCGGTATAATTATGGGAAAATCCGGAATACGTGCGGCGTACGGTACGGGACGTGGAAAAATTATTCTCCGCAGCAGAACACATTTCGAGGAAATAAAAGGCAGAAACTGTATCATAGTTGACGAAATACCGTATATGGTCAACAAAAAACTGATTCTCAAGAATATCAATCAGCTCTGCAAGGAAAAAAGACTTGAAGGCATTTACGATTTCCGTGACGAATCAGATAAGGACGGTCTGAGAATTGTAATCGAGCTGAAAAAAGATGCGATTCCCGAAATAGTTCTCAACAGACTTTTTGCTCTTACAAAATTGCAGGATACCGTCGGTATCATTATGCTCTCGCTTGTAAACGGCGAACCGAAAATCCTGACTCTCAAAGAAATGCTTTCGTACTATCTTGACTTTCAGGTGGAAGTTATTCAGCGACGTACTCGCTACGAGCTCCAGAAGGCCCTGGAACGGGCTCATATACTCCAAGGCTTTATACTATCCGCTGACAATATCGACGCCGTTATAGGGCTGTTACGGGCCTCTAAAACGATTGCAGAAGCAAAACAGAAAATGATTGAACGTTTCAGCGGTACGGATATGTCAAATCTGCTTGACAGTTCGGAGTATGACCTGACAGGTATTCATCACCTTGAACACAATACCGGACTGAACGAGGAACAGGCTGACGCAATTGTTCAGATGCGCCTCGGAGCTCTGACCGGTCTTGAACGCAAAAAAATAGCCGACGAGCTTTACGCACTCTTGACAAAGATTTCTGATTTGGAGGATATTCTTTCCGATACAAACCGTGTTTACACGATAATCATGGACGACCTGAACAATATCCGGAAAAAATTCAGCGACCCACGCCGTACAGGTATCGAGTCGGTAAGCGGAGAGGTGGATATTGAAGACCTTATTCCGGTAGAGGACTGTGTTGTAACTCTTACAAACAACGGATATATCAAGCGTATGCCGGTTACGGAATACAAGACCCAGAGACGTGGCGGACGGGGAATAACAGGCATGAAACAGCGTGAAGAAGATTTCGTTGAAGAAATGTTCATCTGCGGAAGTCATGATAATATATTATTCATCACAAACAAGGGAATTATGTACAAGCTCAAATGCTATGAAATTCCGGACGGTTCAAGAGCTTCACGTGGATTTAATTTAATCAATTTACTTCCGCTTACAGAAAACGAACGTGTGACCGCAATGATTAAAACAACCGATTTCAGCGACCAGCGTTTCATAACTATCGTTACAAAATGCGGAAAGATAAAGCGCACAAATCTTTCGCTGTACAGAAATGTCCGTAAAAACGGACTCATTGCAATCGGTCTTGACGAGGGCGACGAAATCGCCGGAGTACGCATGACCAACGGACACGACCAGATAATTATTGCAACAAGAAACGGAATGGCTATTCGTATCGAGGAAGAAAAAGGACGTTCGCTTTCACGTTCTGCTCACGGCGTAAGGGGAATACATCTCCGTGAAGACGACTGCGTTGTGGGTATGGCACGTGTCCGCAAGGGAGCCACGGTTCTGACCGTAACAGAAAACGGCTACGGCAAGCGTACAGAACTTGAAAATTACCGCATACAGAACAGAGGCGGATACGGCATAAATAATTACAAGGTCGATGAAGTGCGTGGAAATGTATGCGGAATAAAGATAGTTGACGAGACCGATGATATTATTCTCGTATCATCTAACGGCGTTATTATCAGGATTCTTGCAAGCGATATAAGAATTATGGGCAGAATAGCCAAAGGTGTGCGTGTTATGCGTGTTGGTGAAAACGCTAAAGTCGTTGCATTTACCCGTGCCGAACATGATGATTCCGCAGAAACCGAAAAGGTTGAACAGCTTACCGCAGAACAGGCACAAATCGCTGAAAATGAATCGGCTGAAGCCGAAAAAAATGAGATGATTGCCGAATCGGAATCCGATGAATATGAGGAAAAAGATTGATAATATTTCTGATTTTCACAGCACTGGCTGTCATATGGTTTATCGCCGAAAACAAGTTTATTCTGAACTTCCGCCGGAAAGATTTCGGCGGAAATATCAGAATAATGCATATATCTGATATTCATCACAGCAGAAAGGGAAAAGATAACTGTCGCATTTCTGCTGCGGCTGAAAAGGAAAAACCAGATTTGATTTTCATTACCGGCGATTTTGTTTCAAGAAACGAAACGGATTTGAATTCGGCGGAAATTCTTCTGAACCGGCTTTGTAATATATCACAGGTCTATATGGTTTCCGGAAATCATGAGCAGAGTCTGCCGGAAGAAATAAGGTCAAAATTCACTGAAATGGCTGAAAAAGCCGGAGCATTGATTCTGGACAATACCGGAAAATGTGTCACGATAAAGGGGAGACAGCTTTATATCTGCGGAACAGTTCAGAAATACACCACATACTGCAAGAACGGCGGATATAATAATCTCGACAGATTCACACTTAACGACATGAAAAAGACTTCCGGCAAAGCTCCGGACAGTGAAATACTTCTGCTCGCACACAATCCGTTATGGGCAGAGACATATGCGGAATGGGGTGCTGATTACACTTTCAGCGGTCATATACACGGCGGAGCAGTACGGCTTTTCGGAATAGGAATCCTTTCTCCGGAACGGAAATTTTTTCCGGAATATTCCAAAGGCGTATATAACATCGGCGGAATGAAACTCTGTGTTTCTGCCGGAATCGGTAAAATCAGACTGTTCAATCCACCGGAAATCATAATTTATGCTATCTGATAAATTCATATACTGCAAAAGCAATAAGTGCAGCTCCTCCGAGCCATGAAAAATCATGGTTTGTTCCGGCAGCTCTTTTTCCGGCAAGACCGCCGAGAATAATTGCTGCAAATCCTGCAATAAAGGCGAAAACTGCTGATATTGCGGGATTTATCTCATTGTATCCGCAGCTTAATCCGGTAGCGACAGAATCAAGCGAACCGGCAAGTGCAAGTGCGGCAGCTTCCTGTGCAGAAAGAGTTTTCGAGCAGTCAAAATCAGCGGCTGTATCGTCAAGATAAAGTTTTATCACAATTCCGCTTGATTTCGGACGGAGTGAAAGTTCGCCACGCTGTGAAAGCCGACGGACAAGCGCACGGAAAAAACTTTTTAGCATAGTTATTATGCCGATAGATGTCAGTATAATAAATCCTGCAATTTCGCATACTCCAATTGGAATAATACGACTGAGAAAATCAGAAAAAATCAGTGAAACAGCTAAAAACAGCGAACTGAGGAAACAGATTACCACTGCGGACAAAATCGGAATCCTGATTTTTCCCGCACGATATGCAACTGAAGCAAGAAAAGTGTCAAAACTGACTATTACTGCAAGTATAAGTTCTTGTGCCAAAAAAATCACCTCGGAATATCTTATGCCGAAGTGAAAAAAACGGTTCATTGTGATTTTTTTACTGGTTTTGATTAAAATTTTCAGAAACTATTGACAATTTCGTAAAATATGTTATAATTACAGTGTGTAAAATAAGATGAAAATATTGTTCTGCACAAACCGAAAAATATCAAAGAGGTGAAATTTTATGATTTGTCCGTTCTGCGGATTTTCGGAATCAAAGGTTATCGATTCCAGACCAAAAGACGACCGTATAAAAAGACGGCGTGAATGTATAAAATGCAGTTCGAGATTCACAACATTTGAATTTATCGAGAGACCAATTATCATGGTTGAAAAACGCAGCGGAAGCTATGAGCCGTTTAACCGGAACAAACTGATTGCCGGTATTTTCAATGCAATAAAAAAGCGTCCCGTGACAATTGAACAGGTTGAAAATATTGCTGATTCCATTGAAAATCATTTTGCAAACGAACTGCGGAATGTGGCAAAATCAAAGGAAATAGGCGAGCTCGTACTTGAAAAACTGCGTGAAATAGATTCCATTGCCTATATAAGATTTGCCTCGGTATATGAAGATTTTACTGATATTACGTCGTTTGTGGCTGTTATAAGCAATCTGGAATCAGGCGTCGTATATGCAGATGAACAATGATATTTTACATCGGAAATATTTTAGCTGACTGCAAGCCGTAGATTACCGCCGTTGTCGTTGTAGACAAGCGATGCAATTGCCGTATCTTCACAGACAAGGAGTTCTGCAAGCATTTTCTGATTTTCGGGACTGTAATTTTTAACTTCGTACAGATAGACTTTTGCAGGTTTTCCGGCGTATTCACGCAGGGGAAGTCCCTGTTTATCCTGAATCTGTGCATACTGTTCGTATTCTACGGAAAAATCTGCCGGAATAGTTATATCTTTTCCGGAGATTTCAACTACTTCCCAGCCGTGCGAGGCAAAATACCCGATACGGCTGTCAGGCGTTGCGGCATCTACCGGTGCACTTTTTGGAACGTCCTGAGTCTCCTTGTTATCGGGAAAAAGCAATGTGACGATTCCAAGGACAACAGCGGCGGATATTGTAATTACAGCAAATTTTTTTGACATGATATTACCTCCAGAATTTTATATATATTATTCACCGGCTGTATGAGTTTATGCCGAAAGGGGAAAAAAATGGCACTTATTCGTCTTGACAGATATATTTCGGAACGCACCGAGTTTACCCGAAGTCAGATAAAACAGCTTGCATCAAAGGGAAAAATCAGTGTCAACGGTACAGCAGTCAGGAAATGCGATTTAAAAATCGATGACGGACAGGCAGAAGTCACAGTTGACGGAAATCCCGTTAAATCACAGAAATTCCGTTATATACTGCTGAATAAACCCGATGGATATGTAAGTTCCACAGATAACAGCGACGGTCCGAGCGTTCTGGAACTTGTTCCGCCGGAGCTGAGGACAAAGGGATTATTTCCGGCGGGCAGACTTGACAAGGATTCCACAGGTGCACTTCTGATAACGGACGACGGGGAACTTGCTCACAGGATTCTTTCGCCAAGGTCTCATGTGCCGAAAATCTATATTGTGAAACTTGCCAAACCGTATCAAAGTAAATATGTTGATTTATTCCGTAGCGGTATTGTTCTCAACGATGGTTATATGTGTATGCCGGCTCGTGTAAGAGCTTTTGAAAACTCCGATAAACTGGCTTTTATAGAAATCTCGGAGGGCAAATTCCATCAGGTCAAACGTATGTTCAACAGTGTGGGAAACTCTGTTGAAAAGTTAATGAGAATTTCTGTGGGTGGTCTGATTCTCCCCGAAAAACTGGCAGTTGGTCAGTGTATGGAATTATTGCACAAAGATGTTGAAAACTTGTTCCGTCCGCCCGATTTTGACGATTTTTGCCGAAATTTTATTGGCGAATTTTCGGCATTTCAGCTAAACAATTTACCCTAAGTTTGGCAATTTAGTATCTTGAAATTTTTTTTCAAAAGTGCTATTATATTATTATAGCTGATATTGTGCCTATATGTGCAGTGATTCAGCAAAATAATGAACTGGAGGATTAGAATTAATGGCAGGCTTAACACTTAAAAATATTTATAAAAAATATCCGGGCGGTTTTGTTGCTGTTACCGATGTAAACTTAGAAATCAGAGACAAGGAATTTATCGTTCTTGTAGGACCTTCCGGCTGCGGAAAGTCCACTACACTCCGTATGATTGCAGGTCTTGAGGAAATCTCAGAGGGCGAGCTGTATATCGGCGACCGCCTCGTAAACGATATCGCCCCCAAGGACAGAGATATTGCTATGGTTTTCCAGAACTACGCTCTCTATCCGCATATGACAGTTTTCGACAACATGGCTTTCGGTCTCAAGCTCCGTAAAGTTCCGAAGGACGAAATCGAGAGAAAGGTAAACGAGGCAGCAAAAATCCTCGACCTCGCACATCTTCTCGACAGAAAGCCTAAGGCTATGTCCGGTGGTCAGCGTCAGCGTGTTGCGCTCGGTCGTTGTATCGTTCGTTCGCCTAAGGTATTCCTCCTCGACGAGCCTCTTTCAAACCTCGATGCCAAGCTCCGTGCGCAGATGAGAACCGAAATTTCCAAGATTCACAAAAAGCTCGGTACTACGTTCATCTACGTAACCCATGACCAGACCGAGGCTATGACAATGGGTGACAGAATCGTTTGTATGAAGGACGGTTTCATTCAGCAGGTTGATACTCCGCAGAACCTCTACGAGAATCCAGTAAACAAGTTCGTTGCAGGATTCCTCGGTTCACCTCAGATGAACTTCATCGATGCTGTCCTCCGTGAAGAATACGGTCAGTATATCGTTGAATTCGGTTCTGAGGATTCCAGAACACAGCGTGGTGTCAAGTACCAGATTATCGTTCCGGAATCAAAGGTAAACAGAGAACTCGCAAACTACGTAAACAAGGATATTATACTCGGTATCCGTCCTGAAAGCATTCACGATGAGCCAGCATATCTCGCAAACGCTACAACAGGTGTAATCGACGCATACGTTGAAATCACTGAAATGATGGGTGCTGAAACATATCTTTATCTTCTCTGCGAAGGCAACAGCATGACGGCACGTGTAGACCCAAAAACTACCGCAAAGGCCGGCGACGAAATCAAGGTTGCTATCGACCCGAACAGAATCCATATCTTCGATAAGGAAACAGAAAAGGCTATCGTAAACTGATAATTTTCTTTTTCATCGAATTTGTGGTATTCCTCCTTTCTTTTGCTGTGATTAATTTACAGTGCAGAAACCGCAGGGCTGTCTGGTACAGTACCGGCGGTTTTTTGCTTGAAACCGATTATTATATCCATATGCGGATATTTGACAGGAGGTATCATGACCGAAATAAGAAAATATCTGGAGAATCACAAAGACGAAATGATTGAACTGCTTTCCGAACTCGTGGCGATACGTAGTGTTCAGGGTGCAGAATCGGAAGAATTTCCTTTCGGCGAAAAACCGGCGGAGGCACTGAACTGTATGCTCCGGAGGTGTGCCGGATATGGTTTTTCTGTGGAAAATGTTGAAAACTATGTCGGCACGGCAGATTACGGAAGTGAACCGCTTTTAGGAATCCTTACACATCTTGATGTAGTTCCGGAGGGAACAGGCTGGAGCGGAGACCCATATGCTCTGAGACGCACAGAAACACGTCTATTTGGCAGGGGAACGATTGACGATAAAGGACCCTCTGTAGCCTCTGTGTTCGCTCTGAGAGCGGTCAGAGAGCTTAAAACGCCGTTACGCAGGGGAGTCCGTCTTATTTTTGGAACAAACGAGGAAAATGGTTCGGCAGACCTTGCATATTACAGGAATAAACGTCAGCTTCCTCCGCTTGTTTTCACTCCTGACGGAGAATATCCGCTGATAAACGGCGAAAAGGGTATGCTGAGGGTTTATTTTTCGGCGGAACTCGATGAAGATATATGCATAAATGCCGGAAAGGTGATAAATGCAGTTCCGGAAGAATGTGTTGTCTCATACAGAAAAAAAGGCGAATTAGTGGTCTATAACGGAAAATCAGCTCATGCATCAACTCCGGAAAAGGGAGATAATGCCATAACTGCATTTTTGGCTGATTATTCCGGAGACAGCCGTCTGCTGAAAAGTTTTCAACAATACTTTCAACATGGCGATACTTCCGGAAGTGCCATTTTCGGCGAAAATTCGCAGGATTTCACGTGTGTACTGTCATTGTTGAAAACTGTTGAAAACTCTCTCACCGGCGGAATTGATATACGTTTTCCTATGAACCGCACAAAGGCGGAAGTCAGCGGAATTATATGTGACGTTCTTAAAAAAATCGGATTCACGATTGATAAATGCGAGGGTTCAGAACCGCATTATACCGATGAAAACAGCGATTTTGTCAAATCTCTCCTGCGTGTGTATGAGCGTGTGACAGGCGACAAAGGATATTGTATTACTATCGGGGGCGGAACTTATGTTCACGAAATCGAGGGCGGAGTTGCATTCGGGGCACAATTTCCAGACGAGGACGGAAATATGCACGGAGCAGACGAATATATCACAATCGAAAATCTGCTGAAAAATGCGGAAATAATGGCGGAAGCAATTATTGAAATCTGCGGATAGAATATAAATTCCGGAAAGTTTTCAACACGGTTTTCAACACAATGTTGAAAACTCTGTTGAAACAGCTTCTACGGCTTGATATTGTTGAAAACTCTGTTGAAACTGTTGAAAACTATTAAAAAATCATGATAAATCTATGTTCTGGCGTTATAAAAAAGTTGAAAGTTAAAAACTTTGTGGATAAAACGGAAAAGCCAGTAAACAATAAAAGTGTATTGCGGAAACTTATCCGCAGTAACTTTAAAAAAAAGGATTTGATTTGCATGAAAAAGATTTTGGCAGTCAGTGCAGTTTTTTTTATGGTTCCGGCATTTCTGACGGGCTGTGGTTCACGTGACAAAGACGATAACAATTCTGAAAGCGGATATTTTGACGAGCATGACTACGGAAACAACCATGATGACAACAGAGACAACAATAATTATCATGACGGCACAGGGAGCGGAGACAGGGACGATAATACCGTTGGCGATGACGTTCACGATGCAATAGACGGCGTTGAATCAGCCGCAGAAGATATTGTTGACGGTGCAGGAAATGCCGTAAATGATGCCATAGACGGCGTGGGAGATGCCGCAAATGATGTTGTAGACGGTGTGACCGATGATGACGATGACAATAATTCGGAATCAACAGGGGACTCAACGGATAACAACTGATAATTATAATTAAAAATTCCACCTGCTCTTGTGAACAGGTGGAATTTTTGGTCAGTAGTCAGGAGTTATAATTTTTTCTGTTATCCGGATTCTTAATTGTTGCAGTGTTCGCATGGATTCTTTGCGGTTGCATCAAATTCGGCTTTCTGTTCGGGAGAGCCGTAATAATTGCATACGTCGATATATTCGCCCTCGCAGTTGTAGATATTCAGTGAGCAGATAAGCACATCAGTATCGAGTTTATTTTCTTCCTGACGTAAATCATTCTGACGGCTTTCGCAGTTTGATATTTCAAATAATTCCGATGTTCTTATATATCCATTGCCGAAAGAAATGAGGTCGGGCAGAAGGTCGGCATTATCGGTGCATATGTGCTCAGGTGCACATCCATATGTTTCGCCGTGGCTGTTTACTTTATATTCATCATCGCTTACTGGTTCAGGCATGGTGTATTCGCTGAGGTTAATTTCCGGAACAGGTTCAGCATCTTCATCGAAATTGATTTCCAGCGTAACAAGGTAATCAGTGATTTCTCCGTATGTGGTTTCAAGGGCGTACAGCAAGCACCCTGTTTCCTTGTCGATATATGCTTTTGTATGGACTGTATTTTCATTGTAGTCCATGGAAATTTCAACGCAGTCTCTGCCGATATATTCAATATCCCCCACAATTTCCCATGAATCGAAATCATAGAACTTGACGAGCATAGCACTATCTGAGGGTTTTGCACATTCCGAGCCGAGATGAGAATTTATTCCGCTATTCGTTTTTTCCCAAATATCTGTTTCAACCATATGTCCGTCGCCCTCATAAACCGATTCAAAAAAATCCTTGTCAAATCTTCTCATTTCATCAATCTGTATTGGATTTCCGAAACGTGAATACGCCTGCATCTCTGCCGCTTTCCAGTATGTCATATCACCAAAGAGCCAGTATTCATATTGACCGTCACAGTAGAGATTCAAGTGACCGAAAAATGCTCCCTTGCTTATCCAGTTATCTTCTTCTCCGATTGGTTCAGCACCGTTGATAATATCTTCAAAGGAGTTTTCATAGTTCACACGTGAAAGATAGCTGTGGGCTTTTCCGGTTGTCAGGTCGAATGAGAAATCGGTAACGGAGCATACTTTTTCCTTGTATGTTTCATCTGTGACAATTTTTCCGGAAATCTGGTCATAGTTGAAGAAGCTGTTAGTCATTTTTGCGTATATTCCCTCTTTTGTTGACATATCGTAGGAATTATGGTCAACAAATTCTGTTTCTGCGGGGGATTCTTCAGGCATTTCCTCTGTTGTTTCTTCCGGCTGTTCAGATGATTCAGACACATCAGCAAGCTGAGCTGACATATCCGGAACATTGCCGAATCCGTTAAGGGCGAATATACTTCCGCCGATACCTGCAACAACTGCCACGGAAGCTGCCATAGCTCCTATACGTCGGATAACAGAGGGTCTGCGGTATGATTCAACGGTGAAAACGTTTACTTCTGCATCTTCGTCCGTTGAAGTATCGGTTACTTTCTGATTGTACATTTCAGCGAGACGGCGGTTAATATTCAAATCTGCCTGCTGATTTGTATTCAGAGCGTTTTTTATCTGTCTGTCTAATCTGTTGTTTTTTTTCATGTCTGTTTACCTCCGGTTTATCAAGTATATTTTTCAGTTTTTTTCGGGCGTTGTTCATTCTGCTTTTTACAGTACCCTCCGGAATCCCGAGCTGTGAAGATATATCAGAAATACTCATCTCGGCGTAATAATACATATACACCACTATCCGCAGTTTTTCGGGAAGTTCGGAAACTGCCCTGCGGACTTCGGCGTATTGCGTTCTGAGTTCGGTATCTTCTACGATGTCCGAGGGGTCACGGAGCGAATTGGCGAATCCGTCCTCCATGAAACATTCGCCGGACGATTTTTTTCTCCGCTGATTCTTATAGAGTTTCACGGCGATTCCGATTATATAATTTCTTGCAGATTTGAATCCGTTATCGGTTCTGCCGTCGATACGTCCGAGAATCTCAAAGGCTTTAAGGACGGAATCCTGATACAAATCATCGGCGGACTGCCGGCTTCCTGTAAGGTGACAGCAGAAGCCGTATATATCGTTTCCGTAATTGTAAAGCAGTGTTTCAAACTGAGATGTTGTCATTATATCACCTCCGGTACGTGATACTATATATTGTCACGGAATATGAAAAAGTTCAGTGATATTTTAAAAATTATCTGTTGCAATTTTCAATCTGATATGATAGAATATAACAGAGGTGAATATCATGATAAAAGAAATTCTTAGCGGAAAAACCTGTGCGGAATGCAGAATGTGCTGTATATTTGACCGGTATGATATATGGGAAACTCCGGTTTTCACGGAGGAAATAAAAAACAAAGTTCTTGAATATGTTCCGGACGCACCGTTTGCGAAAGTCGGAACTGGGTATATGCTCAATGCCGGAGAGATAACAGACGGACAGATTTATTCATGTCCTGCATTGACTGAAAACGGCTGTATTTTAGGAGACGGAAAGCCTTTTGACTGCCGGATATGGCCGTTCCGTGTGATGAATCGGGACGGAATCCGTGTTATTGCTGTTTCGTCTCTGTGTGATGAGGTACATAATCAAACGCATGAAAAGCTCCGGAATTTCCTGAAAAAAGGTCTTGCCGAAAAAATTTTTTCTTATGCGGACAAATATCCAGAGACAGTAAAACCATACTATGATAATTATACTGTCATATTTCCGGAAGAAAAATAATAATTAAAATAATTTTATTTCTGCTGACCTCTTGACAAATCAGGCGGATTAATGTATAATATATATGTTATTCTGCTTGTGTAGCACAGTTGGTAGTGCAGCTCATTCGTAATGAGCAGGTCGCAGGTTCGAGTCCCGTCACAAGCTCCAGATTTTTCCGTATAGTTTTCTATACGGATTTTTTTTTATCATATGAAAACCGGAGCAGATTTTCAGTCTGCTCCGGTTTTGGATTTTTTGATTTATCGGGAAATTATATAATATCTCCGTGATGTGCCTGAAGTGATTTTACCTCTATGTTCTTGTTGAGTTTTATAGCCTTTATGCCCTCAAGGCTTGCTTTTGCAGCCGCCATAGTTGTGATATACGGAACACGGTGCTTTATAGCAGCTTTGCGGATATAGCTGTCATCATGAGCCGATGATTTTCCGGCAGGAGTATTTATAATAAGCTGGATTTCACCGTTTGCGATTTCGTCGGCAATATTCGGTCTGCCCTCATATATCTTGAATATACGTTCGCACGGCACACCTGCTTCAGCAAGAATTTTATAACACTTATGAGTAGCAAGAACCCTGAATCCGACTTCGTTGAATCCCTTTGCGATGTCAATGAGTTCCGGCTTATCCCTGTCGCATACGCTGAGGAGAACTGTTCCGTGGTCTGGAAGAGGATTTTTTGTGGCTTCCTGAGCCTTGTAATAAGCCTCTCCGAATGATGACGAAATACCGAGAACTTCACCGGTTGAACGCATTTCAGGGCCGAGAACAGGGTCAACTTCGGGGAACATATTGAACGGGAAAACAGCTTCTTTAACGCCGTAATGATTAATCTGTCTGTCCTTGAGTTCCGGAACAGGAGACGGCTTTCCGGTGATTGAAGATGTGATGATTTCGGTAGCAATTCTGACCATATTTATATCACACACTTTTGAAACAAGCGGAACTGTACGGGAAGCACGGGGATTTGCTTCGAGAACATAGACTGTATCTCCCTCAATGGCATACTGCATATTCATGAGACCGCAGACATTCATTTCGACGGCGATTTTTCTTGTATATTCCTTGATAGTTTCAACCTGTTTTGCTGTGAGGTTCTTTGACGGCAGAATGCAGGCGGAATCTCCGGAATGTACGCCGGCGAGTTCGATATGTTCCATAACGGCAGGAACAAAACAGTTAGTACCGTCGGAAATTGCATCTGCTTCGCATTCTGTGGCGTGATTGAGGAAGCGGTCGATAAGTATAGGACGGTCGGGAGTAACACCTACAGCGGCGTTCATGTATATACGCATCATTTCGTCGTCGTGGACGATTTCCATACCACGTCCGCCGAGAACGTATGACGGACGAACCATTACAGGATAGCCTATGCGGTTTGCGATTTCAATGGCTTCATCGGCATTTACAGCCATTCCCGATTCAGGCATCGGGATTCCGAGCTTGTCCATCATTGCACGGAAGTGGTCACGGTCTTCTGCAAGGTCGATAGTTTCCGGAGTAGTTCCGAGAATATTTACGCCGTATTTTTTGAGGTCGTTTGCGAGGTTGAGTGGTGTCTGACCGCCGAACTGAGCGATAACGCCGACCGGTTTTTCTTTTTCGTGGATAGCGAGAACGTCCTCGAGAGTAAGAGGCTCGAAATAGAGTTTATCCGAAGTATCGTAATCAGTGGAAACTGTTTCGGGGTTGCAGTTTACGATAATTGATTCAAAGCCGAGTTTTTTGAGTGCAAGAGCGGCATGAACACAGCAGTAGTCAAATTCGATACCCTGACCGATTCTGTTAGGACCTCCGCCGAGAATCATAATCTTTGGTTTATCGTTGTTTGAAGGGCTTTTATCTTCGTCAAGGTGATATGTTGAGTAATAATATGCAGCGTTCTGCGTACTGCTTACGTGAACGCCCTCCCATGCTTCGCAGATATTGAATCCGATACGTGCGTTTCTGATTTCCTCCTCAGTAACTTCGAGAATGGAACTGAGATAGCGGTCTGAGAATCCGTCAAGCTTGGCCTGTTTCAGAACATCTTTTTCCGGAATGCTTCCTTTCATGGTGAGGAGCTTTTCTTCTTCCTGAACGAGTTCGAGCATCTGCTCAAGGAAATAGTGCTTGATTTTTGTGAGTTCATATATTTCATCAACTGATGCACCCTTGCGGAAAGCCTCATACATAATGAACTGACGTTCACTTGTCGGATAGCGGAGCTGTGCAAGGAGTTCGTCCTTTGTCATACTATTGAAATTCTTGGCAAAACCGAGACCGTAACGACCGGTTTCGAGACTTCTTATAGCTTTCTGGAAAGCCTCTTTATACGTTTTGCCAATGCTCATTACTTCGCCGACGGCACGCATCTGAGTCCCGAGCTTGTCCTCTGCACCTTTGAATTTCTCGAATGCCCAGCGTGCGAACTTGATTACAACGTAATCGCCGTCGGGAACGTATTTATCGAGAGTGCCGTATTTTCCGCACGGAATTTCATCAAGAGTAAGACCGCAGGCAAGCATAGCTGAAACAAGTGCAATCGGGAATCCGGTAGCCTTTGAGGCAAGAGCCGACGAGCGGGAAGTACGGGGATTTATTTCAATAACAACTATTCTTCCTGTTTTGGGGTCACGTGCGAACTGACAGTTACAGCCACCGATAACCTCGATGCTTTCGATTATTTTGTATGACATATCCTGAAGTTCAGCCTGAACATCTTCGGGAATTGTCAGCATAGGAGCAGAGCAGAAAGAATCTCCGGTATGAACGCCGATAGGGTCGATATTTTCGATAAAGCATACTGTAATTTTATTATTTGCGGCATCTCGTACAACTTCGAGCTCAAGTTCTTCCCAGCCGAAAATACATTCTTCGACGAGAACCTGACCGACAAGGGAAGCCTGAAGACCACGGGCACATACGACTTTGAGTTCATCTACATTGTATACCATGCCGCCGCCTGCACCGCCCATTGTATACGCCGGACGGAGAACAACCGGATATTTAAGCTTTTCGGCGATTTTAACGGCTTCGTCAACAGTATATGCGACTTCGCTTTTCGGCATACCGATACCGAGTGCAGACATAGCGTTTTTAAATTCTATGCGGTCTTCGCCACGTTCGATTGCATCGACCTGAACACCGATAACACGTACATTATATTTTTTGAGTACGCCTGCCTTATCGAGTTCGGAGCAGAGGTTAAGACCGGACTGTCCGCCGAGGTTCGGGAGCAGTGCGTCCGGACGTTCTTTTTCTATTATCTGGGTAAGTCTTTCGAGATTGAGCGGTTCTATGTAAGTAGTATCCGCAACATCGGGGTCAGTCATGATAGTTGCAGGGTTTGAGTTTACGAGAACTATTTCATAACCCAGATTTCTGAGAGCTTTACACGCCTGAGTACCTGAATAGTCAAACTCACACGCCTGACCGATAATAATCGGACCTGAACCGATTATCATAATCTTGTTAATATCGTGAATTTTTGGCATAATATAATCTCCTTTTAAGTAATCAGATTATTCTGAATTATATTCTAACATATAATTCAGAAAAAATCAAGAGAAAATTTGAATTTTCTTGATTAATCCGTATTTTGTTGACAATATATAGGAAATATGGTAT
>CAMWYX010000029.1 GCA_947178575.1 uncultured Ruminococcus sp. | reverse complement strand
GATATAATATATTTTATAAATTTAATGCAAAAAGGAGATGAAATAATTATGGTTAAAATGATTATCGGAATAGTAGTTGTTGCCGTAATTGCGGCTGCCGGATTTATTTTCGGAATCAAATCAAATTCAGGTTCTTCAGAAAATTCCGCACCGGAAATTATTTCGGAAACTACATTGGAAAAAATAATAAATGTCAGTAATCTTTCTACTTTTGAAACCGTTTATAATGGTATAGCTCAGGTTCAGAATGAGGAAAATCCTGAAAATATTGACTATTATGTTTCGTACGAAGCAAAAGTAAAGGCAGGTATTGATTTTGACGATGTGGAAATCAATGTTGACAATGAACAGAAAATCATCACTGTTACCATGCCGGAAGTAAAGATAAACGATGTCAATGTTGATATAACTACACTTGATTTCATATTTGAAAATGATAACGCCAATAATGAAACTGTATCTCAGACAGCATATAACAAATGTATTGAAGATGTAACAGAAGAATGCCAATCCACAAAAGATATATATGAAATCGCCGGACAGAATGCAAAGAATATTATCGAAGCACTTATAACTCCGTTTGTACAGCAGCTTGACAACGAATATAAACTGACAATAAAATGAGAACGGAGAAAATTATGAAAAAAGTATTAATTTTAGTTTCTTTATTATTAAGTATTTTTGTTACAGGTTGCGAAAAAACAGAAAAACAAATTTTAGATATACAGCCTCAGGAAGCACAGATGAAAGCAATCTGCGAACTTGCAACTTTAGACTGTTACTATCATAACATTGCAAAACATTTTGAAAAAGATGCCGAAGGTGCTCTCTGGTGGAAAAAGGACAGAAATTTCTGGATAGAATATTCGGGCGTAGTCACAATAGGTATAGAAACTTCAAAAATAAAAATCGAAGTCGATGATACAAATGTTAAAATAACACTTCCTCCTGCCACAGTAATGGGTTTTAAGGTCGATAACGATGCCCCGACTAATGTTGTAATTGACAAGGAATCCGCCAAAGTTGAAGCCGAACATCTGACCGGAACATATAAAGAGGCACAGGAGAAAATGCAGAAAACAGCAAGAGAAGACAAAGTTCTGCTTGAAAATGCACGTCAGAGAGCTAAAAGTCTCCTCGAAGATTATGTCAATAATATCGGAAACTGTGTGGGCAAGGAATATAATATACAATGGATTTACCTTGAAGATGAAATACATACTACCGAAGTTTCCGAACCGGTTACAACAGAATGAAAATCCCGTTTCAGAACCTCTGATACGGAAATACATAGTTTTTTTACTGATTTTCAAAAAATTCCCGAATATATATTGACTTATTCAAACAGAGAGTGTATAATATTAGTGTACGACTAAAGTCCGGAACTGTGAGCCGGGAATTGTCCTGAAATATGAATATTTTTTAATATATAAATTTTTCATGACCTCCTTCTCCCGATTCCGACTAAATATAATGGAGGTTTTTTACTATGAGCAGAGTTTACAATTTCAGTGCAGGACCAGCTGTACTTCCGGAGGAAGTTCTTCAGGAAGCTGCCGACGAAATGTTGGATTACAAGGGCTGCGGAATGTCCGTTATGGAAATGTCTCATCGTTCAAAAGTTTATGATAATATCATCAAGGAAGCCGAGCAGGATCTCCGTGACCTTATGAATATTCCCGATAATTATAAGGTGCTTTTCCTTCAGGGCGGTGCATCACAGCAGTTTGCAGCAGTTCCCATGAACCTTATGAAAAATAAGAAAGCTGCATACATAATTACTGGTCAGTGGGCTAAAAAGGCTTATCAGGAAGCTCAGATGTACGGCGAGGCTGTTGCCGTTGCATCTTCTGCCGACAAGACTTTTTCATATATTCCCGATTGTTCAGACCTTGACATTCCCGATGATGCCGATTACGTTTATATCTGCGAAAACAATACCATCTACGGCACAAAGTTCAAGGAACTCCCGAATACAAAGGGCAAGGAACTCGTTGCCGATGTTTCTTCATGTTTCCTCTCAGAACCTGTTGACGTTTCAAAGTACGGCGTTATCTATGGCGGTGTTCAGAAGAATATCGGCCCTGCCGGCGTTGTTATCGCAATAATCCGTGAAGACCTTATCAGTGATGAAGTTCTTGCCGGTACTCCTACAATGCTTAAATGGAAGACTCAGGCTGATAACGATTCGCTTTATAATACTCCTCCGTGCTATGGAATCTATATCTGCGGAAAGGTGTTCAAATGGATAAAGAAAATGGGCGGTCTTGAGGCTATGAAAGCTCATAATGAGAAAAAAGCTGCTATCCTCTATGATTTCCTCGACAGAAGCACGATGTTCAAGGGTACTGTCGAAAAGAAAGACCGTTCACTCATGAACGTTCCGTTTATTACCGGAAATGACGAACTCGACAAAAAATTCATAGCCGAATCAAAAGCAGCAGGTTTTGAGAATCTCAAGGGTCACAGAACTGTAGGCGGTATGAGAGCTTCTATATACAATGCTATGCCGATTGAGGGCGTTCAGAAACTTGTTGAATTTATGGAAAAATTCGAGCAGGAAAATTCCTGATTAAATAATTTAAGAAAGAGGTATACTTAAATGTTCAAAGTTCAGACACTTAATAAAATCTCTTCTGTCGGTACTGATATTTTCGACAAAAGCAGATATAATATAGCTGATGAATGTGCAAATCCTGATGCTATTATGGTAAGAAGTGCAAAAATGCACGATATGACATTCGGCGATAAACTTCTCTGTATCGCACGTGCCGGAGCAGGCGTAAATAATATTCCTGTTGACAGGTGCGCTCAGGAAGGTATCTGCGTATTCAATACTCCGGGTGCAAACTCAAACGCTGTAAAGGAACTCGCAATCTGCGCACTTCTTCTCTCATCAAGAAAAATCACTGAGGCTGCTGCATGGGCTGCCTCCCTTAAAGGTACAGAAGACGCTCCGAAAACAGTTGAGGGCGGAAAATCAAAGTTTGCCGGCCCTGAAATTTCCGGAAAGACTCTCGGTATTATCGGTCTCGGTGCAATCGGCGGAAAAATTGCAAATGCTGCCGACGCTCTCGGAATGAAAGTTATCGGCTATGACCCGTATCTTTCTGTAGGTGCAGCTCTTCATCTTGAACCGTCTGTAAAGGTTGTTACAGATATAAACGAAATTTATATGAACAGCGATTATATTTCAATTCATATGCCGTATACTCCGCAGACAAAAAATACTATCGATGCAGAGCAGATTGAAATGATGAAAGACGGTGTTCGCCTTATCAATCTTGCACGTGGTGAACTTATCAACAGTCAGGCTGTCATTGATGCAATAAAGACCGGCAAGGTTGCCAAATATGTTACCGATTTCGCTGATGATATTGTACTTGGTGAGGAAAATGTAATCGTTCTTCCGCACCTCGGTGCATCTACTCCCGAAAGCGAAGATAACTGTGCTGTTATGGCTTCTGAGGAAATCATCGACTACCTCGAAAACGGCAATATCAAAAACAGTGTCAATTATCCGAATCTTTCAATGAACGCAGTCGGCACAAAAATCTGTGTTCTCCACAAGAACGTTCCTACAACAATCGCTTCTATTACGTCTGCCGTAGGAAATGAGGGAATCAATATCGAACATATGGCTAACGCAAGCAAAGGAGATTTCGCTTACACTATGCTTGATGTTACAGGCGATGTTCCTCCTGCTGTTGAGGGTATGATAAATTCTATCGACGGCGTTATCCGCATAAGAGTTATAACAAAGTAATAAGATTACATAAATCCACGGAAGAAACAGTTTAATCGTTTCTCCGTGGATTTTTTTATTTTTTTCCGGAAAAGTACTTGACAAATCCGGAAAAGTGTGATATAATGTACAAGCTGGATTATTCCGGTGTATCGTATTCTAAAGACAGCTGGCAAGGCTATCGCCCGTAAGTCCCGCCGAGGAGTGCAATTGATATGTATTATCATTGTCCTTTTCCGTGCTGTCGGCAAAAGGATTTTTTTATTGCAGCCGGGTACGATGATTTATTATTCGGAGGTGAATATAACTATGCCAAGCAATGCAGTTCTCGAAGCTAAAAAAGCTAAGGTTGAACAGCTCACCGAACTCATCAAGAACTCTGTTTCAGGCGTTCTCGTTGACTATAAGGGCATTACCGTTGAGGAAGATACAAAGCTCCGTAAGGAACTCCGTGAAGCTAATGTAAATTATTTCGTAGAAAAAAATACTCTGCTTCTCCGTGCTTTCAAAAACTGCGGTATTGAGGGATTTGAAGAAGTTCTCAACGGAACTACTGCTATCGCTCTCTCAAATGACGACCAGACTGCTCCTGCACGTATTCTCGGTGCATTCGCTGAGAAAGCAGGCGAAAGCAGATTCAACCTTAAAGCAGGTTACGTTGAGGGCGAAGTTTACGACACAGCAGGCGTTACTGCTCTTTCAAAAATTCCGTCAAAAGATGTCCTGCTCGCACAGCTCGTTGGTTCTCTCCAAGGACCTATGCAGAAACTTGCTGCTGTTCTCGATGCAGTCAAGGAAAAGAAGTCAGAGGAAGAAGCTGCCTGATTTCTTGTATCTATCTAATTTGTCAGCTTAAAATTTTATTTAAAGGAGATTTTTATCATGGCTTCAGAGAAGATTACAAAATTTGTTGAAGATGTTAAAACACTCTCAGTTCTCGAACTCGCAGAACTCGTAGAGGCAATTCAGGAGGAATTCGGCGTAACTGCAATGGTTGCTGCTGCTCCGGCTGCCGGCGGTGCAGGTGCTGCTGAGGCTGCTAAGACAGAGTTTGATGTTGTTCTCACATCATTCGGTGATTCCAAGATGGCTGTTATCAAGTGTGCTAAGGAAGTTCTCGGTCTCGGTCTTAAGGAAGCTAAAGCTGAGGTTGAAAAAGCTCCTGTTACTATCAAGACAGGCGTTTCAGAGGCAGAAGCTAACGAAGTTAAGGAAAAGTTCGAAGCTGCTGGTGCTTCTATCGAAATCAAGTAATTCTTTATTACTTATGCTTACAAAAGCTGTTTCTGCGGAAACAGCTTTTTTTCGTTTTTTCCTTGACAACATGATGTATTCTGTGATATAATTAAAATGTAATTTGACTCGAATTATAATCAAAAGGAGTAATTATCATGAATGAAGTCAGCCTGAAAAAAGATGAAGCACCTAACGGATTTAAAACCTGTCCATGCTGTCGTGGTATGATTCCGAACGATGCGTCTTCCTGCAATTTCTGCGGTGAGGAATTTACAGTTCAGCAACCTGCATATCCGCAGAATATTCCAAATCAGAATGTCATGCAACAAAGTGTTGCAAACCAGAATATAATTCAGCAGAATGTCGCACAGCAGAATGTATATCCACAGAATAACACAAAATTCTGCAAGCACTGCGGTGGAAAAATCCCATATGATGCAGTTGTCTGCACGCTTTGCGGAAGACAGGTGGAGGAACTCAAACATTCTGCCACTCCCCAGCCACAGGTTATTGTAAATAATAACAATACAAATACAAACCTGAATACAAATGTAAATGCCGGCGGTGCAAATATGAAGAATAAATGGACTGCTTTCTGGCTCTGTTTTTTCCTTGGTGGATTGGGTGCACATAAATTTTATGAGGGCAAAATACTTATGGGAATTATCTACCTCTTTACTGCGGGATTATTCGGATTCGGAAGTCTTATCGACTTAATCCGTATTCTGCTTAAACCAAAATATTATATTCCATGATTTATTACAAATTATTTCTGTTTACAAGCTGTTCTTTCGGGAACAGCTTTTTTGTTCTCCGATGATTTCCATATCACCACAGCAGTCATAATTACAAGAAGTACCGACGGAACAGGCGACGAAGCTTTATGCAGTTCGCCGATTGTAAGATTTGCTGTGACTGTTTCTCCGGCAAGAAAAACAGGAATAAGAAATCTGCATATCACGTAACTTAACATTGATGCTGTGATTCTTATAACAGCCAACGGAAGTATTGAAAGATTTCCACGGAATATAGACGAAATCTGCATAAGAACACATATTCCGCCGAATGAAAGAAGTCCGGCAGTCAGTGGAGTATCGGCATCAAGTTCCGTGATTGATGTAATATCAAAAACAGTACGTATAATTACCGAATCTTTCGGAATTATCCCGTAATCCGAAAGCATGGCGGAAAATACCGCAAATGCCGTTACCATGAAACAGAGTTCGCCCATAGTCCGTCCGGCTGAACTTACACAGTCCGTGAGCATATCGGCGGAAAATTTTATTTCCGGAACTTTTCCGGCTGATGTTTCAAATCGTCTGAAATATATTGATAAGATAAGCAGTAAAATTACATTTGCACTGACTGTTGATACAAGAATTAATGTTCCCATGCGAATGTCTGACGTAATACAGCCGAAAATAAAAGCTGTTCCCGAACCGAAACACACTCCGGAAAGAAGTTCGGCGAATCGTTTCGGCAGAATTTTATTATTGTACATTGTATATATTATTTTTGCGCCCACCGGATAGCCTGCTGTCAGGGAAAATAAAAATACCGCCGTACATTCGCCGTTTATGCCGAAAAGTATGCGTGAAACAGGCGTGAGATATTTTCCGCACCGGAATATTATTCCGCTTCTGATTAATATTCCGGAAACTGCCATCATGGCATAAAGAGGCGGTATAACGGATTCTAAACAGCGTTTCACGCCGTCTGATACTGCTTTTCCTGCATTCGCAGGGAAAACAAGACAATATATCGCAATGCTTGCCATGAGCAGTATGGCGAGCATTTTTTTTACATTTTTCATATCATCACCTGCTAAATCATATTATTTAACAGCCGTAAATATGACGAGGTGATAATATGTTTGATAATCTGACAAATTCCGTTCAGAGGGCTTTTTTTCTTGAAACGGTATTTCATGTCTCCGGAAACCGTGAGCTGATAATCGAAAACTGCAATAAAATACTCGAATGCAGTGATGTTTTTATGTCTCTTTCATCAACAAGTCTTGTGGTTCAGATATGGGGCAGTGAACTCCGAGCTTTCGATTACAAGACAAAGGGACTTGTTATAAGGGGGAAAATTTCTCATATCGAGCTTGTGGAAAGGGGGAAAAAGCATGAAAAATCAGCTGAGGGGCTGTATAAAGATTAATGTCAGGGGTAAAAATCTGTATCAGTTTATAAATGCCGTTCATGAACGCAGAATCGGAATTTTTCAGCAGTATGTCAAGGGCGATTCGCTTTCTGCCGAAATCTACCGGAGCAAACTTAAAACAATAAAATCCGTCGCCGATGAATTTGATATGGAACTTAAATATTTTGAATATGATACCGTATCAGCAAAAATTATCAGACAACGCAGGCGGTTCGGTCTTATAATAGGTGCACTTATTGTTATCGGAGCATCATTGTATTTTTCAAATGTCGTCGTAACGATTGAAATTCAGGGAAACGAAACAGTAAGCAGTGATTTGATTCTTACCGCTCTTTCGGAAATAGGAATAAAAGAGGGTATTCCATTCGGTCAGATAAATTATATCCGCAGTGAAAATCAGTTGCAGACAATGCTTGATGATATATCGTGGGTCGGTATGCACCGCACCGGACACCGGCTTGTTGTTGAGATTACGGAAATAATTCCCAAGCCTGATATGCTGAAAAACCGTCTGCCGTGCAATATTGTATCTGCCTATGATGCAGAAATAGTCGGTTTTTCGGTTCGTGACGGTCAGCTGATGAAAAAAATCGGCGATTATGTTTTTGCCGGCGATATGCTCATAAACGGCGTGACTTCGGATTCAACAGGTCATGTCACTTTACATCACGCTATGGGAAGCATAACCGGAATATATAAAAAATCAGCCGATTTTCAGGGGAGCTTCACAAAAGAACGCATGACAGCTACCGGAGAAACCGAAAAACGCCGGAAATTAAAACTGTTCGGTCTGGAAATTCCGCTGTATTTCGGGAAAAATCACTATGAATACAGCAGTTCCGAAGTTCTGGAAAGACCGTTTTCGGCATTCGGAATACAACTGCCGATAGTTCTTAAAACCACAGAGTATACCGAACTCAGCCGTTCGGAAACAACTTTGTCCGCAGATGAACTCAGGGCGGAACTTATGGAAAAAATATATCTCTATGAACAGAATTTTCTTGATGAATGTGAAATCCTTGAACGTAAAATTACAGAAGACGAAAACGCAGATACCCTCACTCTAACCGTTGAATACCAGTTAAAGGGGGACATCTGCGAAGAAAAAGAAATATTAATAAAATAGATATTATTCAGCACCCTGCATGATTCCGCCGAGAAGCGTTTCATTCCATGAAAGATTTGTTCTGTCGAGGATTCCGTAACCGTCATCACCGGATTTTATATTGTTATCCCAGACAAAGCACTTGATTCCTTTTGATTTTGCCGATGAAATATAATAGCTGTAATATTCGGAACGTGTTGTGTCGTCGGCTATTCCCACACAGCCGAATTCATCAATTATAAGGGGAGTTCCCTTATCGATGAAACGGTTTTTCATAGATGTGAATTTCTCGTCAAGCTCCGATTTTTCGGCATCGCCGAACTCGGTTGAAAGTCCAGATGAAAATTTCCACGGAGCATAGTAATGAAGCGATATTATAATATGCTCATCGTTCGGGATAATAATATCATTCATGGAGATTTCTTCGGCACACGCTCCGTAAGCCGTTACAATCAATGAACGCTCTGAATTGTTTCCACCGCTTGCACGAACTGTATCAACAAAATCCTGCTGATATTTGTTTACAACTGCACGTTCCGGAGCTGTACCGCCAATCCATTCGTTTTCACTTCCGATAGTGCGAGCCTCATTCATTCCCTCGAAAATCAGGCGGTCACCGTAATCTTTGAAGCGTTCTGAAATCTGTTCCCAGATTTTTTTGAGTTTTGCGCTGTCGCCCGGATATTCTTCTTCTGTGGGATTAAACCAGATATAGTCATCATGGTGCATATTCAAAATTACGAACATATCGTTATTATAGGCATAGTCAACGACTTCCTGAACACGGTCAAGCCATTCTGACTGAATTATATCGCCGTCCATATGTTCGCCCCACGTTACGGGAATACGGATTGAATTGAAACCAGCATTTTTAACTGATTTAATCATATCTTCTGTTGCTTTCGGATTTCCCCAGCCGGTTTCGGTTGCCGTGCCGGATTTTGTAGTGCCGTAGGATTCGAGACTGTTTCCGAGATTCCAGCCGACTTTCATCTGTTTTACGATTTCCGATGAACTGCGGAATATGGATTCTGACTTTTCGGGTTTTGCCTTATTGTTTCCGGAAACAGTGGCAGATGATGTATTTCCTCCGAGACTGTATTTTACAGAAACCGAATCAAGAGATAAGGAAGACTGTTCGCCCCACCAGTAACCAAGCACGATTTCACCGTCCTCTGCTGTGTAATTTTTAGCCTGTGCGTCGACAATCCACGTAAGCGACAGACTGGAATTATCGGTCATTACTGCAATATCGGGAGACTGGAAATCACCGAGAGATGAGCTGTAGCCGAATGCACCGACAAATTTTCCAAATCCGCCGGCAGAACTGATATTATATGTTACCGCCTGCGGAACTGCTCCGGCAGGAAGAAAATCGGTTTTAACGTGAATTGTATCATCTGAGGCATCATAGCTGACGCTCTGACCGATATTCTGTTCAACAGTTCCGTCGCAGGGGATTTCATGTGTGCGTGTTATACTGCAGATTACTTCCGATACACGTATACTTCCGGCATTTCCCCACCAGTAGCCGAAAAGAACATCACCGGAAGCGGAAATGCTGTCGGCGACTCCGGCGGGTACGTTCCATGTTATTTCCCCGTAAGTTCCCTCGGTGGGAGCAGTGAAATCATCGGACTGATACCAGCCTTTATCGGTTGCGGAAATACAGTCTTCATTTACGGAAATTCCGCATCCGCCTTTAAATTCGCCGATATTAGCACCGTCGCCGGAATATATAACAAATGTAAATGAATTTATCCTGTCGCCTTCCTCAATGAAATCAGCGAGCGGAAGTTTAAGCGTATTGCTTCCCTCTGTCACGTTTATTGTTTTATTTACGGTCTGTTGTATGCCGAGTTCTGCACTGACTGTTTCCATAGGGCTGATATGTTCTGTGGGAGCTTCCGTAGGCGGTTCGGTTTCTGTTGCCGATGTTGTTTCTGATTGTGATTCCGGTTCTGAAAGTTCTGTTGTTTCAGATTGATTTTCGGTTCTGATTTCCGAACTTTCATTCACTGTAGATGACGAATTGTTTTTTTCTCCGCATGAAACTGTACCGGACAGCATCAGCAAAGCAAGAAAAAACGCTGAAAATTTTTTCATCTAATTTGCGGCAGGATACCCCGACTTCTATAAGTCTGGTAGGAATGCCGCTTCCTCCTTTCTCGTTGACACAATAAAAATAATATGCTATACTGTAATCAGACATAATTGTGAGAAAACCGTTACTGACAGAAAAGGCACTCACCAGTAACTTGAAAAGTTAAGATAGCAGGTTTTACTGTCTAACCGTACAGTATGTAAAATCTTAAGCGTAAAGACAAAAATCTTACTGTAAGGCTGGGAAGTATCAGTACCGCTTACAGTTGTATGCGAGTATATCTTGTATACAAGGGGCGTTGTCAGCCGTCCCACGATGTCGGGTCAGTCCGCTGTATCACAGTGTTTCAAAAAGGTAGGAGATTCTGAATCGTCTGCACTACCGGATACTGACAAGCCCACACTTCTTAGCGAACGAAGTGAGCGAAAGTGGTGGTAGTTGACTGTATAATAAAAAGGGTTGCCTGATTATTTCAGATAGAAACTTAAATACCTATCTTCTTATTCTCTCCCACCTCTTAGCGAGTGTAACGAGTGTAGACGGGAGAGAGTTCACGGTAATATCTAACAAATAAATTTACATAATTCTGTGCATACTGACAAAAATAAAAAAATATCAAAAAAGCGTGAGTATTTACTGATTCCGACACGTCTAATTAAGTGAGAAGGCATCATGAATATACACAAACTTTATAAAAAAATTATTTACCTATAAGGAGAATTAATATTATGGATAAAATTGCCGTATTGGTACCATGTTACAATGAAGCTCAGACAATTGCCAAAGTAGTCAAGGATTTTAAAAAAGAACTTCCGGAAGCTGTGATATATGTTTACGATAATAATTCTACAGACAATACCGCCGAAATCGCCCGGCAGGCAGGAGCAGTAGTCCGGCATGAATATCAGCAGGGAAAAGGAAACGTAATAAGAAGAATGTTCCGTGAAATTGATGCCGAATGTTACCTTATGGCTGACGGAGATGACACGTATCCGGCAGAACACGCAAGAGAACTTGTCAAACCTGTACTCGAAAAAAATGCCGATATGGTCGTAGGTGACAGACTTTCTTCCACCTATTTTGAAGAAAACAAACGCCCGTTTCATAATTTCGGAAACAGTATAGTCAGATTTTTTATAAATCAGATATTTCATTCCGAAATCAAGGATATTATGACAGGTTACCGTGCATTCGGATTCCGGTTTGTAAAGACGTTTCCTGTGTTGTCAAAGGGTTTTGAAATAGAAACCGAAATGAGCATTCACGCAATCGACAAGAATATGTCCGTTGAAAACGTAATAATCAATTATCGTGACCGTCAGGAAGGAAGTGAATCAAAACTCAATACCTATTCGGACGGAATAAAAGTATTGATGATGATTTTAAAACTATTTAAAAATTACAGACCAATGCAGTTTTTCAGCGGAATTGCACTGATTCTGACAGTTGTCTGTGTAATTCTGTTCCTGCCGGTATGGATTGCCTATATGCAGACCGGTCTTGTAGAACGATTTCCGACACTTATTATATGTGGTTTTATTTTCATTGCCGCATTGCAGTCATTCTTTTCCGGTATGATTCTCAGCTGTATCGTACAGAAAAACAGGCACGATTTTGAAATGCACCTGCATAACTCAGAAGAACACTATAAACAGCTTTGTCGGAAAGTGAGCGAGGAAGAATGAAAATAACAGAATCATATAAAAAACTGAAAAACAAACCGTTTTTTACGGATTATTTTCTTCCGGTATTATGCTCTCTTATAACCGGAACGGCATTTTCTATTTTTCTCGGGTTAGGCACAGAAAATTTTTTTACCGCCATTTTTTTGGTGCTTCTTTGCCCTCTGTATAAACATACATTGACAGTATGTGATAAAAAGCTTATCCTTGTTTCCTCCGTCTGCGGATTTCTGCTGATGATGTTCACCATAATGGGAAAACTGAGAATTTTCTGGGAAAATTGTACTGTAAATCAGAATATTATACTGATGATTGGTTTTTTTCTGTTTTACTGTTCGTGCCTCATGTGGATATATCAGAAAATCAGAAACACAGAATGGAATACGGACAAAGCACGGAGTAAAAAGAAAAGCAGACTTATTTTCTGGGGTTCTTGTGGTATTATGCTTCTGATGTGGTTTCCCTATTTTATCTATATGTTCCCCGGAATTATGACAACAGATTCCAACTGGCAGTTACAGCAGACAATCGGTATTGAACCGTATTCCAATCATCACCCTATCGCACATACTCTCATAATAAAGCTGTTCTATTCTATCGGACTTTTTCTATTCAAAGGCAATGTTAATCTTGCCGTTGCAACATACAGTGTGTGTCAGGCGATTCTTCTGTCAATGGCGTTTGCTTATCTGATTATGACATTATATGAATTCGGATTCCGCAAACCGGTGCTTATTGCGGTATTATTATCATACGCACTGCCGTCTTATCATGCACTTTACAGTATTACCATGTGGAAAGACGTATGGTTCGGAGGCGTTGTGCTTGCACTTTCCACAACTCTGTGGAGAATTGTCGTCCACTCCAGAACAGGCGAAAAAAAGATGCGTATATCCGAATTTACCATGTTTTTTATTTTCGGTGTAGGTATGTGTCTGCTGAGAAGCAACGGACTGTACGCATTTGTAATTCTGCTGTTATTCATGACGGTTTATTTCATAAGAAAGAAAAATTTTGCGATTATTGCCAATGCTGTCATCGCTCTCGCTGTTGCGCTCGTTGTGAAAGGCCCTGTTTATAATGCAATGGGTGTTACACCCGGCGATGCAATTGAATCGCTTTCAATTCCGGCTCAGCACATTTCTTCTGCTATAAGAGACGGTGCAAAGCTTACAGAAGAACAAACCGCACTTCTGAGTGAAATAGTAGATATTTCCGCAATACCGGACAGGTACGCTCCGCATATATCAGACTCTATCAAAAACTTGGTAAGAGAAACAGACAATCAGGAATATCTCACCGAACACAAATTTGAATTCCTGAAACTATGGATAGACCTGGGAATAAAAAATCCGGTAAGTTATATCTTTGCACAGGTGGAACAGACTTACGGCTACTATTATCCTGACGTACAGTACTGGTTATACGGTCTCGGTATAATCGGATACGGAATAGACGGACTAAGTCATCAGCCCGAAGTTTGTCCGGAATTTTTAAGAAACTTAATAGACAAATGCAAAGATGCATACGGTAAATATCCGTATCTTGGATTATTCTGGAGTATCGGCATGGCAACATGGATGATTGTTTTTTCGGCAGGAGCAGTCTTACTCAAAAAAAGAAAAAGTGATTTACTGATTTTTGTTCCTGTTATCGGCGTATTGTTTACATTGATGATTGCTACACCTGTATTTGCAGAGTTTCGGTATGCTTACAGTTCTTTCACAACATTGCCTTTATTGTTTACTATACCTTTCCTCAATGAAGAAAAAATAAAATATTAGAGCAAAATCCTGTCGGAACCGTACCGGCAGGATTTTTTACAAATTTGATTTCTGTGTTATAATACAGAAATACTATTGATTTTTATAACAGAAAATGTTATAATAAAGGCAAATAGGAAAAAATTGCTGTCAGGAGGAATTTTATGAAATTTACCGGTGAAGCCTGTTCAAAATGCGGTCAAATATTTAATGAAAATGATGATGTTGTCGTATGCCCTGAATGCGGTTCTCCGCATCACAGAATCTGTTACGGCAGTGAATGTGCAAATGCTTCACTTCACGGGACAGATTATAAATGGCAGAAAAAAATTGTATCCCGACAGTCCGGAAACGAAAAGCCAAGATTTCCGGTACGCTGTCCGGAATGCGGAACTGTTTCGGAATCCGAATTGAAAAAATGCCCCCGTTGCGGTATGGAATTTAACGATGAATTTATAGAAGAATCAAGAATAAAACACAACAAGGCTTTTCATGACCTTTTTAAATTAGAATCCGACTTTACATTTGAGGGTATTCCGGTTATGGAGGTCATTTTCTTTCTGCACTCAAATATAATGTATTATCTCCAGTCTTTCTGCAATATTGCCAAAAAAAGGAAAAATATATCACTCAATCTCATATGCTTTATCTTTCCGCCTGTATATTTCGCAAACAGGCGTATGTGGTTCTGGGCTGTACTCACAACAATTATAAGCGTAATCCTTTCAATGCCTCTTGCCATTACAACTATTATGGAAATGAGTATCGACGGCTCGGCACGTGATTTTTTCTCTGACGGTCTTATAAATACGCTTTCACACAATGAAAATATCCTGATGGGATTAATCAGAATATGCAATACTGCCGATTTTATATTCCGTTTCGTACTCTGCATCTTTGCAAACCGTATCTACTATCGCCACACCATACGTTCCATAAAGATACTTCACAATCATAAAAAAAACGTCCCTCCCACTCCGCAGGAACTCCGTAGTGTAGGCGGTGTACGTCCTCTCAATACAGTTATCGCAGTTGCTCTTACTTTCGTGATTACGTTTGTTGCAATGCTTCTTTCCCGAATTATTCTTGAATCAATAATTTAAGTATTTCCGGCATAATACGGCGAATCATAAAAGTCATACCTGATTTTTTTGTACAAATTCCATTATTTTTTAAAAACATATGGACAAATCAGAAAAAATAGGTTATAATAGGATAGTATATTATTAATTTAAAGGCGGAATTTTTTATGCGAGTAATCACAGGAAGTGCAAGAGGCTGTAAACTTATCACGCCGGAAGGTATGGACGTAAGACCGACAGGCGAAAAAGTCAAGGAAGGCGTTTTCTCTTCAATACAATTTGAAATCGAAGGTGCATACGTTCTTGACCTGTTCGCCGGAAGCGGTCAGCTCGGTATCGAAGCGCTCAGCAGAGGTGCGGAACACGGTGTATTTGTTGACAATTCCGCACGTTCTCTTAGATGTGTAAACGATAATCTGAAAAATACCGGACTGGAACGTTCAGCCGAAGTGATAAGCCGTGACAGCTATGATTATATCAGGACAACAGCTCAGAAATTTGATATAATATTCCTCGACCCGCCGTACAGACACGGTCATATAGCGAAACTTCTTCCGCTTGCTTCCGAAAAACTCAACGACGGCGGAAGTATAATATGTGAATATGAAAAAGAAGCCGGTCAACCTGTTGCTCCGGAAGGAATATTTCTGAAAAAAATCTACAGATACGGCAAAATCAATGTAGCAGTTTTCAGAAAACCACTCGGGGAGGAACAAGAATGAGACGTGTAGCTGTCTGTCCCGGTTCTTTCGACCCCGTAACACTGGGACATCTTGACATAATTACAAGAGCTTCAAAACTCTTTGATAAAGTAATCGTACTTATTTCAATAAACGCCGGCAAAGCCAAGCCCAGTTTTACCGCTACCGAACGTATGCTCATGATAGAGGCTGTAACACGTAATCTTGACAATGTTGTCATTGATGTTCTTGACGGACTTCTTGCCGATTACGTTCGTGATGTGGGAGCTATTGCAATCGTCAAGGGACTGCGTGCAGTCAGCGATTTTGAATACGAATTTCAGATGGCTCTTGCAAATAAAAAACTCTATGCCGGTGCGGAAACAGTCTTTCTTACTACTGCTTCGGAAAATATGTACCTAAGTTCAAGTGTTGTAAAGCAGATTGCATATTTCGGCGGAGATATAAGCCATTTCGTTCCGGAAGAAATACTGGAAGATATAAAAAAAAGGCTGATAAATAATCAGTAATTACAGAATACTGTAAATTCAGATTCTGCAATACCGCCGGAACATAATCCGGCTCTAAAGCCAATAAGGAGTATAAATTTATGAATATTGATGAAATTCTTGAGGAAATGGACGAGCTTCTTGATAAGTCAACATCTGTTCCGTTTATATCACACAAAAAAATCGTTGACGGCGAACGTATGCGTGAACTTATAAACGATATACGCCTCAATCTTCCTCACGAACTGAAAGAGGCAAAGAAAATCGAATATGACTGTCAGCGTATACTTAACGAAGCCCGTCTCAATGCCGAAGGTACTATCCGCAGAGCCGAGGAACGTGCTGCACAGATAGCCTCACGGGAAGCAATCGTCACCGAAGCAAAGAAAAAAGCTATCGAAATTCTCAAAAAAGCTCAGGAGCAGGCGGCGGCTGTTCAGAAAGGTGCGGCTCTGTCAATCGCACAGATGCTCAATGATGCGGAAGCCGTTCACGAAAAATCTTTAAGCGATATAAAACGGACAAAAGAAAAACTCCAGCATACACTCAAAAATTCTCCGGCATTCGGGAAGATAACTTCAAACTCACCCGATTCCGACAGAAACTGAAAATCTGTATTAATAAGTGTTTTTATTTCAGACAGAAAAATCCCCCCGATTCCGATTCGCTCAGATGTGGGGGATTCTGCTGTAATTCAGATAAAAGGCTGTATTTTACGATACAGCCTTTTGTTATATTTATTTGTTTGTAACGAGTGAAACAATCATATATGCCATTTGAACTATCACCGCAAGACAGAACGGAACGGAACTCACTGCAATATAAAGTCCACGTGTACTCTGCTTAGGCGTTGCAACAGGAATCCTGTTACCGCTCTTGAATACGGCAAGCATGATAACTCCGAAAAACGATACCGCAAAAAGAATCATATTCGCTATAAGCATTACTGTTTCTCCCGAATCTTCAAGAAAACCGAAAAGCGTAACAAACGTATTTATAAACATATGTACGATTACCGCCGGTATTATCGAATTGTGGCACATGGTGATATGTGCAAGGAATATCCCGAGAAGAAACGCAAGAACAAACTGCGGAACGTTTCCGTGTGCAAGTCCGAAAAAAAATGCCGTCGCAAATATTGCAAATCTCTGGCTTGCTCTTGAAAATACTCTGAGAAGCATTCCTCGGAACATAATTTCTTCCGTTATCGGTGCAATTATGCAGGTGTATAAAGTCGATACGGCAAGTGCAAGGGGAGTCTCTCCAAGCCCCGTCTGGTCAACTATGGAAGTAATGCCGAAACGTGATAATATTTCTTCAATTCCCATTGAAGCGTATGCCGAAAATGTCCATATACAAAGTGCAATCGAGCAGTACTGCAAAGCCTTTCCTATTCCGAAACCGTTTGTACTTATAATCGACCTGCCTTTGAATCCTCCCAGCCTCAGACCTGCCCAGCCGAAAAAAACATTCACAATAAGATAAATCAGCATATTGAGACCGACAAGTATTGAAGAATTATAGGCATATCCGAACAAGGTATTTACATCTGCGGAAGGATTGAACATCTGCATTATCATAATCAGAAGATTCTGAAATACCACCGATAATCCGAATGCAAGCACAAAATGAAGAAGTATACACCAGCCTCCGACGGAGTAACTTCTCCTGATATTTTTCCGTTCCCCGTACTCCGGTTCAAGCGGAAGTGAATAACCATTTGTTCCGAGTTCTGGAACAATATCAGAATATTCCCTTAAAAAATGTTTGTATTCAGTAGGATTATCAAACGGGTCGCCGGCACTGTCTGTTGTTTTATCAGCGGCGATTCTGTTTGATTTTTCAAGAAGCCGGTTAAGTTCATATATCTCATGGTGAAGTGCGGCGACTTCGGCAGTGTGCCGGTCGGCACTTATAATTTCTTCGTCCATAAAAAATCACACCCCGATTTAAAAAATACACTTATATTTTACCACACTTTCCACGAATTGTAAAGAGAAAAAACAAAAAATAAAAATAAAATCAGAAAAATGCCGGAAGTACCTGTATTCACGCACTTCCGGCAGAAAATAAATTCTGTTATTTATATATTATCAATCAATATGCGGCAGCTTGTCCGTAGCTTTTTTCAGTTCTTCGTCAGACGGAATATAATCGCCCATTTTGCCGTCATTGTATGCAGCATAGGCATACATATCAAAATAGCCCGTACCCGTAAGACCGAAAAGAATTGTTTTTTCCTCGCCTGTTTCCTTGCATTTGAGAGCTTCGTCAATAGCCGTCTTGATTGCATGACTGCTTTCCGGAGCAGGAAGTATTCCCTCAACTCTTGCGAATTTCTGAGCTGCTTCAAATACTGCTGTCTGCTCAACTGAAACGGCTTCCATGAGCTTCTGGTCATAGAGTTCCGAGAGAATCGCACTCATACCGTGATATCTGAGTCCTCCGGCATGGTTTGCGGACGGCATGAATCCGCTTCCGAGAGTATACATCTTCTGGAGCGGACATACTTTTCCGGTATCGCAGAAATCATAAGCATAAACTCCACGTGTAAGGCTCGGACATGATGCCGGCTCAACTGCGATTATACGGTAATCCGCTTCACCACGGAGTTTTTCACCCATAAACGGAGCAATAAGACCGCCGAGGTTTGAACCGCCTCCGGCACAGCCGATTATTATATCCGGTTTTATGCCGTACTTGTCCATAGCCGTTTTTGTTTCGAGACCGATTACTGTCTGATGCAGAAGAACCTGTGACAGAACACTTCCCAGAACATAGCGGTAGCCGTCATTTGATGTTGCAGCTTCAACGGCTTCGGAAATAGCACAGCCGAGACTTCCGTTTGTATCGGGAAATTCCTCAAGAATCTTTCTTCCTACTTCCGTTGTCATTGACGGAGACGGCGTAACAGATGCACCGTAAGTCCGCATTACTTCACGGCGGAAAGGCTTCTGTTCGTATGATACTTTTACCATGTAGACTTTGCAGTCAAGGTCAAAGTAAGAACACGCCATTGAAAGAGCAGTTCCCCACTGACCTGCTCCGGTTTCGGTAGTAACGCCGGTGAGACCCTGTTTCTTTGCGTAGTATGCCTGAGCAATCGCTGAATTGAGTTTATGGCTTCCGCTTGTATTGTTTCCCTCAAACTTGTAATAAATCTTAGCCGGAGTACCGAGAGCCTTTTCAAGACAATATGCACGTACAAGCGGTGAAGGACGATACATCTTATAAAATCCGAGAATCTCCTCCGGAATATCTATATACGGAGTTGTTTCGTCGAGTTCCTGTTTAACGAGTTCATCGCAGAAAACCGCACTAAGTTCTTCCGGAGTAACCGGCTTGAGAGTAGCAGGATTGAGAAGAGGTGCAGGTTTTTTCTTCATATCGGCACGGACGTTGTACCACTGTTTCGGGAGTTCGTCCTCCGAAAGATAAATTTTGTAGGGTATTTTTTCATTAGACATAAAAACGTCTCCTTATAATTAAATTGCTGAAAAACCAGCTGTATCAATTATATCATATCATCTCATGAATTGCAACAATCACACGATAAATTCCGTTTAATAATTTTCTGCCGGCCATATTATGAAATACAACCGGCAGAGAATTGAATATTATTTGCTGTTTACCCAGATGTCCTGTTCTTCGGGTCTTGTATATTCCACGGAATCAATATAATAGTCCGTATGCGGAGGCTGGTTATAGCCGTTGTTCTGTGCCGCAACCTGTACTCTGTACTGCGGATTCTGCATAAGACAATAGATATTGTAATCGTTTGTATAAGTTGTCGTGAATACTCTTATTGTGTCAGAACCCACACGGAAAAGCATTTCCTCACGCCAGTCGCCCATAAGGTCGCAGGTCAGGCAGGCGTTGGATTTTGAGGCATTGTTATATCCGGCACCGTCTCCTGTAAATACACGTCCCTTGCCGTACTGGTCAGCCATTGAACGGTCGAGGACTGCTCTTTCAAGCGTATCAGTCCAGTATACAACTGAGTTCTGTCCCCATTTTGTGATTTCCGCCCATGTCAGAACCTGCTGATGCTCTCCGGCTGCGGAATATACTATCCCGTTATGCGAGCCTACCATTTCCGCTCCGCCGTTTCCGGCGATAAGATTATCGGCGAGACATCTTCCGGTATCTCCGTCAGCATCTTCTTTGAACAGCATTTTTCCGGTTTTTCCGTCACGGAGCGATACGCCGTAATTTGATGATGCTTCCTCATGACACTGGAATATCTCGACTCCCGGATTTTTCGGGTCAAAGTCGCCGATATGAACAGCATCGCCGTGACCTAATCCGCTTGTATAAAGAAGTTCACCGTTATCGTCAATAACTGCCGAACCTACAACAATTTCCTGTTTTCCGTCGCCGTCAACATCTGCTCCCATGATGTGGTGATTTCCGTCGCCGTAACCCTTTACGCTTTCGTCATGTCCCGTATCGTATGCCCAGTATTCTTTCAGTTTGCCGTCCGATACCGAATAAGCAGTAACGGCGGAGCGTGTATAATATCCACGTCCGAAGCAGGCGTATGCGTTCACGCCGTCAAGATATGCAACGCAGGCTGTGAAACGGTCAACACGGTTTCCGTAACTGTCGCCCCATTTTTCAACAGAACCACGTCCCGGCTTGTAATCGATAGTATCGAGAGCTTTTCCTGTTGCACCGTCAAAGAGTGTGAGATATTCAGGGCCTGTGAGGATTCTTCCGGCTTCCGAACGGTAATCCTTTGAACCGTCGCCGACAACATTTCCCTGACCGTCAACAGTTCCGTCAGCGGTCTTGCATATGAGTTCTGCTTTTCCGTCGCCGTCGAAATCGTAAACCGTAAACTGATTATAATGCGCACCGGCACGGATATTTTTTCCGAGGTCAACTCTCCACAACTGAGTTCCGTCGAGTTTGTAGCAGTCGATATATACATTTCCGGTATAGCCGTTCTTGGAGTTATCCTGCGAGTTGGAAGGGTCCCACTTTACGAACAATTCGTATTCGCCGTCGCCGTCAACATCGCCCACCGAGCAGTCATTCGGAGCATACGAACACGTTGTTCCGTCCGGCATTGTCATATCTGCCGGCTGATTCAGCTTGATGTCGAAATATGCACCGCTCTGTCCGCTGTTTGTATTGGTGAAATTTTTTGATACCTGAGCAAATTCCGTACATTCGCCGTTTACATATACATCAATTGTATACCAGTCATCAGCAGTTCCGCCGTTGTCGAAATAGTTGGAAGCCTGTTCCATTGTAAATTCGCCGAGTTTTGTCTCGCCGTTTTTCCAGAGGTGGAAAATTGTTTCTTCGTTATCCGTTGCAAGAATACGCCAGTTGATAAGATTGCCGTTTTTGGCGTGTGCAGAAACAACTCCACGGTTGAGATTTTCCATATGTTTGCCACGCACTGCCTTTTCATGCGGAGCTGTTTCATCAGTTGATGAAACTTCGATATAATCTATATTAGGCCCTCCGTTGAGCGTTGTAGCATATGCCTTGATAGTATTCGTACCCTTTCTGAAAGCGATAACAGCATTCTGGTCGTCCCATGAAGTCCATGCACCTGTACCGTTGAAATCAATATACTGACCGTATTCCCTGTCGCCGTTCACGATGAGCTTGATTGGACGGTTTACATCTGTGCCGTTTGCATAGCGGAAATCTATGTTATAGTTTCCGTCAGCCGGAACTTCAATTTTCCACTCGATAAAGCTTCCTATTTCGTTGTTGAAATTGACATAGGATTCGCCCTCAAATCCTGCGTTTGATGTTTCTGTCCATGCGTTCTGATACTCTGCATCTGACGCATAATATTTTTTTGTTTCGGCGGGGGGGTCTGTCGGAGGTACATAGGGAGGTGCAAATTCAACATTTTTGCCCAAAAGATAATCCGAAAGAATCTGCAAATCTTCCTTGTCGATATTTCCGTTTCCGTTCACATCTCCAGCGGTGCGTGCGGATACGTCCGCAGTTTCGGGATTTCCCGAAATCTTTCTGAGTGCTACAAGGTCATAGCTGTCAATTCTGCCATCGGAATTGACATCTCCCGTAATAATATCAGCTCCGGAAACATTGTTGTTCTGTCCGGCAAGCGGGACAGCATTCACTGCAACAGCAGCACACATGATACCGGCTAAAGCCCGTATATGTCTTGATTTGAATTTCATAGTAGCTCAACTCCTAATTTTAAATTAAGAAACCGTGTACAAAACAGTACAAACTCTCAAAAT
>CAMWYX010000028.1 GCA_947178575.1 uncultured Ruminococcus sp. | reverse complement strand
CTCCAGTCCCAATTCTTTTCAACTTTTAAATTACAAGCAAAAAAAAAAAAAAAACGAGTAGAGAAGAATTTTGTTGATTTTATTTTGTAGGGTTTTGTTATTTAATTAATTAAAAATGTAAATTTTATGCAAAAAATACTTGCAGTTTTTTGTGAAATGTGATAAAATAAGTGTATATGATTTGACATTGATGATGTGTTCTGCTATCAAAATCCTGTTTTAATATTCAGAACATCTCAGTACATCAATGAAAATATTATCCAATTAGCAAAGGAGTTTTTTATGGCTAAAATTAAAGCTGCTGTTATTTTTGGCGGTACTTCCCGTGAGCATGAACTCTCACTTGCCTCTGCTGCCGATGTTATCCGCAGTATTCCCCAAGATTCCTACGAAATTATCGCTGTCGGCATTACACGGAAAGGAAGATGGCTGTATTTCCCCGGCGACCCCTCTGAAATCGCCGACGGAAGCTGGGAAACAAGTCCGGACTGCACCGCCGCAATACTTTCCCCCGACCCGCTTAACCGAGGTATAATTATAATCGAAAACGGTGAGGCTTCCGTCCGTCGTATTGATGTAGTCTTTCCCGTTTTACACGGTAAAATGGGTGCTGACGGTACTATACAGGGTCTCCTTGATATGTCCGGAATCCCATATGTCGGAAGCGGTCTTCTGTCCTCCGCATCATGTATGGACAAATCACACACTCATATGGTTCTTGACGACTATGGCATCAAAACCGCTCAATGGAAACTCATAACACAGCGTGATATCAGCAATATTGAAGAAAAATGCCGTGAAATTTCCGAATGTATCGAATTTCCGCTCGTAGTCAAACCGGCAAACAGCGGTTGCAGTGCCGGAACTGGAATCGCCGGAAATTTCAGCGAACTCGTCACAGCTGTAAAAGTCGCCTTTTCCAATGACAATAAAGTCGTCGTAGAAAAATATGTCAGCGGACGTAAACTCGAAGCAGCTGTCTTCGGCTATGATACGCCGTCAGTGTCAAGAGTAGGAGAAATAATCTCAACCGGCAGAGTCTACAATCCCACAGAAGTACGCAAAAGTTCCGGTGACGACCTGATAATTCCGGCTGATATTCCCGAAGAAACCGCCGAATTAATCCGTGAAACCGCCGTAAAAGCCTTTAAAGCAATGGGCTGTAAAGGTCTTGCACGAATCGACTTTTTCCTCGCTTCCGACGGCGAACTCCTGCTGAATAAAATCGGAACTGCCCCCGGTATGCGTCTCAACAGCGTATATCCAAAACTTATGGCTGATATGGGTTTCGATATGCCGGAACTTACTGAAATGCTCCTCGAACAAGCCGTTGACAACGCCGAAAGAGCATATTGACAGGTGATAATTTTGAAAAATGATGATGTTATGATAACTCTTACAAGTATTCAGTGGCAGAACGGCGAACGTTCACAGACCGAACTTGTAACACGTGCAAATTTCTCAAAATCCGGAAGAACCAATATTATTTCCTATAAGGACACAGAAGCCACAGGATTCGACGGCTCTGTTACAACAATACGCATAAATAACGGAAAATCAGCTTCAATAATCCGCAAGGGAACTGCAAATTCCGCTCTGTTCCTCGAAATAGGAAAAAAACATTTCTGCCAGTACGGCACTCCGTACGGAACGCTCCAGCTTGGTATATATACTCATGAAATAAGAAATACTATCGCCAGCAACGGAAGTATCTACATGAAATATACCCTCGACCTGAACGCTTCGCATCTTTCGGACAATGAAATAATTATTACTATAAACTGAAAGGATTTTACTAATGTCAGACCTTATTAAATCAGCTTCTCTTCAGCTTCGTGAACTTATCATCGAAGCACTCGGCAGACTGACCTCCGAGGGAATCGCTCCGGCTGTTCCTCTTCCGGATTTCACTGTCGAAATTCCGGCGGACAAGTCTCACGGAGATTTTGCCGCAAATACCGCTATGGTTTGTGCACGTGCATTCAGAATGCCTCCACGTAAAATCGCCGAGCTTATATGCGAAAAAATCGACCTCAGCGGTTCTGTGTTCGACCGTGCCGAAACGGCGGGCCCCGGATTTATCAATTTCTTCCTCAATAAAAAATGGTTCGCCGGCGTAGTGGAATCTGTTCTCGAAAACGGCGAAAATTACGGACGTATCGATTACGGCAAAGGAAAAAGAGTTCTCCTTGAATTTGTCTCCGCAAATCCTACCGGCCCTATGCATATCGGAAATGCCCGTGGCGGTGCTATCGGCGACTGCCTTGCAAGCGTCATGGAATGGGCAGGCTATCACGCAGAACGTGAATTTTATGTGAACGATGCCGGAAATCAGATAGAAAAATTCGGAAAATCTCTCGATTTGCGGTTCATGCAGCTTTGCTCCGAAAAAGGAAAATCCGCAATCGCTCAGAATCCCGACAATGAAATGCTTTTTCGATATATATATTCCCTCAGCGGTGAAGGTTCGGATTTTGAAATGCCGGAAGATGTTTACCTCGGTATGGATATTATCGAACACGCTAAAAATTATCTCGATATAAGCGGAGATTCCCTTGCATCTGCTCCGGAATCTGAACGCAGAAAGGCTCTTGTCGATTATGCACTTCCTATTAATATTGCAGGTCTTGAACGTGATTTGAAAAAATATCGTATCGTGTATGATAACTGGTTCAGGGAAAGCACAATCCACGAAAAAAATGAAACAAAAGCCGTTGTGGATAAACTCATCGAAAAAGGAAAGGCGTATGAACTCGACGGTGCTGTCTGGTTCAGGGCTACGGATTACGGACTTGACAAGGATTTCGTTCTCAGACGTTCAAACGGTCTTTATACGTATATCGTACCTGATATTGCATATCACTATAATAAACTCGTAACCCGTAATTTTGACAAAGCTATAAATATTCTCGGCGCAGACCACCACGGATATGTTCCCCGTCTCAAAGCCGCTCTTACTGCTCTTGATGTCAATGTCTCAAAACTTGACGCTGTTCTTATGCAGATGGTTCGGCTTGTACGCAGTGGCGAAACAGTAAAGCTTTCCAAAAGAAGCGGAAAAGCAATCACGCTTGTAACACTTCTTGACGATATTCCAATAGATGCAGCCCGTTTCTATTTCAACCTCCGTGAAGCAAATTCACAGTTTGAATTTGACCTCGACCTCGCCGTTGAACAGTCATCACAGAATCCTGTATTCTACGTTCAGTATGCTCATGCCAGAATTTGCAGTCTCCTCGCAAATCTCGCATCAGAGGGAATAGAAATTCCGCAATCAGCAGATTTCACACTCCTTGATAATCCCCGTGAAATCGAACTTATCCGCCATATCGCTTCACTTCCGAAAGAAATTGAACTCGCTGCCAGACAGTACGACCCGTCACGGCTTACAAAATACGCCATTGACCTCGCAACGCTTTTCCACCGTTTCTATGATGCGTGCAGTGTAAAAAATGCCGGAAATACAGACCTTATGAACGCCCGTATTCTGCTTTCAGTGGCTGTGCGTCAGGTTCTGCGGAATGTACTCGGCATACTTAAAATAACTCAGCCCGAAAAAATGTAACTTTTCAGTAACTTTTCTGTTACTGATTAAAAACCTATTTGTATAATACACACAAATCAAACGGATTTTTCTTGTGTAGTATTTCGGATTTTAGAGAACTTTAACGGAGCTTTCACAATTCTATCACAATTTTATGTTACAATTTGTAATAAGTCTGAAATTTCTGAATGCTCCGGCTGTATATTAATTTATTTTTAAGAAGGGATTTTTGCTATGTCAAACAGATTATTTCAGAATTTAGTTCACCAGATGAGAGATACAATCGATACTACTATGGGCGTTGTTGACGAAACAGCTACCATCGTTGCCTGCAGCGACCTTTCCAAAGTCGGTACAACCAATGAATTCGTATCTCTCGACCTCAGCGATTCTCATGATATATTTATACGTGACGGCTATACTTATAAGCCTTTCGGCTCAAGAGTAAAACCGGATTACGCTGTTTTCGTCGAGGGCGTTGACGATGCTGCTGCTAAATATGCCAGCATTCTCGCTATTACCCTCTCTAATATCAAACAGTATTACGACGAAAAATACGACCGCAACAACTTTATCAAAAACGTTATCCTCGACAACGTTCTCCCCGGAGATATTGTAATCAAAGCCCGTGAACTCCACTTTAATGCCGAAATAAGCCGTGCAGTATTCCTCATCAGAATCATATCCGCAAACGATATTTCCGCTTATGATGTGATTCAGAACCTCTTCCCCGATAAAAACAAGGATTTCGTTTTCAACATCGCAGAATCCGATATTGTTCTCGTCAAGGAACTCAAATCAACCGTTGATTCCAAAGACCTCGAAAAACTCGCACGCTCTATCGCCGATACTCTTTCAAGTGAGTTCTATACCCGTGTAAATGTTGGTATCGGTACTGCCGTTGTCGGCGTGAAAGACCTCGCCCGCTCTTTCAAGGAAGCTCAGATGGCTCTCGAAGTAGGTAAAGTATTTGATACTGATAAGGTTATTGTCAGCTATGATAATCTCGGAATCGCACGCCTTATCTATCACCTCCCCACAACCCTCTGTGATACATTCCTCCACGAAGTTTTCAAAGTCGGAAGTATTGATTCTCTCGACCATGAAACTCTCTTCACTATTCAGAAATTCTTTGAAAATAACCTGAACGTTTCGGAAACTTCCCGAAAACTTTTCGTTCACAGAAATACACTTGTATACAGACTTGAAAAAATCAAGAAGCTGACAGGTCTTGACCTCCGTGAGTTCGACCACGCTATAATATTTAAAATCGCACTCATGGTAAAAAAATATCTGTCCGCCAATCCTGTAAAGTTCTGATAATCTGTTATGACAAAATTTCCAGATGTGAATTTCAAGCGACAGATTTTCCAAAAAAGAAAGGACAGGTGACTATATGGTTGAGCTTCAAAACGTTTCCGTTACCTATGCCGGTGGTGTTGACGCTCTCAATAATGTCAGCCTTAAAATAAACGACGGCGATTTCGCTTTCGTCGTCGGTTCGTCCGGTGCAGGAAAAAGTACCATGATAAAGCTCCTGCTGAAAGAAATAGACGCTACAAGCGGTGTCGTAACAGTAAACAACTATAATCTTAACAAACTCAAAAAACGAAGGATTCCTGAATTCCGCCGTACTCTCGGATTCGTCTTTCAGGACTTCCGGCTTATCCAGTCCATGACCGTGTACGAAAATATCGCTTTCGTTCTCCGTGTTCTGGACGCTCCTATCAAATATATCAGAAAACGTGTTCCATATGTTATCTCCCTCGTAGGACTTCAGCAGAAAACAAATTCGTATCCCGACGAACTTTCAGGCGGTGAAAAACAGCGTGTCGCAATCGCAAGAGCTCTCGTAAACGACCCCCAGCTTATCATTGCGGACGAGCCTACCGGAAATATCGACCCCGAACTCTCATACGAAATAGTCGAACTCTTAAAAGGTATCAACGACCAAGGCACAACAATTCTTATGGTAACTCACGAACATGACCTTGTACGCCATTTCGGCGGACGAATAATAAATATAACAAACGGCGAAGTCGTATATGACGAAGTTATTGCCGGTTCAGGTCTTGACCTGCTTCCGGAAGATGAACTCGCTCAGGTCACAGATGATACTCCGCAGTACGATATGCCTCAGGGCGAATCGTCTTATTACGGCGATATGGACGTTGATGAGATTATTTCAACAATTACCGCTTCCGCACCCGCCTCTCCCGATGAAAACGGAGGTGAAGAATGAAAATAAGCGGTATAAAATACCTCACCAATCAGGGTATAGAAAATATCTGGAAAAATAAAATGATGGCATTTGCTACTTTCTGCGTGCTTCTTATTTCACTGCTTCTCGTCGGCTGTGCCGCTTTGTTCTATATAAATATGAACTCAATGATTCTTGGTCTCGGCAATCAGAACGAAATAGCAGTATATGTCTTTCCCGAAACTTCGCAGGAACGTGTTGACGAAATAAATCAACAGCTGATTAATCTCGATAACGTCGGAACTGTAAACTACGTCCCGAAAGAAGAAGCCTATAACCGTATGCAGAATCAGGTTTCTCAGGGAAAAGAAATATTTGAATATATCGACGATTATCAGTTCATGCCGGACGGATTCAGCGTTACTGTCGTTGACAACGACCAGATACGTGCCACAGTTGATGCAATATCACGCATCGAAAATATCCAGAGTGCCAGCTCTTCTCCGCAGGTTGCGGAGTTTCTGCGTGAACTCAGACGTGTTGTCACGCTGATAGCAGGAGCTGTTATTATCGCTCTTGCCGCTGTTTCAATGATAATGATTTCAAACACAACAAAAGCAAGCGTTTTCGCACGCCGTGAAGAAATCCAGATTATGAAATATGTCGGCGCAACAAATACTTTTATCAGAACCCCATTTTTCATCGAGGGTCTTGTTACCGGTTTCTTTTCCGGTGCAGGAGCTTTCTTCATAACGTGGGCTGTTTACAGCTCGGTATATGATATTCTCATGAGACAGGGCATGCTAATAAACGCATTCGGTGCAGGAAGTATAATTCCGTTCGCCGATATACGCATAACCGTCGCTTTTGCATATCTTCTCATCGGTGCACTTGTGGGTTCGTTCGGAAGTGTCGTAAGTACACGCCGACATCTTGATGTGTAGATGTTACCATTCAAACTGAAAGGAGACTTGGTCTGATGTACCATTTGAAAAGGATAAAAAAATTTCTCACGTTCTTAACCTGTACTGCCGTTTCTCTCGGCATGGTTTCCGCTTTTCCGGAAGCAACAGATAATTCTCAGGAAGTCAAAGCCAAAACTATAGCCGAAATCGAGGAACAACGAAAGGCAAACGCCGAAAAAATCGCCCAGCTGGAAACTCAGATAAACAGCCTTGAGGGAAATAAAACAGATGAAAAACGCCAGCAGAATTACCTCAATGAACAAATCAGCATTATCCAGAATAATATTGACCTTCTGAATACCGAACTCATTTCTATCGGCAACGATATTTCTGCCACAGAAACAAATATCGCCGGTCTTGATGCCGATATAATCGCACAGCAGGCAGCTATCGATGAAAATATCGAAATCTTCAAACAGCATCTCTGTGCCATGTATGTAAACGGAAATGATACTTCGGCTTCAATCGTTCTCGGTTCGTCGAGCTTTTATGATATGATGTCAAGAGTTCAGATGATAAACCGTATCGCCGATTATGAGGATAATCTCATCGACAGCATTCTGACAGAAATTCAGAATCTTAAACAGTCAAAATCAGACCTCGAAACAGAAAAACTCAACCTTACTATGAAACTCGAAGAACAACAAAAACGTAAGGAAGAAAAAGATGTCGAAATCGGTCAGCTGAATGTCAAAATGCAGGAAACAGAATACGAAATCCAGCGTATCGCAACAGAACAGTCAGACCTCTCCCGTAGTAAGGAAGAAATTAAAGCCGAACAGGACGCTCTCGATGCCGAACTCAAAGAAATCGAAGCAGAAATAGAACGCCAGAAAGTCGCCGCCCAGAAAGCATGGGAAGAACAACAGCGTAAACTCTGGGAACAGAAACAGGCTGAACTCAAAAAACAAAAAGAAGAAGAGGAAAGACTGAAGAAAGAACAGGAAGAAAAACTCAAAAAACAACAGGAAGAAGAAAGACTTAAAAAACAGCAGGAAGAAGAAAGACTTAAAAAAGAACAGGAAGAAAAAATAAAAAAACAGCAGGAAGAAGAAAAACGTCAGCAGGAACAAAAAAATACTACTCCTCCCCCAACTGAACCTAAAACCGAACCGCCTACTCCTGCTCCTACTGAACCTCCTACTGAACCCAAAACCGAACCGCCTACTGAATCTCCTACAGAACCCGAAACATTCGTTGTTCCGTCTGTTTCGGAAAGCGGATTCGCATGGCCATGCCCCGGATTCAGCTATATAACAAGCTATTACGGCTACCGCTGGGGAAGAAATCATAACGGTATCGATGTAGGCGACGGAGGCATCATGAACGGTGCTGCTATCGCTTCACAGTCCGGAACTGTTATCACTGTCGTTAACAGCTGTACACATAACTACGGAAAAGATTACAGCTGCGGCTGCGGCGGAGGCTTCGGAAACTATGTCGTAATCTCTCATGACGGTACTTATTCAACCCTTTACGGACATCTGAGTTATGCTTCCGTATCTGTTGGACAGTTCGTAAATCAGGGCGATGTTATAGGTGCTATCGGTTCTACAGGTCACTCCACCGGTGCACATCTTCACTTTGAAGTACGTGTAAATGGTTCTGCACAGAATCCTATGAACTACGTAAGCCCGTAATAATACATATCATCAAGGCAGTCTGATTATCAGTGTCATCTACCGTGACATTACTGATTTTCTCCTGCCTTGTTCCATTTCATAATCTGTATGCACAGATTATAATTATCTACGAAAGTGAGAATGTGTATGAACAAAAAAATCAGTCTCGGGCTTGCACTCAGTCTTATTGCAGTTTCAATCGCCGTCACGTTTATCCTGACTTCTTTTTTTTCACTCCAGAGCTTTAACGAAAAAGTCGCAGATGTAAACGAAAAAGCAAAAAAATATTCCGATTTACAGGCTATCGATACTATAATTCGGAATGATTTTTTCGGCGAGATAGATGAGCAGTATCTTGAGGATAAAATGCTGAAAGGATATGTTTCCGGACTTGACGATAAATATTCACGCTATCTTACCGCCGAAGAATATCTGAACGAAAAAAATGAAAATTCCGGTACTCTCGTAGGTCTCGGAATAGCTGTCGAAGAAGACGAAAGCGGTTATATCCGTATTGCGGAAATATATAACAGTTCACCGGCTTCCGATTCCGGACTTATGGAAGATGACCTCATAATCACAGTCGACGGTGTGAATACTAAACAAATCGGAATCGATAATGCTCTTAATCTCATAAAGGGTACAGAGGGTTCAGACGTTTCCTTAACAATCCGCCGGAACGGTGTTGATACGGAATATAAGTTCACACGGCGTGCTGTCACCCTTGATACAGTGGAATCCGAAATGCTCGGAAATTATATCGGATATATAAAAATAAGCGGATTCAAGGAGAATACGCCCGACCAGTTCATTGATGCTCTCGAAAGACTTACCGCAAACGGTGCAAAATCGCTGATTTTTGATTTGAGAGATAATGGAGGCGGTCTCGTATCTGCTCTCGAAAAATGCCTCGACCCGCTTCTGCCTGAGGGTATCGTTGCAACCGCTGAATATAAGGACGGTTCTGTAAAAACACTCGTCCAATCAGATTCCTCTGAACTTGATATTCCTATGGCAGTTATCGTGAATGAAAAAACCGCAAGCGCAGCAGAACTCTTTTCAGCTTCACTCCGTGATTTCGGCAAGGCATCTATTGTCGGAACTCAGACATACGGCAAGGGCGTTATGCAGGATATACGTGAATTCAGCAACGGAACTGCTCTCATTCTGACAGTCGCTGAATATAAAACCGCTTTTTCACCTTGCTATAACGGAATCGGTCTTACTCCTGACTACCCAATAGAAAATAAAAATGACGGTATCGATGCACAATATAACAAAGCTGTAGAAATTTTACTCTCCACTTAATATAAATTTGGTAAAACGAACAAAATATATCGGAAACTATTTTCAAGCGTGGAAAAATATGATATAATGTTAATGTGTATCTGTATCAGATGTTTTTTGCAGAAATTTGACTGCATTTTCTACAGATACTAATACTGATTTTTTTCAGTATGAATATATCTTTTTGGAGGTATTTTTATGAAAGAAAAAGAACTTTACAGCCTTTGGTGCAGAAACGCTGTCGCCGACCCCGATTTAATCACGGAACTCGACAGAATCAAAGATGATGATGAAGCTATAAAGGATAGATTCTACAGGGATTTAGAATTTGGAACAGGCGGTCTGCGTGGTGTTATCGGCGCAGGTACAAACAGAATGAATATCTATACAGTAAAACGTGCAACACAGGGATTCGCCGACTATCTCAATCAGGAGTATGAAAATCCTGCCGTCGCCGTTTCGTATGACAGCAGAATAAAAAGCGATGTATTTTCAAAAGCTGCCGCCGAAGTTCTTGCCGCAAACGGAATAAAAGTGTATATATATACAGAACTTATGCCGACTCCATGCCTTTCGTTTGCTGTCCGTCAGCTTAAGTGTCAGGGAGGAATTATGGTAACCGCAAGCCATAATCCCGCAAAATACAACGGATATAAAGTCTACGGCGACGACGGCTGTCAGATTACACTCCGAGGTGCTGAAATAATCCTCGAAAAAATAAATTCCCTCGATATGTTCAGCGGTGTGAAATCATCTGATTTCAATACAGAACTCGAAAAGGGAAATATCTCGTACATAGGAAATGATATTATTGAGGAGTTCTATAAAGATGTTCTCGCCGAGGGAATAAACCCCGAACTCTGTGCTTCCAGCGGTCTTAAAGTGGTATACACTCCCCTCAACGGCACAGGAAATAAGCCTGTTCGTGAAATTCTGAAACGTATCGGTATCTCCGATGTAACTGTCGTAAAAGAACAGGAAAATCCGGACGGCAATTTCACAACCTGCCCGTATCCCAACCCCGAAATCCGTGAGGCTCTTGAAGTCGGTCTCAGATACTGCAATGAGGTTAAACCCGACCTTCTTCTCGCTACAGACCCCGACTGCGACCGTGTTGGAATTGCTGTTCCCGATGGTGACGGCTATGCACTTTTCAGCGGAAATGAAGTCGGTGCAATGCTCCTTGAATATATCGCAAGCCAGCGTATCGAAAAGGGAACTATGCCAGAAAATCCGATTGCTATAAAAACTATAGTTACTACAGATATTGTAAATTCTATTGGAAAAGAATACGGCGTTGAAATAATAGATGTTCTTACAGGTTTCAAGTTTATCGGCGAACAAATCGGATTCCTCGAAAAGAACGGTGAGGAAAACCGCTATATCTTCGGATTTGAAGAAAGCTACGGCTATCTTTCCGGCGGTTACGTCCGTGATAAGGACGCTGTAAACGCTTCCATGCTTATATGTGAAATGGCGGCGTATTACCGTACAAAAGGTATCTCGCTTATCGAAGCCCGGGAAAATATGTATAAAAAATACGGTATGTTCTATCAGACCCTCTACAGCTTCACTTTCGAGGGCGAAAGCGGAATGAAAAAAATGGACAGCATTATGACTGAACTCCGTGAAAATTCCCCTGCCGAAATCGCCGGAATCCCTGTTGTCAGATTCGATGACTATAAGGCAAGCACTTCAAAAAATCTCACAAACGACGAAATCACTGAAATTACACTCCCGAAATCAAATGTGCTTGCGTTCTTCCTTGAGGGCGGTTCAAAGGTTATCGTTCGCCCGTCAGGTACAGAACCAAAAATTAAAGTATATATCACAGCAAAACAACCCACAAAGGCAGAAGCTGAAATCCTTGAAAAGAAACTCCATGACGATTTCTCAAAAAGCTTCTGTTAAATAATAAAAATATTTCAGAGCCTCTTGACATTTCCGGAAAAGTGTGATATAATACATTAATGTAATGTATACGTCACTACTGTCTAAGGTAACTGATGGGCTGCACGATTTACAAATATTTTCTGGAGGTGAAAATCGTGAAAGAGGGAATCCATCCTAATTTTGTTAAGACTACTATTACCTGCCATTGCGGTAATGTAATCGAAACTATGTCTACAAAAGAAAACATCAAGGTTGAAATCTGCTCAAAGTGCCATCCGTTCTACACCGGAAAACAGAAGCTTGTTGATACAGGCGGACGTGTTGACAGATTCAAGAGACGTTTCAATATGGATAAGTAATTTTATAAGCCGCTCACACCGAGCGGCTTATTTGTTCTGTATCTGAGGTTATTCAAATGAATTATTTAACTGTACATAAACCAGCTTCCGATTCGTTTACAGAAAAAAAATCAGAGTTCATCGGATATATAGCTCCGGTAAAAACAAATGACGATGCCGTCGGATTTATAAATAAAATCAAAGCCATGCACCGCAAAGCACGTCATAACGTGTATGCCTATGTGCTTCAGGAAGATAATATTTCCCGATATTCCGACGACGGAGAACCACAGGGAACTGCCGGTATTCCGGTTCTCGAAGTTATCCAAAAACGTGGTCTGACCGATGTCTGTATCGTGGTTACACGATATTTCGGCGGAATCCTGCTCGGCGGAGGCGGTCTCCTGCGTGCCTACTCCCATGCCGCTTCAATCGCCTGCGATGCCGCCGAAATTATGGATATGCGACTGTGCTATAAAATCCAAATAAACACAGATTACGGTATGTACGGCAAAATAAGCTACGTACTCCCCGATTTTGATACTGTTACCGTTAATTCAGATTTCTCCGATACCGTAACCCTCGAAGTCCTCGTAATGTCCGATAAGCTGAACGCTCTGCAAAAAGAACTCACAGAAATTACAAACGGTTCGGCTGAAATCACCGTTCTCGATGAACAGTATGCAGATTTTTCCTGCTTAAAATCCAATTGAACGGCGGAGGTATAACAAAATGGCTCAGAATGATGAATTTCTTATGGCACTGAAAGCTGTAAATCCCGTTGAGTCTGTTATCGATTCATATGTACAGCTTAAAAAACAAGGGCGTGTATTTGTGTGCAACTGCCCTTTTCACTCCGAAAATACACCGTCATTCACCGTTTTTCCCAATACTCAGAGTTTTTACTGTTTCGGCTGTCAGACCGGCGGAGATGTGTTCAATTTCATCATGAAAGCGGAAAATCTCGAATTTATGGAGGCTGTCCGTCTCCTCGCCGACCGGAGCGGAATGGAAATACCAGAGACAAACAATCAGGGTTCTGAAAAAGCAAAGCTCCGCACAAGAATATATGAAATGAATCGTCTGACCGCCAATTTTTTCTATCTCAATCTCATAAAAGGACATAATAAATCCGGTCTGCAATATTTCAAAGACCGCTGTCTTACTCCGCAGATAATAAAAAAATACGGTCTCGGATATGCTTCAAATTCATGGGACGAGCTGTGCAGAATGCTGACTTCAAAAGGCTATTCTGAATATGAAATAACTCAGGCATGGCTCGGCGGAACATCACAGAAAACCGGCAGACTGTTTGACCTTTTCCGTAACCGTGTAATGTTCCCGATTGTTGACCTCAGCGGAAATGTTATCGGATTCGGCGGACGTGTTCTTGATGACTCCAAACCAAAATATCTCAATACCGGCACAACTCCGGTATTTGATAAGGGTTCAAATCTGTTTTCCATGAACTTCGCTAAAAATTCATCTTCCAGACAGATTATTCTCTGTGAGGGATATATGGACGTTATCGCTGTACATCAGGCAGGACTTGAAAACGCTGTCGCAACCCTCGGAACTGCTATAACTCCAAATCAGGCACGGCTTGTCAGCCACTATGCAGATGAAGTCATAATCGCCTATGACAGCGATTCCGCCGGTCAGTCCGCTACACGTAAAGCAATCTCACATTTCACCGATGTGGGAGTTAAGACACGTATCCTCCGCATGGAGGGTGCAAAAGACCCCGATGAATATATAAAAAAATTCGGTGCACAACGCTTCCGCATTCTTATCGAAAAATCACGTGATGCCAATAATTTTCTTCTCGACCGATGCGAAAATGACATCGATATAAATACAGAATCCGGAAAAGTCGAACTACTTAAAAGAGTTTCAAATGTACTCGCCGATATTCCGTCATCACTCGAACGTGAGGTGTATATATCCAGAACTGCCGGAAAATATAATTTCCCTGCCGATGTGCTTAAACTGCATATCGATAATATTCTGCGTAAAAATAAAAATACCGAACGCAAAAAAGAAAACAGAACCATATATACACAGACTGTTATGGCTAAAGATGAAATAAATCCCGAAGCCGAAATATTCAGAAAAGAATCAAAAGCCGAGGAGGAAATTATTTCCTTTCTTATGCGTTTTCCCGAGGAAATCGGGAAAATCATAGAAAAAGCACCGGCTGATATTTTCGTCACGCCGTTCAATAAACGTGTATATTCCGCAATTCTCAGCAATATAGCAGAACACGGAGAATTTTCACTCACTTTTCTTAACAGTCAGTTCTCCGCCGACGAAATCAGCAGAATCAGCGGTATATCCGCTAAAAAACAAAATATGTCACTTACTCGGAAATCTTTCGATGACTGCGTTTCGGTGTTGAAAAATCATGTCGAAATTCCAAAAGACGGAATTATTTCCGATGATGAACTAAAAAATATGCTGAAAAAAAAAGTGAACAAATAAACATAAGGCTGAACGGCATAATGTACAGTTCCGCCATTGATGACCTGCTGAACAGGTTCAGACAAAATATATACGCAAACCGCCAAAAAATTCAATGAACAGATTACAGGAGGTACTGCCATGGACGCAAAGAAAAATACTATCGATGCCCTTCTTGAACAGGGTCAGGCAAACGGTAAACTCACCACAAAGGAAATAACCGACGCCCTCGAAGAACTGGATTTCGATGTCGACCAGATTAATAATTTCTATGACCGCTGTGAAAATCTCAATATTGAAATCGTCGAGGATATGAACGTTGAACCAGACCTCAAAATTGCTCTCGATTCAGCTATAACCGACGACCTCGAGCTCGCACTTTCAACCGAAGGAATAGCTATCGATGACCCTGTTAAAGTTTATCTGAAAGAAATCGGACGTGTTCCGCTTCTTGATACAGAGGAGGAAATCGTTCTTGCACAGCGTATGGCAAAGGGTGAAAAATACGCAAAACAACGTCTCTGCGAAGCTAACCTCAGACTCGTTGTAAGTATCGCAAAAAAATATGTCGGTCGTGGTATGCAGTTCCTCGACCTTATTCAGGAGGGAAATCTCGGTCTTATAAAGGCTGTCGAGAAATTCGACTATACAAAAGGATTCAAATTCTCGACATATGCCACATGGTGGATTCGTCAGGCTATCACAAGAGCTATCGCCGACCAGGCGAGAACTATCAGAATACCGGTTCATATGGTTGAAACTATCACAAAAGTAAAGAAAGTTTCAAGCCAGCTCCTCCATGAAAACGGTCATGACCCGAGCCCCGAGGAAATATCCGAAAAACTTAATATGCCTGTCGATAAAGTACGTGAAATCATGCGTGTTGCTCAGGACCCTGTATCCCTCGAAACTCCTATAGGCGAGGAAGAGGACAGTCATCTCGGTGATTTTATCCCCGATGATGATGCTCCTGCTCCTGCCGAGGCAGCATCACACACACTTCTCAGAGAACAGCTCAATGAGGTTCTTAATACTCTTACCGAACGTGAAGCTAAAGTTCTTAAACTCCGTTTCGGTCTCGAGGACGGCAAATCACGCACTCTCGAAGAAGTGGGACAGCGTTTCGATGTTACACGTGAACGTATTCGCCAGATTGAAGCAAAAGCACTCCGCAAACTCCGCCACCCGAGCAGGAGCAAAAAAGTCAAGGATTTCCTCGACTGATACCGGCTTCCACGTTACATATGCCCTGCTCTGCGGAACAGGGCATTTTTTCATTCATTTTACACATAAATTTGTTGACTTTGATTAAAGTTTGTTGTATAATTATATTGAATATTGCAATACGGTCTGCTGCTGACCGCTGAATGCAGCTTCGCATATCAGATTGTATGCGGATTCAGGAGCTATTATGAGTATCTTCAATCTGTCAAAAAACCCGCCGGAACTCAGCCATGACTGGTGCGTATTTCAGCAGTTTATGGGAAATATCGGCGTGTTTACCTATATCGCAAAAAATAAATCAGCATACCTCGATAAAGTCGCAACAAATATGCTTGCGTGTTCAGGCTCTAAACTCAATGAATTTGAATTTTTTAACCTTTTGGAAAAAATCTCGAAAAATCCGGTTGAAGGACAAAAGCATATCTATCGCTTTACAAACAACAACGTCACAAGATATATCAAAATGAATATCTATGAATCAAGCGAAGAATGGCTCGGATTCGTTCAGGACTTCACACGGCAAATATCCGAAAATCAGAATAAAAATCTTGTTGAATATGACCACGTTTCAAAACTCCCCTCTTATCCGTCATTTTCACAGCATATAAAAAAACTGCTTCCGGAATGTCATGACGCCTGCCTCGCTACAATCTATATCGACGGAATAGAAAAATTAGGCTCTTTCCTCACCGTCGATACAACAAACTGCTGTATAGCTTCCGTCGCCGAAACTCTCAAAAGATACGCCGGAGATAATGTTATAATCGGTGCAAAATCAGGATATGAGTTTCTGGTATTCTTTAAAGACTGCGACAGAATATTCATATATAATATACTCAACAGCATGGACGAAGCAGTGCAGAACTGCGTTCTTACCGATGATTTCGGGGAAATTATAGATATTTCGGATAAAAGCAAACTCAGCCTTTCCATCGGCTGTTCGTCATATCCCAATGAAGCCGCCGATTTCAATATGCTGGTGAATTATTCGGAATTTGCACTGTATGAAGCCCGTACAGACCGCCGGCATATAATAAACTGGTTCTCTGAAGAAAATTATATCCGTGAAAAAGACGCTTATAAAAACGCACAGTTTTTCAACCGCATGATAACAGAAAATCAGCTTACATATTACGTTCAGCCTATCGTGGAAACAACTTCCGGAAATATTGTCGCCTATGAAGCTCTTATGAGAAGTATCGGCGATATTAAAATGGAACCAAAACAGATACTCGCTATCGCAGCTTCGCAGAACTCTTTGTATGCCGTGGAAAAACTCACATTTTTTAATTCCATGAAACTCCTGAGCGAAAATCAGCAGGTATTTGAAAACAGAAAACTGTTTATAAATTCAATGTGCAATTTTATCCTCAATGATGAGGATTTCAACGAACTCTACCTGACATACGGCGAACTTCTCGAAAAAACAGTCATCGAAATCGTTGAGGACAGCGATGCCGACCCCGAAGTTATCAGCGTTCTGAAAAAACGTCTGAGTTTTTCACATTCACAGCTCGCCATCGACGACTACGGAACAGGATATGCCAACAGTTCAAATCTGCTTAACTACCGCCCCGATTATGTAAAAATCGACCGCTCGCTTGTCTCGGGAATACACAACGACCTGAAAAAACAACAGCTTGTCACACAAATAATAGAATTCTGCCGTGATAATCAGATTCGCTCACTCGCCGAGGGCGTTGAAACTTCTCAGGAAATGAAAACCGTTATCCGTCTCGGAATTGACCTGATTCAGGGATATTATACCTCAAAGCCTAAACCGCTTTTCCTCGACAGTATTTCAAAAGATGTCAAAGACGAAATCATCAGAATCAATCTTGAACTAAGACCCTCAGGCTCTAAAAAAGTGTATACCGCACAGACCGATTCCGAACTCGACCTCCTTAAACTCGCTCTTGAAAAATATACAGATATACACGTTTATCAGAGCAGTCTCACTATTGTCGGCGACCCCGATAAATCCGTGAAAATGAATATCTTAATCATGGATAATCACTGCTGTGAACTTACTCTCAAAAATGTAAATCTCGTAAGCGGAAACAGCCGTCCTACAATCTCCGTCGGAGAATATGCCCGTCTTGTACTGAAAGTCGTGAAATCCAATAAACTCGGATACGCCGGAATCTACGTTCCTATGGGAAGTCAGTTTGAACTCCGAGGCAAAGGCTCTCTCTCAATCAACTGCTACGCTCCGGACGGTATCGGAATCGGAAACGACTACGACCACAGCTACGGCGATATATGCGTTGATATGGAGGGAAACCTCGAAATCATCTGCAACAGCAAAGAAACCGTGTGTATCGGCGGCGGCTATAACGAGGACGATTCTGTAATAAAACTGCTCGGCGGAAACGTAAAATTGTATATGTACAGCCATAACGGTGTCGCCGTGGGAAGTTTCAACGGTGATGCCGATATCGAAATCGCCGATAAATGTAATCTGGATATGTCCGTTTCCGGAATCAAAGTTGCCGGTATCGGAAGCTGTTCGGGATTTACTTCTGTTTCGAGTTCTGCGGATAATATTTCAATCGCCTGCAGTGGTGCAAAGACCGTCGGTATCGGAGTTCTGGAAAACGGCGAGGGTAATATACTTATAAAAAAAGGAAAAGTAAATCTTAAAATGAATGCGTCCCATCAGTCGTGCATAGGTTCTATCGGCGGAAGCGTGAATACAAAAATCATGAACGCCGAAATCTCTATAGATACCGAGGGCGATATTGCTACCGGTATCGGCGACTCCGCCGGAAGCGGAAACGTATTTATCATGGATTCAAAAATAGATATGAAAATGCTCTGCGGTAATCCTGCCGATATATGCTCCGCTGACGGAAATGTGCAGATTCAAAATTCTGTTATAAATTCGTTTGTAAACAATAAAAAAATTCAGCATTGATAAATACTGATTTTTTAGAATATAAATAAAAACAAGAAAGGTAATGTCTATATGAAACTTGGTATGGTTGGTCTGCCCAATGTGGGCAAAAGCACACTCTTTAACGCACTCACAAACGCCGGTGCGGAATCCGCAAACTATCCGTTCTGCACTATCGAAAAAAATATCGGTATCGTTTCCGTTCCCGATGAAAGACTCGACAAACTCGCCGAAATGTATGAACCCGATAAATTCACCCCCGCAACCCTCGAATTTGTCGATATTGCCGGTCTCGTGAAAGGCGCATCAAAGGGCGAAGGTCTCGGAAATAAATTCCTTGCGGATATCCGTGAAGTCGATGCAATTGTACACGTTGTACGCTGTTTTGAAGATGATAATATTGTACACGTTGACGGAAATATAAATCCTCTGCGTGATATTGAAACTATTAATCTCGAACTCATATTCTCCGATATTGAAATGGTTGAACGCCGTATCGAACGTGCCAGAAAAGCTGTCAAGGGAGATAAAAAATATCTCGCCGAAATAGATTTCCTCGAACGCCTGAAAGAACATCTCGAATCCGGAAAATCCGCAAGAGGTTTTGACTTTACGGACGATGAACGTGAACTTATAAAATCCACTCCCCTGCTCTCGGCAAAACCGGTAATATATGCCGCTAATCTCAGTGAATCCGATTTCGCCGGCGATATTGAAAACAATAAAAATTACTGTCTCGTCCGTGAACTCGCCGAAGAGGAAAATTCCGCAGTTCTCCCGATATGCGCCCAGACAGAAGCAGAAATTGCCGAAATGGACGACGAGGATAAAGCTATGTTCCTCGCCGAACTCGGTCTCGAAGTTTCGGGTCTTAACCGCATAATCAAAGAGGGTTATGCTCTCCTTGGTCTGATTTCATTCCTCACGGCAGGAAAACCCGAAGTCCGTGCGTGGACTATCAGAAAAGGAACAAAAGCTCCGCAAGCAGCCGGTAAAATCCATACAGACTTTGAAAAAGGATTTATCCGTGCCGAAGTCGTTTCTTTCGACGACCTCATGGAATGCGGAACTATGGCAGCCGCAAAAGAAAAAGGTCTTGTTCGTCTTGAAGGCAAAGAATATGTCATGAATGACGGCGATATTGTTCTTTTCCGTTTCAATACCTGATTCGGAACGGGGATATTCTTATGGAAATAATAGTGTGGGCTGTTCTGACTGTCGTTTTTATTGTGGTTGAAATATTCACAATACAGCTTGTTTCGCTGTGGCTTGCAGCAGGAGCATTGACAACTTTGATATGCACTGTTCTGCTTGATATTCCGCTTGTTGTGCAATCCGGAATATTTGCCGTATCATCAGCAGTCTTTGTGATTCTTTCACTTCCGCTTATCCGTAAACGTATGAATATTAAACATACCGCTACAAACTGTGAACTTGATATAGGAAAATCAGCCATAGTTATTGAAGAAATCAATCCGGACTGTAATTCCGGCAGAGTTACCCTTAACGGCGTTGACTGGAGTGCAGTGTCGGAAAACGGCAGTCCTATCGGTTCGGGCAGTATTGTCACGATTACACAGGTAAAGGGCGCAAAGCTCGTTGTAAGACTTAAAACAGGAGATTTATTATGATTAATGTCAGTGTATCTATTCTTATTGCGGTTGTAATTCTTATCCTGATAATAATTATCAGATGTTTCCGAATTGTTCCGCAGGCACACGTTTTTGTTATTGAACGTCTTGGTTCGTTCAGATGTGAATGGCAGACGGGACTTCATATTCTCGTGCCGTTTATCGACAGAATCGCAGGAAAAGTCTCGTTAAAGGAAAAAGTTGTCGATTTCAAACCTCAGCCGGTTATCACAAAAGATAATGTTACCATGCAGATAGACACCGTTGTGTTCTATCAGATTACAGATGCAAAACAATATATTTATGGCGTTGAACGTCCTCTTGATGCTATAGAAAATCTCTCGGCAACCACGCTCCGAAATATAATCGGCGAAATGGAACTCGATGCAACACTCACTTCACGTGATGTGATAAATACAAAAATCACATCAATTCTTGACCAGGCAACAGACCGATGGGGTATTAAGGTAAACCGTGTTGAGCTTAAAAATATTCTTCCTCCACGTGAGATTCAGGACGCTATGGAAAAACAGATGAAAGCCGAACGTGAAAGACGTGAAAAGATTTTACAGGCTGAGGGCGATAAAAAATCTCAGATACTTGTTGCCGAAGGTGAAAAAGAATCCCAGATTCTCCGTGCTCAGGCTAAGAAAGAAGCACAGATTCTTGAAGCCGAAGCCGAAAAACAGGCAATGATACTTCGTGCAGATGCTGTAAAAGAACAGAAGATACTTGAGGCTACCGGTGAGGCACAGGCTATTGAAATGGTTCAGAAAGCTCTCGCAGAAAGCCTTGTCAGACTGACACAAGCCAATCCGTCCGAAAAAGTAGTTCAGCTTAAAGCTTTGGAATCATTTGCAAAGGCAGCTGACGGAAAAGCTACAAAAATTATTATTCCAAGCGAAATTCAGGGGCTTGCAGGTCTTGCTTCAAGTCTCAAAGAAATCGCAGGAAAAGATAATCAGAATTGACAAACAAAAACTGCTGTAGTAATACAGCAGTCCTTTTTGTTTTACCATTTATAATTTTTAATAGTGTCTATCAGTTTGCCCTCGCCCTGTTCTGCAAGCAGGATAAAATCAAATATTTTTTCGCTCCAGCCTGCGATTATGTTTGTTTTTGCTCCATGGAACTGCTGTGTCCCATATCCCTGCAAATCTATTGCGTGTACCCACAAATCGTTATTTGTCCGTCTGCGATATTTGTCGGCTAAAGATTGAACAGTTGTATGATTCCAAAACGAGAGCCCTGCATTGCACATATTATCCGATAATATGATAATGCGGTCTGCTTTTATGCGTTTATTTATCATCTCAGAAAAAATCAGGCTCATATCTGTACCACCACCGCAATTGCAGTTATGGAAAGTTGTTTCGACTATGCCTGAGCGTGTTGATACAGCATATTTTTCAAGTGAAGTACTGAAAGTGTAAAACTCACTGTCCTCGCAGATTCGATTAGCTATAACTCCTAACATCATAGCAATTTCGCAGCATCTTATATCGGATTTTCCGCTGACAAGGCTACTCATAGAGCCTGAAACATCAACCGCAATTATTGTTTTGCCTGACAGATTTGGCAGATTATTGACAGCTGCATCAACAGCATTTTCAAGAGCATCGAATGCTTTTTTACTTGCTATCGGCTTGATAGTCTTATATGCTGATAAATAACGGAAAGGAAGCTGTTTTGACTTTCTGACAGCTTCGGAGTTCTGAATTTTTGCGTAAACTTTATCAATATTTTCAGGATTCGCCTTGATAATGTTTGACAGATTACGGAGTAAAGCCATATATCCGACTTTTCCGCTGTCAATAAGTTTTTCCCACGTTTCAGAATTATTGCCGTTAGCAGAGAGTTCAGTTTCCCATGTCAGTGGTGTTTTAAGAGTATTTTCAAGACAGCGTTTAAAAATTACCGCTTGTTCATCGTTTTTCGGTGTAGGACGGCATAAGCAGAGCAAATCACGCATCTTTACAGATTTTCCACTGCCCTTATATTTAGCGAGAGTGTACTCGTCAAAACCAACGATTACATCATTAATACCTTTTTTAAGGCTGTTTGGGATAGGTTTTCCGAATGTGGAAAGATAAAAAGCCATGATTTCTGTCAGGTCATCGCCACGCAGAGAAACACCCTTTACAGTATCACGGACGTAACTTTTACCCTCGTTTTCATGAGCAAGATATGCTGTAAGGACGTGCGAAACGGAACGCATATTGAATACACGTCTGGAAAAAACAGCAAGATTTGAGACAAATTCCGGGTCTTCTCTGATAACGCTTACGATTATTTTCTGCATATCTTCGGAGTTATCGCCATAGAATTTTGATTCATTAAAAAATGATGTCAGAACCTGAGTAACAAGCTTTGACTTATCGTTCATATCATAAGCGGCGTGTCCCTCTTTATTCGCTGTCCTGATTGTATGATTAGAATTGAACTTAGCCATTTTTTAAACCTCCCACAAAATAAAAAAAGCAGACGTGATAAAATCGTAACCGGTAAAACGTGCTCTACCAATTGAGCTACTGTTCACGAACGGAACAGGCTGGGCTCGAACCAGCAACAACGCGCACCCGAAGCGAAGTAACCAACTACTGCAATACACATCTGCTTTTTTGTTAAAATAAATTGAAAAGCGGAAACAGAAAAATTCTACCAAATTGAAGTAACCGTTTCCAACCTTACCATTAATTTTCATAACAAACGGATAAAAACGAGGACGGTCTGATTCCCATGGGGAATTTATGGAGTTGAACCACTTAAAAAACAAAAATATTTTTATTTACCGAAGTAACCGACCTCTGCAATGCCGTTTTTTATATTATATCATATATTGTTGAAGTTGTCAAGATATAATAAAATTTAAAAATATTATTTTTATTATTAACAAGAATCTTT